>JAJDVH010000236.1 GCA_022826185.1 Alphaproteobacteria bacterium
CATCTTCCTCTTCTCCTGCAGCGGAACCTGAACACCGGAGCAAAATGCCCGGATGAGAAGATGCTACTGGGAAAAGGAAAGGCCGGAAGGTGGGTCAAAATTGGACGCGACTCATGGGTCAGAATTGAACTGGACTTGACAGGCTGGGACCCTCAGGCCCACGACCTGCAGGTTCTCGGGGAAACGGCGCCGAGTGCGGGCCGGGAGGAATGCAGTGGAATCCCGGCATCGCCCAGCCGGCCCCGAACCGCGCGGCGAACCTGTCGGGCCTTCTGGAGCGCGCCGCTCGATCGAGTTGTCGCATTATGGGTTTCGGCCGGCGCCGGTCGGGGGACGGTCGATCGATTGCGGCGGATGACGCCTTGCGATCCCGGGAAGGTGTCAAAGGAACCTTGAAACACGATCAGCGCGTGCTCGCGGGAGGCGGCGCAGCGTCCGGTCAGGGCGCATCGCCTCAGAATATCGCAGTTTGCGGGCAGGTCGTAATGTGGATGAGAAGGTTGCTCGTTGGACCAGAAATCACGTAGCTTGCAGCTTCAAGTGGTACGATTGCGTCGGGAGGTGGCGAGGTCCTATTTGCGGAGCCCTCGGGGCTCTGTGCCGGGTGCACCGCGAAGTCCCCGGGACCGGATATACTCTCAGGCGGCTCTTCGCGGGCGATGATCGGGCAGTTGAAGCCAAACCACAGCTTCGGGTGCAAGAAGCGCACTGGCTGGTCTATGGCAGGCGGTCGGGCAGGGTAGCTTGTGGACGAGCGGCAGTTGCCCTTGGAAGACGTAGAGGGTGGGTCGGTAGATGTGGAGCAGCGGCTGTGCTATGCGCTTCATCGTCTGACCGCTCGCCTAACCAAGGGCAGTACAGCTTTCGCCACTGGCCTTACCCCCATACGGTATCTTTGTTGAATGGCTCTAGCATGGAGGACGATTCTCAGTCATCCTACCATCCCGAGAGGAAAGGAATTTCGATATGGCAGCCGATGACAAAGACGTAGAGCTCCTCGCAGAATTCGAGGAAATCACCACCACTGCAATCAACATGCCTGGTTGCAAGGCTGTTATGTACTTCACTGACAGAGCTGGAAACGAACATTCCATCCCACTAAATGAAGTGACCAAAATAGAAATTGTTCCCGAAGGAACTGATCGGAATCAGCCATCCAAGGTCCGTATAGTAACGGGTGATGGTTCCACCGACGTCAAAAAATAGTCATTTTGTAAGGGACTTGCAGTCGGAGATAACTATGACCCGCGCCACAGTATTCGTCGCAGAAAAGCGAACGGGTAGAAGTACCCTAGGTCACATTGACAAAGCGCTGTTGCCAAAGGAGGGTGTTGTAGAGACAAACAGTTTTGTAGTGTCCGTACCTAAGTTTGATCTTAGTTTCCAACCGACCGAAGCCTCCCTTTACCTGACACCGGCTTGCAACTTGTCGTGTAGCTACTGCTATATTGTGCCATTTTTGAAAGAGGCTGACTCTTCGCTTACCACGGAACAATGGAAGTCAATCATCGACGACCTGCACGATGCTGGTGTGAGATCATTGAAACTCATAGGTGGAGAGGCGCTACTTCGTCGTGACATCGTTGAGATCATGACACATGCTGCAAAGGCTGGAATTTTGGGTATTGAGCTTACGACAAACGCCACTATTCAGATAGTGTCGGCGAGAAAGACTGAACTCAAGATTTTTGCGGAGATGGATATACAGAAGATTGTTTCTGCATCACTTGATAGCCATACGGCACAAGGAAATGATACACTCCGCGGGAAGTTCGACGATGTTGTTGAAGGAATAATGCTTCTGAGGCAATTAGGTTTGCCTATTTCAATTGCGTCAGTCGTGACAACAGAGAACCAAGAAAACTTAGAGGAAATGGCAGAGTTCGCCGACAATCTAGGAATCGACGCTTACCAGTTTAATAATCTAGTTCCAATTCGATCGGAGCAACGGTCTTTGGTTATCACTAACGCTTCTACTAGGAGAGATATCGTAGATCGTATCGAAGCCTTAAGGATAAAGTACGAAGCAACGATGGTCGTAGTCAACAGATTTGTCCCTGCACCAAACATTGAAGAGACTGTGTTTACACGAATAGCTCAATTGAAGGATGTGAGTCGGAGCAGTTTAACGGGTTGTCCAGCGGGGACTCGGGAGGTTTATGTATTACCAGATGGAAAACTCGTGGCATGCCCGATGTTCATTCAATTCCCAGAACATCATTCTCGCGAAAGTATCGCCAAGAAGAGTTTCGCAGATGTGTGGACGGAAGACGATAGGATACTTGCCTTTAGAGAACACATCACGACACCAAAGCTATTTGGGGCGTGTTCCACTTGCGCGGCTGGAAGTGTTTGCAAAGGCGGCTGCCGGGCTATGACTTATTTTCAAAATGGTGAGTTAGAGGACAAGGACCCCAGGTGTTTGGTGGAGGACTAGTAGCGAATACGCGCTAGGAGTCGCAATTTTTTTACTCTTTACGCAAACCAATTGGCTTGGATAGGGTGGGCCGATCCTCATTGACAAGACCGAATTCAACGACAGGATCGACGATGAGATCATCGCAGACCTCAGGCGACGGCGTTTCCTGCTATTCGCGCATACGCAGGTCAGAGACGGCCTGTACGGTCGTGTCTCCCACGAGGGCGGGTTCGCGTACGGGCTCGGCCTATTGGTAATCTTCAATTGCCGCAAAGAGGTGATCGACAAGGGGCTGAACCACTTCGATGGACGGCAGTGCAGCAAATCGTATGGACAACGCGGGAGGAGATCCGGATGCGCCTCGCGCAGCGGGTCGCCGCGACCATCGACAACGGATCGAATACAGTAGAGAGACGCCGCTTCGCCCGGCTTTACAGCCAGTCGGTGGTACTTGGCGGACGGCGACAAACATGTTTTCTTTGAAGCCGATGCCAACACCGTGGAAGACACCGTGGAAGACACCGGCAACCTTGCTGGTTTGAGCGGAACCCTCAGGCCCGCAATCTGGATGTCGTCCGCTTGGAGGAAGATGGTGCCAGAGGCGGAATCGTCTGAGGCTGCGGACCTCCCGGTCGGCGGCGCTTCCGCCCGGATTCCGCGACCGAGGGCCGAGGGGATTCACGTGGGAAGCAAGTGAATTCAGGCTCCGGGCGCTCTCTGGCGGCGCAAGGCCACTATGCGTTCCGCACGCGGGTCCGGGCGGTCGCCCAGGTCCTGTCCTGGGCGGCGCGGACAGGCCCCGGCGGACCGGAACGTCGCCCGTCGCATCCCGCATGGCACGTCTTGCAGCCAAGCGGAGCATGGTGCCGCGATTCGCCGTCCGGCGGCGACGTTACGCCAAGACGCGCGGACACGATCCTCGTCCCCGGACGCCGCGCACGGCACTGGAATCCGGCAGGAAAGCACTCCTGCTCCCCGCTCGCTTTCGCATGCTTGACAGACCGTGCACAACGGCGAATCATCACGCAAGACGACCATGCGGGTCCCCCGCCGCGTCCTTGCGGCCGTTCCGGGACCTGCCCGAGGCAAGAGAGAGCCAATGCCGAAGCCGGTCCATGCAATCGCGGGGACGCCCTCGTCCGCGACGCCGGAGACAGTCGGGGGCATCCCTTCGCGCGCCGTTCGCGGCCTGTTGAGGATTTTCCGGAACCTGGCGTTGACAAGCCTGCCCGTCTCCCCTCAAGTACGCCGAGCCGAGCCGAGCCGAGCCGAGCCGAGCCGAGCCGAGCCGCCACATCTACGTCCAGGCTTCGGCCATGAGCGCATCGGCATGGGACCTCTCCCGCCCGCCTGCCCCCCCGTCTGAGTCTTCCGCTTTTGCCGGTCGGCGCTTCGCATCACCCCTTGACAGTTCCGACCGCACTTTCGTCCACACGATAGCGGATGGGCATGTCGGCATCTGCAGGCTGTATCTCGGCCTGCCTCGGCCCTGCACTGGTTTGCCAGACTACGGTTCGACACGTGTGCCCGTGCCAGCGGCGATCCGGGTTCGGCAATGAAGGTCCCGCAAACCACGAGAAAGGCGGCGCATGCGGTCCTCGTTGCAGCCCTCGCCGCCGCATGCCTGATCCTGTGGCCGCAAAGGGTAGCCGAGGCTCATGAGGCAACTGCGACTCCATGGAGGGAATGGGGTACATCGATTCAGGAACCGGGCATTATCACATCTTCCGACCCTTCCGTCTGCACGGTCTCGAAGGGCAATCCGGCCCGACAGATCAGGCTCATGGCCCCGCTGGGACCTGGCACATTTGGGCAAAGTCGCCTTGCCTGGATCTTCAATGTCAGTTGCGGCAGCGGGGAGGAAGCCATCGAGATCAAGGTCGATGAGACCTATACGGAAGCGGAAGCGACGAGCGTGGCCGAAGAATACGGCAAGTACGTCGGACGCCTGCCGAAAGTGCTGCGGACCGGAATCAAGCCGGCAAGCGGGCTTCGCGACCTCAAGTTGCACAAGGGAGAGCAACAAATTGCCGCCAGTGGGGGGACAGTCCTCTTCTATCCGGAAAGGGTGCACGAAACGGTTATCGGGGAAATAATGTTCCACGAGGCAACGCATACGTCGCTGGACGATCGGATTGAACCGGACAGTGCCTGGGTGGCAGCGCAGAACGCCGACGGGGCGTTCATCTCGCCCTATGCACGGACCAATCCCAATCGGGAGGATGTGGCGGAGTCCTTCCTGGTGTATCTGGCAGCCCGTTATCGACCGTCGAGGATCAGCACCGGATGGGAAAGGACCATCTACGAGACGATCCCGAACCGGATCGCCTATTTCGACGCGCTGCTGACGGCCAGCGACATGAAGCCCTTCAACAGGACCTCGTCGCGCGTGACGGGGCTCGTGGTCGATGACGCTCACGAAAGCCTGTCGGTGAATGCCGGCGACGCTGCAACCTATGGCATCCGGCTGCTGTCGCCACCGGATGCCTCCGTGACGGTCACCCCGGCCAGCGACGACGCGACGGTGGCCACGGTGAGCCGGCCGCTGACATTCACTACCGGAAACTGGCATGTCCCGCAGACCGTGACGGTGACGGGCATCGCTCTCGGCACGGCTTCTATCTCGCACACGACTTCATCGACGGGCGGCAACTACAACATCGCCACTGCGAAGCTGCCGGGCGTCTCCGTGACGGTACCGTCCAACTCGGTATTGCTGTCGGTGAGCGGTAATGGTGTGGTCGCGGAGGGCGATCCGGCGCTGACCGTCACGGCGACGCTGGGGACCGCGAACGCGACAGGCTCTGTGCTCGCCATCCCGGTGCAGACGCGCGCGGCCGGCACGACGGCGTCGGCGGCCGACTACACCCTGGCCGGCACGATCTCCATCGCCAACGGCGCAACCAGCGGCACGGCGGACCTTGCGGTGGTGGACGACGGCGACGACGAGCACGTGGAGACGCTCGTCATCGAGCTGGGCGGCCCGCTGCCTTCGGGCCTTGCGGCGGGCGCGGCGGACCATGTCACGGTCACGATCTCCGACGACGACGCAACCGGGGTGACGCTGACGGTGCCCGACGCCACCGCCACGGAGAACGATGCGGCTGACACGGCGGAGATCGTGCTGACGCTGACGCGCGGCCTCTTGGAGGACGAGGCCCTGAGGGTGCCGCTGCAGTTCACGGGCGGGGCGGCTGGGACGCTCTTCACGCTGACCTGCCCGGATCCGGATCCCCTGCAGCCGGGCGTGATCTGCCAGACACTGGACTCGACTCCGGAGGTGATCTTCTATGGGCCGAATTCAGGGGCGAGCGCCACGTCGATGACGCTTTCCCTGTCGGCGCTGGAGGACGTCAACAGCGACAGCGAGACGGTGACGGTGTCGATCCCGGCGTCGTCAGGCGGCAACCCGCCGGTCCTCCGGGCGATCCGCCTCAGCGACGGTGCCACGGGGTCGCGCAACGGCGACGGACAGATCGTCATCACGGACAACAACGTCAAGGCGGTCTCCCTGTCGGTGAGCGGCAGCGCCGTCGACGAGGGCGATCCGGCGCTGACGGTCACGGCGATGCTGGGCGCCGCGAACGCGACGGGCCAGGCGCTCGCCGTCCCGGTTCAGGCGCGGGCCTCCGGCACGACGGCGGCGCCCGCCGACTACACCCTGGCCGGAACGATCTCCATCGCCGACGGCGCGACCCGCGGCACGGCGGAGCTTTCGGTCGTGGACGACGGCGACGTCGAGGCCGTGGAGACGCTCGTCCTGGAGCTTGGCGGCCCGCTGCCTTCCGGCCTTTCGCCGGGCACGACGGGCGACTTGACGATCAGGATCGGCGACAACGACGCGCCGTCGAACGCCTGCCTGACGGGGACGGTGCTTGCGGACGTGCAGGGCTTTGCGCAGGAGACGGCGAACGGCGACGCCCACGTGACGCGCTGGAAGCAGGCGCTGGCCGCGTTCGGGGCGA
>JAJDVH010000034.1 GCA_022826185.1 Alphaproteobacteria bacterium
GCAAGCGCGAGAGGTGCGTGCGCCGTCTCGCGCGCGCAATCAGGTGCGCGAACCGCGCCGGCGCCGACACCCGCCCGCGCCCGCACGCGAAACGCGCGCAAAACAGGGACATCCCGTCCCGCCCTTTGCCTGGAAGGAGGCTCGCATGACCGTGAACGATCCCCGCCCTCAACTGGCGGCAGCGCTGGCCGCAAGGCTGGCGCCCGAATACACCGCCGCGAAGAGCGCGAAGGCGAAGGGGAGGCGGAAGCAGCCCCGCATGACAAAACATGACACATCATGACATTCCATGACACTTCGCCGGGGTCCCTCGATACGCGGCCGGGTCGACGGGCATACCGCACGCAAACCGGGACGGGATGCGTGCATGCGGTGGCCCTACATCCGCGCCACGATGAACAGGCGGGGGAAGGGGTAGAGGGTCTCGCCGCCTTCGCGCCTCGGATAGAGCTCGCGGAGGCGGGCTGCGTAGGCCGCGAGGAAACGCTCCTTCTCCTCGCCCTCCAGCGCCTCCAGAACCGGGCGCAGCCCCGTGCCCTTGACCCATTCCAGCACCGGGTCCTCGCCCTGCAGCACCTGGATGTAGCGCGTCTCCCAGATGTCCAGCTCCGACACCAGGGGGCGGAACAGGCCGTAATACCAGTCGGCCTCGGCCACCCACTTGCGCGCGAGCCCCGCCCGCAATTCCGGCGTGCCGAAGCCATGCTCGTCGAGGACATCGCGCATGCCCCTGTGGCTCGGCTCCGACCAGCTCATCGGCATCTGCGCCGCGAACACCCCGCCCGGCGCCAGCCTGCCCAGCAGGCGCGGAAACAGCGCTTCATGGTCGTCCGCCCACTGGTAAACGGCGTTGGCGTAAAGCACGTCCACCGGCCGGTCGGGCCGCCAGTCGCGAAGGTCCGCCCGCGACCAGGAGACGCGCGCTTGCGGGTCCCGGGCCGCAGCCGCCTCCAGCATCGCCTCGGAGAGGTCGTGCCCGCGCACCTCCGCCTCCGGCCAGCGCGCCGCCATGGCGAGGGCGATGTCGCCGGTCCCGCAGCCCATGTCGACGGCGATGCGGACATTGTCGTGCTCGACCCGCTGGAACAGTTCGACCGCAGGCCGCAGGCGGTGCCCGCCGAAGCGCAGATACTGCCCGGGGTTCCAGGCCCCGCCTTCCCGTCCGCTCATCGCCGCTCCCTGCCCGCCGCGAAATCCAGCCGGAAGACAGTTCCCCCGCCGTCCGAAGAAATCAACCGGATGGAGCCGCCGTGGGCGCGCATGATCTCGCGCGCAATCGCGAGCCCGAGCCCCGACCCGTCCGGCCTCGTCGAGCCCTGGAACGGCCGGAACAGGTTCTCGCGCGCCCGCTCCGGCAGGCCGGGGCCGTCGTCGGCGACCGTGACATATATGCGGCCGTCCCGCGCCCTGGCGGTCGTGGAAACGGTCCTGGCGCCCGCTTCCGCGGCGTTGCGGGCCAGATTGACGAAGACGCGGAACAGCTGCTCGCGGTCGCCTTCCACCGCGATTCCGGCCCCGACGCCGTTGGTCCAGGCCACGCCCCTGCCGGCGACGCTCGCCGCGTCGTCGATCAGCTCCGCCAGCGGCACCGCCTCCAGGAAAAGCTGGGGGCCGCCGGCGCGCGCGAAGTCCACGACGCGCGTGCAGAGGCCGACCGCCCTGTCGAGCGCGCCCACCAGGGTGGGGACGGCCTTGCGCACACGGGGGTCGCGGCTTTCGCCGAGGCTGTCGGAGACAAGCTGCGCCGAGGCCAGCATGTTGCGCAGGTCGTGGTTGATCTTCGCCACGCCTTCGCCGACCGCGGCCAGATGCGCGCGGTGGCTGAGCGCGGCATGAAGCCGGCGCTGCATCCCGGAAAGCTGGCGCTCGGCCATGCCGATCTCGTCGCTGCGCGCGGACGGCGCGTGGATGCGGCTCTGGTCTTCGGGGTCCGTGCCGAACCGCACCATCGCCTCGGTCAACCGGCCCATCGGGCGGACCATGAGCCAGTGCAGGGCCAGAAAGACCGCCGCCGCCGTCAGCGCCGAGATGATGAGGGAGAGAACCAGGATGCGCTCGGAATAGGCGATCATCGCCTCGCGCATCGGCCACTCGTCCATCGTGACCTCCACCCGCGCGCCCGGCTCGTGCGAGGAGACGCCGCTGACCCTCAGCACCCTGTTGTGCGCTTGGGCCAGGGTGGCGGCGGCTTCCCAGATCGAGGAGACCGCCATGGCCTTGTCCAGATCGAAGGCGGCGTCCACTTCCGGCGGCATGCTGCCGCCGAGCATGTAGGTCGTGTGCTCGCCCACCCTCAGCTCGACGCTGTAGGCCGACACATGGCGCAACAGGCGTTTCTCCAGCGCCGCGTCCACCGCCCGCGTCGGAGCGGCCTCCAGCGAAAGCGCGGCGATATGGGCGTCCGCCAGCCGGTCCGCCAGATAGGTGGTGCGGAAGCGCGCGATCGAGGGGGCGTAGATCAGCAACTCCGCCAGCATGACGAAAAATACAGTGAGCACCAGCAGCCGCGCCGAGAGCGAACGAAACGAGTGCGGAAGCCGTTTTGTCATGCCGCCGGCGGGCTGCGCCGGAAACGCCGGTAGATCACCGGCACCAGCGCCAGCGCCGAAAGCCCCAGGATCGGCAGCAGGATTTCCGGTTCGAGGATGAGGCCGAGGTCCGGTTCGCCGCCGCCGTCGAAGACCGCTCCCAGCCCGTTGCCGACGCTCGTATAGACGAAGGTGCCGGGGATGATGCCGACGAAGGTGGCCGCGACATAGGTCGAAAGCCGGACATTGGCGAAGGCCGGCGCGATGTTCACGAGGAAGAACGGGAACAGCGGCACCAGCCGCAGCACGAGAAGATAGTTGAAGGCGTTCTGCCGGAAGCCGCTGTCCATGCGTTCGAGCGCCGCCCCGACCCTGGCCCGCAGGCGCTCGCCGAGCACGGTCTGCGCCGCAACGAACAGCGCCGTCGCGCCCGCCGTCGCGCCGATGACCGTCGCGGCGGTCCCGAACCAGAGCCCGAAGAAGAAGCCGCCGGAAATGGTCGCCACCGCGCCGACGGGCAGCGAGAAGGCGATGACGACGGCATAGCCGACGGCATAGGCGAGCAGCGCCAGGAACAGGTTCTCCCGGACCCAGGATGTCAGCATCTCCCGGTTGTCGCGCAGCGCCTCGAAGCTCAATTGCTCATGGAGCCCGGCGGCGAAGAAGGCGGCGAGGCCCGCCGCCAGCACCGCCAGGATCGAGAGGCGTTTCGCTGCACCGCTCCACGAGCGCCGCCCGGTTGCGGCCATGCCCGCACCTCCGCTGTCTTCGCGTCCCGCCATCATAGCGTTGACAGCCGAACGGGGTATCTCCATTATCCCGCCATCCGGATGCGGCCGGCGGCCGTATGTCTCGTCCGCGATGGAGCTCATTTTCCGTGAAACGCACTTTCCAGCCGAGCCGCCTCGTGCGCAAGCGGCGCCATGGCTTTCGCGCCCGCAAGGCGACCGTGGGGGGCCGCCGCGTGCTGAAACGGCGCCGCGCCAAGGGGCGCAAGGTCCTCTCGGCCTGAGCCCGGCCCCGCCGACCCGCATGGACGCCCCCCGGACGCTCAAGAAACGCGCCGACTTCCTCCGTGTCCGGGCGACCGGCCGGCGCTGGGCCGCGACGGGGCTGGTGCTGCAAATGCGCGCCCGCGACGACGATGGGCCCCTGAGGGTCGGCTATACCGTTTCCAAGAAGGTCGGCAATGCCGTTGAGCGCAACCGGGTGCGCCGGCGGCTGCGGGCTGCCGTCCGCGAGTCGCTGGGGCCGCGCGCCGGCAGAGACTATGTCGTGATCGGCCGCCGCGCCGCGCTCTCGCGGCCGTGGGAGGCGCTGGTCGGCGACCTGAAAGCTGCCGCCGACCGGGTCGAACGGCGATGAGGCTGCTGCTCAAGGCGCCGGTCTACGCCTACCGCTGGCTGATCTCGCCGTGGCTTCCGGCCAATTGCCGCTATCTGCCGACCTGCTCGACCTTCGCGCTCGAGGCCATCGACAGGCACGGTGCGCTGCGCGGCGGCTGGCTTGCGGCGAAACGCCTCGCCCGCTGCCATCCCCTGGGCGGTTCGGGCTATGACCCGGTGCCGCCTGACAACAGCGCGCCCCGCCGCTGAACGGACGCTTCCGCCCCGTGCCCGACAACCGCAACCTCCTCCTCGCGATCGTCATCTCGATCGGCATCCTGCTTGTGTTCAACATGATGATGCCGCCGCCCGAGCCGCCGCCTCCGGCCGGGGAGGCCGGCGGGCCCGGCGCACCGGGGACGCCCGGCGCGCAAACGGACGCCATCCCGACGCCCGGAGGCCTGCCTGCCCCGTCCGGCGTCACCCCGGGTGCAAGCCCCGCCGCCGCCCGGCCGACGGGCGGGACGGACGAGGCGCGTATTCCGATACAGGACGCACGCATTTCCGGTTCGATCCCGCTCGCCGGGGCGCGCATCGACAGCATCACGCTGACGGATTACCGCGAGACGCCCGACCCGGAGAGCCGTCAAATCGTTCTGCTCTCCCCTCCCGCCGGGCGCGCCGCCTTTTACGCCGAACTCGGCTGGGTCGCCGCCGACGGCACGACGCCGGTGCCGGCAGGGAACACGTCCTGGTCCACCAATGACCGCACGCTCAGCCGCGAACGGCCCGTCAAGCTGGCCTGGGACAATGGGGCGGGCCTGCGTTTCAACCGCAGCATCGAACTCGCGGACGACTACCTGCTGACGGTGGACCAGACCGTATTCAACGACACTACTTCGCCGGTCACGTTGTATCCCTACGGCCTCGTCTCCCGCTCCGGCACTCCGGAGACTTCAGGCTTCTTCATCCTGCACGAAGGCCCGCTCGGGGTTCTCGGCGAGGGGTTGCAGGAGCACGACTATGACGACCTTGTCGACGACGGCGAGATCAAGGTCGAGAATACCGAGGGCTGGCTCGGCATCACCGACAAATACTGGCTGACGGCGCTCATCCCGGAGCCCGGCGAGACCTTCACGGCGCGCTTCCTGCACCGGCTGGAGCAGGGCGTCGACAAATACCAGACCGACTATCTGCGCACTGCCGTGACCGTGCCGCCCGGGGGGCGGGCGACGGTCCGCAACCACGTCTTCGCCGGCGCCAAGAAGGCCCATCTGCTGGACCGCTACCGCGATGACCTCAACTTCGCCAAATTCGACCTCGCCATCGATTTCGGCTGGTTCTACTTCCTCACCAAGCCGTTCTTCTACGCGCTCTCCTGGCTGCAGGGCGTGCTCGGCAATTTCGGCCTGGCGATCCTCGCGCTCACGGTCGCCGTCAAGCTGGTCTTCTTCCCGCTGGCGAACAAGTCCTACCGCTCCATGAGCCAGATGAAGGCGCTTCAGCCGGAAATGGTGAAGCTGCGCGAGCGCCTGGGCGACGATCGCCAGAAGCTCAACCAGGAGATGATGGCCCTCTACAAGCGCGAGAAGGTCAACCCGGCTGCCGGCTGTCTGCCGATCCTCATCCAGATTCCGGTCTTCTTTGCGCTCTACAAGGTGCTGTTCGTCGCCATCGAGATGCGCCACGCGCCCTTCTACGGCTGGATCGAGGACCTGTCGGCGGTGGACCCGACCAACCTGTTCACGCTGTTCGGCCTGGTGGACTGGGGGCCGCCCTCCTTCCTCCATCTCGGCATCTGGCCGATCCTGATGGGCATTTCCATGTGGGCCCAGATGCGTCTCAACCCGACGCCCGCCGATCCGATCCAGGCCAGGATCTTCCAGTTCATGCCGCTGGTGTTCACCTTCCTGCTGGCGACCTTCCCGGCCGGGCTCGTGATCTACTGGACCTGGAACAACCTCCTCTCCATGGCGCAGCAATGGGTCATCATGCGCCGGGCCGGCGTGACCCGCGCGACGGCCGGAAAGACCTGAGGTCCGCAGCCCGTGTGCGCGCCCGGCCCCCTGGAGGACGCCCTGGAGCGGGGCCGGCGGCTCTTCGCCGGGGAGTGCCGTTTCGTGCATGCCGCGGCCGAGGCCGCGCAGCTTCCTCCGGCCGGGCTGCCGGAGGTCGCCTTTGCCGGGCGGTCGAATGTCGGCAAGTCCAGCCTCGTGAACGCGCTCACCGGCCGCAACAGCCTTGCGCGCACTTCCAACACGCCCGGACGCACCCAGGCGCTGATTTTCTTCGATCTCGCCGGGCGCCTCGGGATCGTGGACCTGCCCGGTTACGGCTATGCAAAGGTGTCGAGAACGAAGTCGGCTGCCTGGACGGCCCTCACCCGCGACTATCTGGCCGGGCGGGCCAGCTTGCGCCGGCTTTGCCTGCTCGTCGATGCCCGGCACGGCCTGAAGGACAGCGACGGCGCGCTGATGGACCTGCTTGACCGCGCCGCCGTCGTCTATCAGGTGATACTGACCAAGATCGACAAGCTGAGCTCTCCGGCGCTGGGCCGCACGGTCGCCCGGGTCGAGGCCGGCATCGCGCGCCGGGCGGCGGCCCACCCGGCCGTCTTCGCGACCAGCGCGCGCACGGGCGACGGCATCCCGCGGCTCCGCGCCGAACTCGCAGCCCTTGCAGAGGACCCGAGCCCATGACCGAGACCGCTGCCGACCCTGCCGCCGGCAAGCTCGCCGAGAGCATCGCGAAAGCGGCCGTGCTGTCCGAGGCCGTGCCGCATATCGCACGCTATGCCGGCACGACCGTCGTGGTGAAATATGGCGGCCATGCGATGGGCGACGCCGATGCGCTGGCGGCATTCGCGCGCGACGTGGTGCTGATGAAGCAGATCGGCATCCATCCGGTCGTGGTGCATGGCGGCGGCCCGCAGATCGGCCGGATGCTGGAGCGGCTCGGCATCGGCAGCGACTTCGTCGACGGCCTTCGCGTGACGAGCGCCGATACGGTCGAGATCGTCGAGATGGTGCTTGCCGGCCGCATCAACAAGGCACTGGCGGCCGCCATCGGCGCAGCCGGCGGACGCGCCGTCGGGCTGTCCGGCAAGGACGCCGGGCTGATGACGGCAAAGCGCCTGAAACATACGCGCCGCGATCCGGATTCGAACATCGAAAAGGCTCTCGACCTCGGCTTCGTCGGCGAGCCTGCCGGCGTCGATACGGCAGTGATCGATGCGCTTGGGCAAGCCGGCTTCATTCCCGTCGTCGCGCCCATCGGCCTCGGCGCGGACGGCGAGACCTACAACATCAATGCGGATACGGCCGCGGGCGCCATCGCGGCAGCCTGCAAGGCCCGCCGGTTCCTGTTGCTGACCGACGTCGCCGGCGTGCTGGACGAAGACGGCCGGCTGATCCCCGAAATGGGGCGCGACCGCGCCCGGCGCATGATCGCCGACGGCGCCATCAAGGGCGGCATGATCCCCAAGGTCGAGACCTGCCTCGACGCGGTCGAGGGCGGGGTCGAGGCGGCGGTGATCCTCGACGGGCGGATGGACCATGCCGTGCTGCTGGAAATCCTGACCCGGTCCGGCGCCGGCACGCTGATCCGGCGGCGATGACGACCGCGCTTCCGGATCCGGACCGCGTGGACTGCTGGATCTTCGACCTCGACAACACGCTCTACAGCCCTTCCGACTGCGATATTCCGGAACAGATGGAAGCGGCGATCTCCGCCTTCATCCAGCGCCATCTCGGCGTTTCGGCGGATGAAGCGGACCGCCTTCGCAGCGTGTGGCACGGCCGCTACGGGATGACCCTCGGAGGCGTGGTCGCGGAATGCAGCGCGGACCCCCATGACTATCTTGAGGAAACCCACCGCCTCGACCTTTCCTCGCTTCGCCCTTCCCCGCGCCTGCAACGGCTGATCGCCGGACTGCCGGGCCGGCGTCTCATCCACACCAATGCGAATGTCCCTCATGCCGAGCGCGTGCTGGACCGGCTCGGGCTCAGCGCGCATTTCGAGGCGGTGTTCGATGTCGAAGCCGCCGGGCTCCTGCCCAAGCCGGACCCGGAAGGCTACCGGCGCCTGCTCGCCCGCCACGCGGTCGATCCCCGCCGCGCCGTGATGGTGGAGGACATGGCGCGCAATCTCGTCCCCGCCGCCGCCGCCGGCATGACAACCGTCTGGCTTCGCACCGCACGCGCCCAGGGCGCCCGCGGCTTCGACCCCGCCGCCGTCCACCACATTGCCGACAGGCTGGAGGACTGGCTGGCGGCCGTGGCGGGCTGAAATCGCGGCAAGCGGGTTTCTGCCCTTCCAGCGAAACGACTATCCTGATTTCCGCCGCTCAAGGAGGTTCCCGCCATGATCCGCGCTTTCCTCGCCGCGGTCCTGCTCGCATCCGCGGCGGTCCTGCCGGCTGCTGCGAAAGACCGGCTCGTCATCGGCATGACGCAGTTTCCGTCCACGCTCCATCCGCAGATCGATTCGATGCTGGCCAAGAGCTATGCGCTGGCCATGGGCATGCGCCCGTTCACGGTCCACGACGCGGACTGGCAGCTCGTCTGCATGCTCTGCACCGAACTGCCGACGATCGAGAATGGCGGCGCGGTGCGCGAGACGACGTCCGAGGGCAAGGAGGGCATCGCCGTCACCTACACGATCCGGCCCGATGCGCGCTGGGGCGACGGCGTGCCCGTCACGACGAAGGACGTGGCCTTTGCGGTCGAGGTCGGCAAGCACCCGCAATCGGGCGTCGCCTCGGCGGAGCTCTACCGCCGTATCCTGGAACTGGAAATCCACGACGACCGCCGGTTCACCCTCCATCTCGACCGCGTGACCTTCGATTACAACGACATCGGCGGCCTCGTGCTTCCCGCGCATATCGACCGCGCCAGCTTCGAGGCCGACCCCGCGGAATACCGGAACCGCACCGCCTACGACGCGGACAGCGCCAATCCCGGCCTCTGGTTCGGCCCCTACCGGGTCGTGCGCGTCGAGCCCGGCGCCGCCATCGAGTTCAAGCGCAACCCGACCTGGTGGGGCAAGCCCGCCGCCTTCGAGACCGTCATCATCCGCATCGTCGAGAACACCGCCGCGCTGGAGGTCAATCTCCGCTCGGGCGCGGTCGACTATATCGCGGGCGAACTCGGGCTCAGCCTCGACCAGGCCGCCGCCATGGAGCAGCGCGAGGGCGGCGCCTGGGATTTCGCCTACAAGGCGGGGCTGATCTACGAGCATATCGACCTCAATCTCGACAACCCGGTGCTGGCCGACGTGCGGGTGCGGCGCGCGCTGCTGCACGCCATCGACCGGGAGACGCTTTCCGAACGGCTCTTCTTCGGCCGCCAGCCGGTCGCGCACGGCCCCGTGAGCCCGCTCGACTGGGTCTATGACGCGGACCTGCCGCGGACGCCCTTCGACCCGGACGCGGCCCGGACACTGCTCGACGAAGCGGGCTGGACCAACGAGGCGCCGGGCGCCCTGCGCCGCAACGCCGCCGGCGAGCCGCTCAGGCTCGAACTCGGCACGACGGCCGGCAGCCGGGTCCGCGAGCTGGTGCAGCAGGTGCTGCAGGCGGCGTGGAAGGATGTCGGCATCGACGTGCGCATCCGCAACCAGCCGGCGCGGGTGTTCTTCGGTGAAACCGTTTCCAAGCGCCAATTCAGCGGCCTGGCGATGTATGCCTGGCTGTCCTCGCCGGAGAGCGTGCCGCGCTCGACGCTGCATTCCACCATGATCCCGACCGCGGAGAACAACTGGTCCGGGCAGAACTACACCGGCTACCGGAACCCGGATGTGGATGTGCTGCTCGACAACATCGAGGTGGAGCTCGACCGCGGGAAGCGGCGCGCGCTCTGGGCGGAGCTCCAGGCCGCCTATGCCCGCGACCTGCCGGTGCTGCCGCTCTATTTCCGCGCCACGCCCTATGTCTTTCCGAAGTGGCTGAAGGGCGTGACGCCGACCGGCCACCAGTATCCGACCACGCTCTGGATCGAGGAGTGGCGCGCCGAGGAATGAGCCGTT
>JAJDVH010000050.1 GCA_022826185.1 Alphaproteobacteria bacterium
GGCCGGGGAGCGCTCTGCGGATCCACGGCCGCGCTTCGACGAACCCCGAAAATCCCCAATTTGCAGATGCAAACCGGCTCTCCCGGCAAACAAAGTGATGCACCCGGTCTTGCATCGTCTCCAGAAAGTCCCTATGAAGCAATCACTTGCGAGGAAAGCAGCGCTCTTGCCCCAGTGCCACTTACGGTCCTAAATTCGACCCAAAGTGGCACACCATGTCTCTGCGTCTTGGCGACGATGCCCCGGACTTCACGGCGGAAACCACCGACGGCGAAGTCTCCTTCCACGACTATCTCGGCGACGGATGGGGCGTCCTCTTCTCCCATCCCGCCGACTTCACCCCGGTCTGCACGACCGAACTCGCCGCCGCCGCGCGCCTCAAGGGCGATTTCGAGAAGCGGAACTGCCGCATTATCGGCCTTTCCGTCGATCCGCTGGGCAGCCACCGGGAATGGGCCAGCGACATCGAGGAGACCCAGGGCCAGGCGGTCAACTTCCCGATCATCGCCGACCATGACCGCAACGTGTCCACGCTCTACGACATGATCCACCCCAATGCCGCCGAGACGGTGACGGTGCGCTCGGTGTTCTTCATCGGGCCCGACAAGAAGGTGAAGGCGACCATCACCTACCCGCCTTCCACCGGGCGCAATTTCGACGAGATCCTGCGCACGCTCGATTCGCTCCAGCTGACCGCCAGCCACAAGGTGGCGACGCCGGTGAACTGGCGGCAGGGCGACGATGTCATCATCCTGCCGGCGCTCACCAACGAGCAGGCGAAGGAGCTGTTCCCCGACGGCTGGGACGAGCAGAAGCCCTATCTGCGCGTGGTCCCGCAGCCGGGCCGCTGAACGGCGGCGTCCGCCCATAGGGTGAGGCCCCCGGGCGGTCCCGGCAGCACCTCGCCGACGACCGCCGCCTGCGCATAGCCGGCGGCGGCGAGCGCGGCGAGGCAGTCGGCCGCCCGGTCTCCCGGAACGCCCGCCAGCAGCCCGCCGGCCGTCTGCGGGTCGAACAGCACCGGGCAGTCTTCCGGGTCGAAGGCCTCCGCCGCCGCCTCATTGGCGGGGTGCAGCGTGCTGCGCACGCCGTGCTCGATGAGGTCGCGGGCGCCCGGCAGGACGGGCAAGGCGTCGGGCCATAAAACGGCCGCGCGGCCCGAGGCCCGGAGCATTTCGCAGAGATGGCCCGCAAGGCCGAAGCCGGTGACGTCGGTGACGGCGGCCGCGCCATGCGCGCGGAACGCCTCGCCCGCCTCGCGGTTGGACTGCTGCATGGCGGCAAGCGCCGCCCCCAGCCACGCGCCCCGGCAGCGCCCGGCCATATGCGCGGCGAGGATCGCGCCGGTCCCGAGCGGCTTGGCGAGCACCAGCCGGTCCCCCGCTTGCAGCCCGTCCTTGCCCGTCAGCCGGTCCTCGCGGCCGTGGCCGTCAAGGGCGAAGCCGAGCGCCAGTTCCGCCCCCTCCGCGGTGTGGCCGCCGACCAGCGCGCAGCCGGCGTCGTTCAGCACCTCCAGCGCGCCGCGCAACAGCGCTTCCAGGTCCCGTTCGAGCTTGTCGTCGGGCGCATGCGGCAGGGTCGCAAGCGCAAGCGCGGTCTGGGGCTCGGCGCCCATGGCGTAGATGTCGCCGAGTGCGTGGTTCGCGGCGATGCGCCCGAAGAGCCAGGGGTCGTCGATGAAGGCGCGGAACTGGTCCGCCGTGCGCACGGCGACCCGGCCGGGCGGCGGGCGCACGACCGCGGCGTCGTCGCCGAGGCCGAGCGCCACATCCTCGCGCGGCGCAACCTCCAGCCGCGCCAGCACCCGCGCCAACGGGTCCGCCGGCAGCTTTGCGCCGCAGCCCCCGCAGCGCATGTCTTCGGCCCCCGGCATCGCCGGCAGATCGCGGTAACGGTCCATCCAGCGCCGGTCGATGCGGTCCTTCCAGCGCCATGCCCAGCCGCCGGCGGCGGCGAACGGCCCCCAGGAGGCGACCGCCTGCCCGCTCTCGGTCGAAATCAGCGCGAGCGTCCGTTTCTGCGGCTTGTAGGGGCGCAGCGAGCCGGAGCCGGTCGCCAGCCGGCGCAGGTTCTCCGCCAGAACCGGGCCCTGCCGGACCGCGAAGACGCCCGATTTCGGCAGGGCGCGCGCGCCGAACGCCGCGATGTCGCCCGCCGCGAAGACATGCGGGTGGCTGCGGGAGCGGAGGTCCTGCCCCACCTCGACGAAACCCCGCTCATCCACCGCAAGCCCGGAGGCCGCAACCCAGCCGGCCGGGGCCGCCGGCGTCGCCAGGATCACCGCATCGGCCGCCAGCCTCTCGCCCGTCTCCAGCAGCGCGCCGTCCGGCCCGACCGCCGCCACCCGCACGCCCGTCCGCGATTCGATCCCGCAGCGATGCAGCGCCGCCTCGATCCTCAGGCGCGCCGCCCGGCCGTAAGCCGGCAGGATCTCGCGCATGTCCGAGACGACCGTGAAATGCGGTCCTTCCGCGGAAATGCCCCGTTCCGCCAGACGCGCCGCCAGCCTGCGTTTCAGCGCCAGCGTGAGCTCGACGCCGCCTGCGCCCGCGCCCACGGTGACGAGGCGGAACCGCCCTCCGGCCTCCACCGCCCGGCCCTCGACCTCCTCCCAGCGTTCGAGGAACCGGTCCACCGGCTTGACCGGCAGGGCATGCTCCGCCCCCTCGATACCGGCCGGGGACGGCGTTGAGCCGATATCGAGCGAGACAAGGTCGAAGGCGAGCGCCGGCCGGCCGTCGATCAGCGCCTCGCTGCGGTCGAGGTCGAGGCCCGTCACCGCCCCGTGAATGAGCCTTGCGCCGGCAAAGGAGGCCAGCGGCGCCAGATCGACATGCGCCTCGTCATGGCTGTAGGCGCCCGCGACCAGCCCCGGCAGCATCCCGGAATAGGGCGTGGCCAGGTCGCGCGTCGCCAGGGTCAGCCGCACGCCCGGGACCGGGGCCATGGCGAAGCGGCGCAGCACCTCCACATGGGCGTGGCCGCCGCCGATCAGCAGGATGTCGGTGCGGACCGGCGCCGGCGCAGGCATCATGGCGCGGAACGCGGCAGCGTCAGCGCTGCTTCACGGCCCCGACGGCGTTCAGGCGCGCGATCTCGGCGGCCGCGAAACCCCACTCGCCAAGCGCTTCGTCGGTGTGCTCGCCGGCATGGGCCGGGGCCCCGGAAACGCCGCTGGGCGTGCCTTCGAACACCGGGGCCGGGCCCGGCTGGCGCACGCCGTCCACCTCGACGAAGCTGCCGCGGGCGACATTGTGGTGGTGCTCCATCGCCTCGGACATGGAGAGCACCGGGCCGAAGCAGATGTCGGTCTGCTCCATGATCGCCGTCCACTCGTCGCGGGTCTTCGTCCTGAAGATTTCGCGCAGGCGCTCGCGCGTATCGGGCCAGCGGGGCCGGTCGAGCTGGTCCGGCAGGTCGGCGTCTTCGAGCCCGGTATGCTTGAGCAGCAGCGCATAGAATTGCGGCTCGATGGAGCCGACCGAGACATGCTTGCCGTCGGCGGTCTCATAGACATTGTAGTAGTGCGCGCCCTTGTCGAGGCGGTTCTTGCCCCGCTCCTCGATCCAGGCTCCGGAGGCCAGCGCGCCGTACATCGGCGTCATCAGCGAGGCCGAGCCCTCGACCATCGAGCAGTCCACCACCTGGCCCTTGCCGGTCGTGCGCGCGCTGACGATGCCGGCCAGCATGCCGACGGCCATGTAGAGCGCGCCGCCGCCGAAATCGCCGACGAGGTTGAGCGGCGGCACCGGCGGGCCGCCCTCCTCGCCGATGGAGTAAAGCGCGCCGGAAAGCGAGATGTAGTTGATGTCATGCCCGGCCGTGTGCGCGATGGGCCCGGTCTGGCCCCAGCCGGTCATGCGCCCGATCACGAGCTTGGGATTGCGTTCGAGCAGCGTGTCGGGGGCGAGGCCCAGGCGCTCCATGACGCCCGGCCGGAAGCCTTCCACGATGGCGTCCGCGCCGTCGCAGAGCCGGAGCGCCGTTTCGCGCCCGTCCGGGTGCTTGAGGTCGATGGCGATGTTCTTGCGGCTTCGCAGCAGGGTGTTGAACTTCGGGTGCTCGGCCTCCCTGCCGACATTCGCCGCCCGGTCCACGCGCAGCACGTCCGCGCCCATGTCCGCAAGCAGCATGCTGCAAAACGGCCCCGGCCCGATGCCGGCGAATTCCACGATCCTGACCCCGTCCAGCGCGCCCATGGCCTCAATGTCCCCTTTCGGCGTTATGGTGGCGCGAGCATAGCGCGCGAGAAAGGACCCGCAACATGACCAGGCCGTTTTCCGGCATCCGCGTCCTGGACTTCGCCGGCCTCGCTCGTCTGGAAAGACTTTCTGGACATTGTAACATGATGTGTTACGATCAGGCATGATCCGGAGCTTCCGGCACAAGGGTCTAGCCGAATTGTTCGAACGGGGCCGCAGCCGTCATGTTCAACCGAGTCTCCATGCGCGCTGCCTGCGCCGGCTGGAAGTTCTCGACCAGGCCGAATCGCCGGCAGACCTCCGCGTCCCGGGATTCGATTTCCACAGCCTCCGCGGAGCGCCGCAACGCTACACCATCCATGTCAACGGTCCCTGGTGCATCACGTTCGAATGGCGGGACGGCGAGGCGCTGCGCGTCGATCTCGAACAGTATCGTTGAGGAGAGGACGAAATGACGGAATATCGCGTGGAGCGCCCGCTCCAGCGTCCTGCGGTCCATCCGGGGGAGGTTCTGCGCGAGGACGTCCTGCCGGCCCTGGGCCTGTCAGCCAGTGCGGCGGCGGCCCGGCTCGGTGTTTCGCGCCAGCACCTTCACCGGGTCCTGGCCTGCACGCATCCCGTTTCCGTTGAAATGGCGCTGCGGATCGGCAGGCTTGTCGGCAACGGTCCGGGCCTCTGGCTCAGGATGCAGCAGAACCACGACCTGCGGCATGCGGAACGCAGGCTGAAAGACGAGCTTGAGAAGATAACCCCCGCCGAAACGCCCCCGCCCGCACCGGCGGCCCCTGTGGCGTGAATGGCGGCCGAAGCATGGCGCACGAAAAAGGACCCGCAACATGACCAGGCCGTTTTCCGGTATCCGCGTCCTGGACTTCACCCAGGTCTTCGCCGGGCCGTTCGGCAGCTACCAGCTCGCCCTGCTCGGCGCGGATGTCATAAAGATCGAGCGGCCGGGCGGCGAGGACATGCGCTTCTCCCCGCCCTCGAAGCTGTGGGCGGAGCGCGCGATGGCGCCGATGTGGGCGTCCGCCAACGCCAACAAGCGCGATCTTGCGCTCGACCTGAAGGACCCGGACGCCGTGGCCGCGCTCCGCCACATGGCGAAGAGCGCCGACGTGGTGATGGAGAACTTCCGCCCGGGCGTGATGGACCGGCTCGGCCTCGGCTATGAGGCGCTCTCGGAGATCAACCCGCGGCTCATCTACTGCGCCGTCTCCGGCTTCGGGCAGAACGGGCCCGACCGGGAGACGGCGGCCTATGACGGGCGCATCCAGGCCACCTCCGGCATCATGTCCGTAACCGGCCATGCCGAGACCGGGCCGGTCAGGGCCGGATTCGCGGTCTGCGACGCCATCGGCGGCATGACGGCCGCCTTCGCCGTGGCGAGCGCGCTCTTCCAGCGCAGCCATACCGGCAGGGGCCAGATGGTCGATGTGGCGATGCTCGACGCCGCGCTCTCCTTCATGTCGCCGGCGGTGGTGGAATATCTCGTCGCCGGCCACCTGCAGGGCCAGTACGGCAACCAGGCCGTGAGCCGCAAACCGACCGCCAACCTGTTCAGGGCGGGCGACGGCCACCTCCTCCTCGCCGTCAACAACGAGAAGCAGTTCCGGGCGCTCTGCGCGGCGCTCGGACGCGAGGACCTGCCGGAGGACCCGCGCTTCGCCGACTGGGACGCGCGCACCGCCCATGCCGACGAGTTGCGCGACATCGTCGAAGCAGCCTTTGCGGACGGGGGCGCGGAAGTCTGGGAAGACCGGCTGGAGGAGGCCGGCGCGCCGTCCGCGCGCATCCGCAGCATCGCCGAGGCGGTCGGCCACCGGCAGATCGCCCACCGCGATGTCCTTCAGGAAGTCGAGGGCCCCTGGGGGCCGATGCGGCTGGTCGGCTCCGGCTTCCGGCTGGCGCACGGCTCGGGCGCCATAGACCGGCCGCCGCCCCTGCCGGGGCAGCACAGCGAGGAGGTGCTGCGCGAAGCGGGCGTGGACGAGGCCCTGCTCCAGCGCCTGCTCGCCAACGCCGGGGAAACCGCAGCCGGGGGAGAGACGCCATGAGCAACCGGAAACCGCCGTTCCGCGCCGACCATGTCGGCAGCCTGCTGCGCCCGGCCAAGGTCGTCGAGGCGCGCCGCAAGTGCCTCGACGAGAAGACGATGCCGGCCGAGGAGCTGCGCGCGATCGAGGACGAGGCGATCACGCAAGCCATCCGCATGCAGGAGGATATCGGGCTCAAGGCGGTGACCGACGGCGAGTATCGCCGCCTGTTCTGGCATTACGACTTCATGGGGATGCTGACCGGGTTCGAGTTCGAGACGCGCGAGCTGGGCGTGCAGTTCGCCGGCGTGCGCCTGCCGCCGCTCTACCCGACGATCACGGCCCGGCTCGATTTCCCCGACGACCACCCGATGCTCGACCATTTCAGGTTCGTGGCCGCCAACGCGACGGCGGCGCCCAAGATCTCGATCCCGGGCCCGAGCTGCTGTCATTTCCGGCTCGGGCCGGACGACATTCACGTGCCGGAATACGCGGACGCCGACCTCTTGTTCGCGGACATCGCGGCGACCTACCGGAAGGCCGTCCAGGCCTTCTACGACGCCGGCTGCCGCTATATCCAGCTCGACGACATCTTCTTCGCCTATCTCTGCGACCCGAAGCACCGCGCGGAGAAGCAGCAGCAGGGCTGGGACCCGGACCGGCTGATCGACCGCTACGCCTGGATGATGAACGAGGCGATCAGGGACCGCCCGGACGACATGACGGTCGCGATGCATCTCTGCCGCGGCAATTTCCGGTCCGCCCACGCGGCGGAAGGCGCCTACGACCCCGCCGCCGATGCGGTGTTCAACAGGACCGGGGTCGATATCTTCTTCATGGAATACGACACCGAGCGCGCCGGCGGGCTGGAGCCGCTCGGCCTGCTCGCCAGGGGCCATCAGCGCGTGCTGCCGGGCTTCATCACCACCAAGACGCCCGAGCTCGAGAGCATCGACGACCTCAAGCGGAAATTCGACGAGGCGTCCCGTTATGTCGATCTCGACCAGCTCGGCATTGCGCCGCAATGCGGCTTCGCCTCGACCGAACACGGCAACAGGATCGGCTACGACGACCAGCGGCGGAAGCTCGAACTGGTGGTGACGCTCGCCGAGGAAATCTGGGGAGAGGTGTAAACGCGGCCGTTACCGGACGTAGAGGCGGACTTCCTCCACATTCAGGTCGCTGTCCGCCCGCGTCGCGATCCTGAGCCTGGATGCCGCGACGCCCATGCGGCGCAAGCTCCTGTGGACCTTGTCGGCATAGTCCGCGGCCGCCGCCATGCTGCCGCCGGGCGATACGCCGACGACCTCGAAGGTCGTGCCGGGCCGGCGGTCCAGCACCTGCTGGACGGCGGCCGACAAGGCCTCTTCGAAGGCGACATCGGGATCGTCGAAACGGACGACCGCCAGCGGCCGGTCTTCCGCCGCCCGCGAGGAATAGGGCCCGCTCACCACGCCGTCCTCAAGGCTGCCGGCATCGATCGCTTCGGCCAGCAGCGCGAGTTCGCGGCGTTCCGCCGTAACCAGACGGCTCTGCCGTTCCGAGGCGGCGGCGACTTCGTCGAGAAGGCGGGTCACGGTGACCGACATGTGCGCCGCCCGGTCCCCGATGGCGTGCAATGCGCGATGGTCCTCCTCCACGGCGCCGGAAAGTTCGAACGCATTCAACACCGAGTCGTTGAGGAACGCGGCCCTTGAGTCGGCCTCGGCGGCGCGGGTCCGCAACACATCCCAGGCGCCGACATCGCGGTCGAGAGCGGCAAGCAGCGACTGCGCGACATTCCACTGCGCCCTCAGCCGCGGATTGGCCCGGGTCGTCCCGATCTTGAGGCGCGCCTCAATGGCGGCGACGCGCCCGTGATAGCCCTCGGCGCGCTGGCGGGCTCCCGCCCGCAGGTCCGCATGCGTTTTCTCCAGGCCGTCGATCACCTTCGCCAGCGCGTCCGCCTCGCCGCCGAGCTGACGGACCTTGCGGACGACGAAACTGTCCCCGCCCTGCGCTGCCGGCGCTGCGGCCGCTTGCCGGACCACCGGGGCCGGCGCCGGCGCTTCCCGGACTGCCGACGCTGCGGGCGGCGCCGGGGCTTCGACGCGGGTCGAGCCGGGCGGCAGGCCGGCATTCGGGTTCACGCAGCCAGCAACGCCCAGAAGCCCGCCGAGAAGGAGGGCGCTCGCGCTCATTCGTTTACACATAATGTTCAGCCTGAGACGCCATCGGTTTTCCGCCCATTTGCAGACAGTAGCGCGTTATTGCGGCTTCTGACAACGAATTATCCAAAGGCGCGAAGGGTCTCCCGGCACCGCTTGCGCGGGCGCCGGGCCGGGGCTAAATTCACCGCCTTCCCGGACAGCGCCCGTAGCTCAATCGGATAGAGCGTCTGACTACGGATCAGAAGGTTGGGAGTTCGAGTCTTCCCGGGCGCGCCAGATTTCCTTTCATGCAGGAAAGCCGCCCTGAGAGCGCTCGGCGCCGGCTGCCCTGGAGACGGCCTGATCGAGCGAGGCGGGATGAGCGCGAAGGACCTGGATGTTGCGATCGTCGGCGCCGGCGTCGGCGGACTCTATGCGATCCACAGGCTCAGAAAGTCCGGCTTCCGGGTGCGCGCCTTCGAGGCTGCGGACGGAATCGGCGGCACCTGGTACTGGAACCGCTATCCCGGCTGCCGCTGCGACGTCGAGAGCCTGGAATACTCCTACTCCTTCTCGAACGACCTGCAGCAGGAATGGCGCTGGCCCGAGCGCTACGGCACCCAGCCGGCGATCCTCTCCTACGTCAACCATGTCGCCGACCGGTTCGACCTGCGCCGCGACATCGAGTTGAACACGCGCATCCGCTCGGCGCATTTCGACAGCGGGGCGGGCCTCTGGACGCTGGAGGCCGAGAATGTCGAAACCGGCGCCGTCCGGTCGGTGCGGGCGACCCACTGCATCATGGCGACCGGCAATCTTTCGACGCCGCGCACGCCCGGCTATCCGGGCCTGGAGAGTTTCCGCGGCCCCTGGTACCACACCGGCCTCTGGCCGCATGAAGGCGTGGACTTCGCCGGGCTCCGGGTCGGCATTATCGGCACGGGCTCCTCCGGCGTGCAGTCGATCCCGCTGATCGCGCGCCACGCGAAACACCTGCACGTCTTCCAGCGCACCGCCAATTTCAGCCTTCCGGCGCGCAACGAGCCGATGCGCAGGGAAAAGGAGAGCCGGCACAAGTCGGAGTATGAGGAGAGGCGCCGCGCCGCCTATTCGACGCCGTTCGGCATCGCCGGCTACCCGCCGCCCGACAGGTCCGCGCTCGACGTCCCCGAGGAGGAGCGCAACCGCATCTACGAGGCCAAGTGGCAGGAAGGCGGCAGCATCAGCTTCCTCTATTCCTTCAACGACCTGCTGGTGAACAGGGAGGCGAACGAGACCGCCTGCGAATTCGTGCGGCGGAAGATCCGCCAGACGGTGAAGGACCCGAAGACGGCCGAACTGCTCTGCCCCAACGACCACCCCATCGGCACCAAGCGGCTGATCCTCGATACCGACTATTACGAAACCTACAATCGCGACAACGTGACGCTTGTGGACGTCCGCAGCGCCCCGATCCGGGAAATCCTGCCGGACGGGCTCAGGACCGACGAGGCCCGCTACGAACTCGACGCCCTTGTGTTCGCAACCGGCTTCGACGCGATGACCGGCGCGATGAAGGAGATCGACATCCGCACCGACCGGGGCGCGGCCATCGGCGACAAATGGGCGGACGGGCCGCACACCTATCTCGGCATCATGATGGCGGGCTTCCCCAACCTGTTCATGGTGACCGGGCCGCAGAGCCCCGGCGTGAAGAGCCAGATGATCCTTTCCTGCGAGCAGCATGTGGACTGGATCGCGAACTGCCTGGAGCATCTGCGCGCCGAGGGGCTCGGCCTGATCGAGCCGGAGGAGGCCGCCGAGCAAGCCTGGGTGCGGCACAATAACGAGGTCGCGGACTCGACGCTCTACCCGCTGGCCAACTCCTGGTATGTCGGCGCCAACATCCCCGGCAAGCCGCGCATTTTCATGCCCTATGTCGGCGGCGTGGACCGCTACAAGCAGCGCTGCGACGCCGTCGCCGCCAACGGCTACGAGGGCTTCCGCACCGCCGGATAGGCCGTTGCCCGCCATTGCAGGACTTCGCAGCCTGGCCGGATCGTGTTTCGCCGCCCCGCATTCAACAAGCCTCATGGGAGTGATTTGAAAATTCAGGCAATTACGGGACAATAATCGTCAAAATATTCATATTCTTTATTGAACGGCAGCGCAGGCTTCCCACCTCCGACTCAACGAAACGGGAGGCGAGAATGCTGAAGAAGGTTGCCGGAATTCTGACAGGCGCCGCGTTTTTCGCAGCGCCGGCAGCACACGCCCATCCGGTCCACTACGCAATAGCGACCGCCGACGTCAAACCTTTCCTTTTGCCTCTTCCCGGCAAGGTTTACGCCGCTCTGGCAGGCGATCCCGGCGCGGCGAAGGCCGAAGCGCTCACGCAATGCCGGGATACGGAGAACCGCGACTGCACCGTCCTCGCCGACGGCGCGCTGCCGCACCCGCACAAGCACTGACCCCGCCCGCCTGACGGAAAGGGCTCCGTCCCGGACCGCCCAAAGCGCGCGGTCTGCGTGCCGACGGCCGTCAGGGACCGGGGCCGCGCCTGACGGCCTTCCCGCCCTCCGCCGCCTCCCCCTCGGCGATATCCGTCTTCAACGCCCGTTTCACCCCCTCGCTGCGGCTGTGGATGGGGGCGAGCTGGCCGTTCAGGCGAAGAAGCTGGTTCAGCTGGTTGCCGAAGTTGAGCGCGCCGTGGAGCGCCATGTCCTCGGCCAGCCGGTAGGTGGTCTTGGTCCGACGGACCGCCCAGGGCGCGCGGTCGGTCAGCGTGCCGACGAAGTCCGCCACCGCCCCGGCCAGCCCGCCCGGCTCCGCCAACCGGTTGACTAGGCCGAACTCGCGATACTGCTCGGCCGTGTAGAGGTCGCCGGTCATGGCGATCTCCAGCCCGCGGCGCCGGCCGATCTGGCGGGTCAGGAGCGCGATGTTCATGGCGGCCGGGAAGCCGTAGGCCATCTCCACATTGCCGAAGCGCGCGCCGCGCTCGGCCACGACGAAATCGCAGGCAAGCGACATCGCCTGCCCGCCGCCGAGCGCCATGCCGTGCACGGCGGCAATTGTCGGCTTCGGCGATTCGATCAGCAGCGAGAGCGCCTCCAGGAAGATGTCCACCGCCGCGTCCACGGACATGTCCTGGAGAACGGCGGCCTTCTCGAACTCGGAGGCGTCGCGGCCCGATGTGAAACAGTCGCCCGCGCCCCGGACGACGATGGCGCGCACCCCGTCATCCGCATTGGCGCTGCGGACCGCCGCCACGAACGCCTCCAGCAGCGCGTCGTTCATCGCGTTCTTCTTCTCCGGGCGGTTCAGGGTCAGCACGGCGGCGCGGCCTTCCTGAGAGGCGAGCACGAGCGGTCGGTCAGGCATGGGACAGGCTCCTCGGGTTTCAGGCGGTCCCGTCGCAGAGGAACGAACGGGCCTCAACCCGACGCCCGCAGCCGGTCGCCGTCGCCGAGCGAAGGCAGACGGGCGATCTCCGCGCCGTTCTTCCGCTCCGCCAACCGCAATTCATAGAGCTTCTGGAGGTTGAGCCAGAACTCTCCCGACGTGCCGAAGAAGCGCCCCAGACGCAGCGCCGTGTCGCCGGTGACAGCGCGGCGCCCGTTCAGGATTTCGGTAATCCGGTTCACCGGAACCTCGATCCGCCGGGCCAGTTCGGCTGCACTCATGCCCAGAGCGTCGAGATCCTCCCGCAAGGTTTCGCCCGGACGGATGGGATCACGCATCGCGATGAGCATACATGGCACAGATAACCGCCCCTCGTTGCGTCCCAGCATAGCGATTCCCAAGTCCTTGCTCCATCTATCCGGTTGCTCAGGGGGCAGGCCCCCGGCCGGCGCGCAGGACTGCCGGGACCCGGAACCTTGCCGGCATTTACCCGGTCCAGATATTCCGGCTCTGGAACACCTGCTTCAGGAGCTCCGCCTCGTCGGTCATGATCCCGTCCACGCCGAGAGCGAGAAGGCGGTTCATCTCCGCCTCGTCGTTGATGGTCCAGGCATGCACCGGCAGGCCGCGGGCGTGCGCGGCCGCCATGAATGTGCGGTCGATGACCGGGACTCCGTAGCGGCGCGGCGGGACCTGCGCGCAATCGGCCGCAAATCCGCCGAGAGGTATGCAATGGCCGGCCAGCCAGAGACGGGCGACCTCGACCGTGCCCATCGACGTGCAAAGCCGGTCGCCGGCGGCAGCCCGGATGCGGCGAAGGCGCCGACTCGAATCCGATCCCACGCAGACCCGGTCCCACGCATCGGTGTCCCGAAGCACATCGAGCAGGGGTCCGACGGCGCTGTCCTGCTTCGGGTCAATGTTCACCCGCAGCGAGTCCCAGGTGGTCAGCAGGTCCTCGAGGCGCGGGATCGGTTCCCGTCCGCAGACGCGGGCGCGGCAGAGTTCCGGCCAGCTCCTCTCCGAGAGGAGGCCGCGCCTGTCCGTGAGGCGGTCCAGGCGGCTGTCGTGAAACACGACCAGGACATTGTCGGCGGTGGCGTGAACGTCGGTCTCGACGACCCGGTAGCCGAGCTCGACCGCGGCGGCGAAGGCCGCCATCGTGTTCTCGGGATACCGGGCGGAATAGCCGCGATGCGCGATCGCGGCCGGCAGGGGATGGCCGGGATGGCGGAGAAACGGATGCAGGTCGCGCGTCATGTCCTCACCCCCGGACGGTCAAAGCGGCTCCGGCAAGGATAAGGCCCGAACCGGGTCCGGCGGAAATCGCGTAAGCTGGCGCGCACCGGCATGCGGGGATCGGGAGGGAACAGCATGGCAAGACCCTGGCGCGGCGTGTGGCCGGTCGTCCCGACCGTCTTCACCGAAACGGGCGACCTCGACCTCGAAGGGCAGAGGCGGGTGCTCGACTGCATGGTGGACCAGGGCTCGGACGGGCTCTGCATCCTCGCCAACTATTCCGAGCAGTTCCTGATTTCCGACGGGGAGCGCGAGACCCTGGCCCGGACCTGCCTGAAGCAGGTCGCGGGCCGCCTGCCGGTGATCGTCGCGGCCTCGCATTTCTCGACCCGGATCGTGGCGGAGCGCTGCCGCCGGGCGGCCGAGCTGGGCGCCGCGATGGTCATGCTGATGCCGCCCTATCACGGCGCGGGGCTGAGGGGCACGGAGGCGCAGACTTACGAACAATTCGCCCGGGCGGCGGAGGCCGGCCTGCCGGTCATGGTGCAGGATGCGCCGCTTTCCGGCGTGGAGCTGAGCGTCGCGTTCCTCGCCCGGCTCGCGCGGGAGATCGCTGGGGTCGCCTATTTCAAGATCGAGACGCCGCTGGCCGCGGCGAAGCTGCGCGCGCTCATCCGGGCCGGCGGCGACGCCATGGAGGGGCCGTTCGACGGCGAGGAGGCGATCACCCTGATGGCGGACCTCGACGCCGGCGCCACCGGCACCATGCCGAGCGCGCTGCTGCCCGACCTGCTGAAGCCCGTGGTGGACGCCCACCGCGACGGCCGCCGCGAGGAAGCCGCCGCCGCCTACGCCCGCGTGCTGCCGCTCATCAACTACGAGAACCGCCAGTGCGGCCTCCGCGCCTGCAAGGCGGCGATGAAAGCCGGCGGCGTCATCCGCTCCGCCCACGTCCGCGCGCCCCTCGCGCCGCTGGAGCCCGAGGTGCTGACGGGCCTGCTGGAGCTGGCGCGGCCGCTGGACTTGCTGGCGTTGCGCTGGGGGCTTTGAGGGACATTGACCGGTCCGCCCGAACGCTTGATTGACTGTAAACTACAGTTTACATTCCGGGCATGATCGAAATCGTCGAAAGCTCTACCTTCAAGAGGTGGCTTCACGATTTGCGGGATCGGGGCGCGGTTGCCCGGATCAATGCACGACTACGGAACATATCGCTTGGAAATTTTGGCGATGCGAGGAACCTGGGCGGCAGTATATCCGAGATACGCATTCACCACGGGCCCGGCTACCGCCTCTATTTCATGCGTGACGGGACAACCGCAATCATGCTTTGCGGGGGTGACAAGGACAGCCAGCAGCGAGACATCCCGCGCGCCAGACGCATAGCGAAGGATTGGAGACAGGCATGATCGAAACATTCACGCGATGGGACGCCGCAGCGCATCTTCACAGCAAGGAGGATGCGCGTCTCTATCTCGAAGCCTGCGCGGAGGAAGACCCGGGCGATGGCAGCCTGATCCGCGCGGCGTTGAACGACATCGCCCGCGCACAAAACATGAGCCTTCTTGCACGGGACGCCGGCATGACACGCGAGGGGCTCTACAAGGCGTTGTCCGAGAACGGAAACCCTACCTTCGCCACCGTCATGCGGATTACCCGCGCGCTGGGAATGCAACTGCGTTTCACAACATAGTGCAATGCCGGGACGCAATCGGCCATGGCGCCCGCATTCAGGGGCACGTGGCCGGCTCCATCCGCCCGGAGGCCGCCGATGACCGGGAGGCGATCAGCCGGCTTCTGCGGGCGGCCTTTCCGACCTCCGCCGAGGCGCGGCTGGTGGAGCGGCTTCGCGCGGACGGGGATGCCGTGCTGTCGCTCGTCGCCGTCGAGGCCGGGGATGTCGTGGGGCATGTGCTGTTTTCGAGGCTGCGCGCGCCTGCTTCCGCCCTTGCCCTGGCGCCGCTCGCGGTCCGTGCGGACCGGCGGCGGCGGGGGACCGGCGCGAGGCTCGTGGAGGCCGGGCTCGACCGGGCGAAGCGGGAGGGCTGGCAGGGCGTCGTCGTGCTGGGCGACCCGGCCTGGTACCGGCGCTTCGGCTTCCGCCCGGAGGCCGTGCAGGGCATGGCCTCGCCCTATGCCGGCCCGGCGCTGACGGGGCTCGCGCTCGCGCCGGGCGGCCTCAACGGGCCGCGCATCGGGCACGCGCCCGCCTTCGCCGCCCTGTAGCGCCCGCCGCCTAGCCCGGCCGATGCGCCGCGAGCGCCTCCCAGTCGAAGGCGATGCCGTGGCCGGGGCGGTCGGGGGCGCGGGCGCAGCCGTCCTGGACCGTCAGCGGGTCGGCCATGAACTTGTCGAGGCCGAAGGCGTGCCATTCCAGATAGGCCGCGTTCGGGGCGGCGGCCAGCAGGTGGATGTGCAGGTCGTGCGCGCCGTGGCTCATCACCGGCAGGCCGTGCGCCTCGGCGAGGCGTGCCACCTTCATGAAGGGGGTGACGCCGCCGCAGGTGGTGAGGTCGGGCTCCGGGAAATCGACCCCGCCGGCGCCGATCAGCGCGGCGAACTCGGCGAGCGTGTGGTGGTTCTCGCCCGCCGCCAGCGGCACCTTTCCAAGCGAGCGCAGATGCGCGTAGCCGGCCGTGTTGTCGGGCGCAATCGGCTCCTCCAGCCAGACAAGGTCGAAGGGCTGCAAGAGCGTCATGGCGCGCATCGCCTGCTCGACCCGCCAGGCCTCGTTCGCATCCGCCATCAGCTCGATCTCGTCCGGCAGATGGTTGCGCATCGCCTCCACGCGGGCGATGTCTTCCCGCAAGGTCGGGCGGCCGAGCCGCATCTTGACCGAGCGGAAGCCCGCCTCGACGCTCGCCGTGCCGCCTTCCAGCAGCCTGTCCACCGGGAAGTTGAGGTCGATATTGCCGGCATAGGCGCGCACGCTCGGATTGGCCCCGCCCAGCAGACGCCAGAGGGGCGCGCCCAGCCTGTTGCCCTTCAGGTCCCAGAGCGCGACATCGACGGCCGCCATCGCGAAGCCGGTGGCCCCGCCCCGCCCGGCATAGTGGTGGCGCTTGTAGATGTCCCGCCAGATCGCCTCGATCAGGTCCGGGTCGCGGCCTTCGATGCTGGAGCGGAAGGAGCCGTCGCACATCGCCGCGATCGGGCCGCCCTGTCCCTCATGCATCACGGTGTAGCCGACGCCCGAAACGCCGTCGCTGTCGGTAATGCGCGCCGTCACCATGTCGAAGGCGGTCATCACGCCCGCGGCCGAGGCCTCCATCGCCACCGGCAGCGGCAGGCGGAACAGGTCGATTTCCAGCTTGTCGATTGTCGCCACGGTTGCGGTCCCCCCTCTGGCATGCGTCCGGCGGTTCTGTTGCCGGGATAATTCACCATGCGCTATAGGGTGGCAACCGGAGGCCGAAGGGAGCCCGCGCGCCGATGCCCTACGATGCCGAACGCCTGCACGAGGTTCCCGACGACCCGCTCGCCGCCATCGACTATTGCTACGAGCAGGGCTGGACGGACGGCCTGCCCGTGGTGCCGCCGGCGGCCGGGCGCGTGGAGGAGATGCTGGGCTATGAGGGCCGTCCGCCCGAGACGCCCATCGCCCGCCATCCCGCGACGGGCCTCGAATGCACAGTCCACGCCGCGGCGGTGAACGCCGTCATGGCCGGCTGCCGGCCCGAATATTTCCCGGTGCTGGTCGCGGCCTTCGAGGCCATGAACGAGCCCGGCTTCAACTTCCACGGCTCGACCGCCTCCACCGGCGGCTCGGCGCCGCTGCTAGTGGTCAGCGGCCCGGTCACCGACGACATCGGCATGAACGCGGACGTGAACCTGTTCGGCCCCGGCAACCGCGCCAACGCCACCATCGGGCGCGCCGTGCGCCTCATCCTGATGAACGTCTTCCGGATGGTCCCCGGCATTTCCGACAAATCGACCCAGGGCCATCCCGGCAAATACGCCTTCTGCATCGCGGAGCGCAGCCGCGGCAATCCCTGGCCGCTGCTCTCAGAGGAGCAGGGCTACCCGGACGGCGTGAGCAGCGTCACCGTGTTCGCCGGCGGCGGCTTCTGCAATATCGAGAACCACGGCGGCAACACGCCGGAGCAGATCCTGGCGACGGTCGCCGACGCGATGGCGAATTACGGCTGCATCACGCTCGGCCAGTCCGTGGTGGTGATGGCGCCGGAGCATATGCGCATCCTCGCCGGCGCCGACTGGACGCGGAGGCAGGCGCAGGAATACCTGTTCGCCCATGCGCGGCGCAGCGTCGAGGGCATGAAGTCCGTCGGCAAGCACCGCGACGTCGAATACGGCAGGCAGCACGGGGAGGAGGGCGCCCATCCGCTGGCGGGAGACGGCCACTTCCACCGCGGCCTCGGCCCGGACGACATATTGATCCTCATGGGCGGCGGCGACGCCGGCGGCCACTCCAGCTTCATCCCCTCCTGGAGCCGCGGCCGCGGCTCGCTCATGCAGTCGAAGCCCATCGGCGTGTGCATCGACTGCGAATAGGCGGGAGCGCGAGCCGGCCCGAGCGCGGGAGAGTGTCCCGTCCCGCCTTGCTGTGCTATCAATTCGATAGCAGATATTCGAGGATCGAGAGATGGCGGCGATTAATGTGCGGCAACTCGATGACGAGGTGGTCCGGCGCCTCAAGGACCGTGCTTCGGGCAACAACCGGTCCCTGGAAGGCGAGGTGCGCCATATTCTGGAATGCGCAGTCGAGGACGACGACATGGAGGCCAAACGCGCCGCGTTCCTGGCCATGGTCGAGCCGCTGCGACGTTCGCTCGAAGGGCGCGAACATACGCCCGCCGAGGAGTTGATCCGCGAAGACCGCGACCGCGGCCACCGCCCCCATCTCGGATACTGATGCGGCTCGTCATTGACGCCAGCGTATCGGTCAAGTGGCTGGTGCCCGAGGAAGATTCCGGCGCAGCGCTCGCATTGACGGCGGGCGAGCATTAGTTGCATGCACCGCGCCTGATGGCGGCCGAACTGGCCAATGCACTCTGGAGCAAAGCGCGCCGGGGCCAGATCGAACATGGCAAGGCAAGCGCCCTGATAGAGTCGGTCTCCCGGTTGCCGGTGCAATGGAACGCCGACGAAACGGTCTGCGCGGATGCTATTCGCGTTGCGCTGGCACTCGACAAGCCGGTTTACGACTTCATGTATCTCGCACTGGCCCATCGTATCGGCGCGTTTGTCGTGACGGCCGACCGTCGCTTTGCAAATGCGGTTGCGCCGACTGAACACGGCGGCGCAGTCATGACGCTCGCCGAGTATGCGAGCGGCGGCGGCTGAATATCGAGCGGACCGTGAAAGCCCATCGGCATGTGTGTCGATTGCGAATAGACTGAAACCGACATACGGACGGGAGACGACAGGCATGCTTCTTTGCGACCCCACGGTTCCGGGGCCGGAGCGGAACCTCGCCCGGGCGGCGGCGCTCGCCGGGCTGGAGGGCCGGACCGTCGGCCTGCTGGAGAACGGCAAGCTCAACGCCACCGCCATGCTGCGGGAGACCGCCGCGCTCTTCGAGGAACGGCACGGCTGCACGGTCGTTCCGGTCTGGTCCAAGTGGAACGCGAGCGCGCCCGCGCCCGAAGAGACACTGCAGGAGGCGGCCGGGAAGGTCGATTTCCTGATAACGGGGCTCGGCGACTGAGGCTCCTGTTCGACGTGCAGTTTGCATGACGGCATCAGCTTCGAGCAGCTCGGCAAGCGCGCGGCGGTCATCTGCACCGAACCCTTCGAGGTGACGGCGCGGAACATCGCCCGGACGCTCGGCCTCCCGGACTATCCCTTCATCATGGTCGAGCACCCGATCGGCAGCCGCCGGCCGGACGAGATCAGGGTGCTGGCCGAAGCGGCCTACCGGCAGGCCCTGCCGATCCTGACCGCGGCATGACCGCGACCATCTATCCTGCGGCCAGGATCATCACCATGAACCCGGCCCGGCCGCACGCCACCCATGTGGCGGTGCGGGAGGGCCGCATCCTCGGCGCCGGGACGCTGGAGGAGCTGGCCGGCTGGGGCGAGTACCGGCTGGACGGGCGCTTCGCGGACAAGGTGCTGATGCCGGGCCTCGTGGAAGGCCACAGCCATGTCATGGAAGGCTCGCTCTGGGCCTATGTCTATTGCGGCTTCTTCGACCGCATGGACCCCGAAGGCAGGGTCTGGGCGGGCCTGAAGTCCATCGACGCCGTGATTGAGCGGCTGGCCGAAGCGGCGGGCGCGCTGGAGGACCCGGCGGCGCCGCTCGCCGGCTGGTCGCTCGACGCGATCTACTATGGCGGCCGGCGCGTCAACCGCCACGACCTCGACAGGGTCTCGGCCGAGCGCGCGGTCGGCGTGCTGAACGCCTCCGGCCACATCCTGAATGTCAACACGAAGGCGCTGGAACTCGCCGGCCTGCTGCGCACCGGCGTCAACCATCCCGGCATCCCGCTCGGCGCGGACGGCCTGCCGACCGGCGAGATGAAGGGCTCGGACGCCATGGCCCCGCTCGGCGTCCATACCGGCTTCGACCGCGACCTGCTGGCCTGCGACGAGCCGGGCCTGCGCCGCTTCGCCAGGCTCTGCGTGCGCACCGGCGTCACCACGGCCGCCGACCTCGCCAACCTGCTGCCGGAAGACGCGGTGGAGATGATGTTGCGCGTGACCGGCGAGCCGGACTACCCGGCGCGCATCGTCTCGCTGCGGCGCTTCTACGGCCTGACGCCCGAAGAGCTGATCGACCGGGCGCTCGAGCTCAAGGGCCGCAGCCGGGACAGGCTCCGCCTCGGCATCATCAAGGTGGTGGCGGACGGCTCGATCCAGGGCTTCTCCGCCCGGCTGCGCTGGCCCGGCTATTACAACGGCGCGCCGGAAGGGCTCTGGTACGTCCCGCCCGAGCACCTGCTGGAGATCTACGAACGCGCGCTCGCCGCCGGCCTCCAGGTGCATACCCACACCAATGGCGACGAGGCGACCGACCTCGCGCTCGACTGCATGGAATCGGCGCTGCGCAAGCATCCCCGACCCGACCACCGCTTCACCCTCCAGCACTGCCAGCTTGCCGACGCGGCGCAGTTCCGTCGCATCCGCGCGCTCGGCCTCTGCGTCAACCTCTTCCCCAACCACCATTTCTACTGGGGCGACCAGCATTACGCCGTGACGGTCGGGCCGGAGCGCGCCGAGCGCATGAACGCCTGCGCGACCGCGCTCCGCGAGGGCGTGCTGCTCGCCATCCATTCCGACGCGCCGGTCACGCCGCTGGGCCCGCTCTTCACCGCCTGGTGCGCCGTCAACCGGCGGACCGCGTCGGGGCGCACCCTCGGCGAACAGGAGCGGATCGGTACCGCCGACGCGCTCCGCACGATCACGCTCGGCGCCGCCTACACCCTCGGCCTCGACGGCGAGGTCGGCTCCATCGAGACCGGCAAGCGCGCCGATTTCGCCGTGCTGGAGGACGACCCGGAGACCATCGGCGGCGAGCGGCTGAAGGATGTGCGCGTCTGGGGCACCGTGCAGGGCGGCCGCATCTTCCGGGCCGCCGACCTCGGAACATGACCGCCGCGTTGCGCCGCCATACGAGGCACAACCGCCGGCCTGCCCCCGGTCCCAATCCGTCACCCCGGACGGAGCGAAGCGGAGATCCGGGGTCCAGCCCTGGCTCTCGCTACAGCCCCGGTAGTTCCGTCCTCTTTCCACCGGCTGCGGCGATATCGCAAGCCATGGATGGACCCCGGCTCAAGGCCGGGGTGACAAAATGGGCGGGCGCAGGCGGGGACCGGGAACGGCGGCAAGCATGACCGCCGCCGCCCCGCTGCCCGTCACCGTCGTCGGCGGCTATCTGGGCGCCGGCAAGACGACGCTGGTCAACAGCCTGCTCCGGCAGGCGAACGGCAGGCGGCTCGCGATCATGGTGAACGAATTCGGCGCGCTCCCCATTGACGCGAGCCTTGTGGAGGCGGCGGACGAGCGCATCGTCAGCCTTGTCGGCGGCTGCGTGTGCTGCAGCTACGGCGAGGACCTCGTGTCCTCGCTCACCATGCTGGAGGCGCTGGCGCCGCGGCCGGACCATGTGCTGCTGGAGGCGAGCGGCGTCGCCTTCCCCGGCGCCATCGCCGGCACGGTCGGCCTGCTGCAGGGCTTCGCGCTCGACGGCGCGGTGGTGCTGGCCGACGCCGAGACCGTGCGCAGCCGGGCCGGCGACCGCTATCTCGGCAGCACCGTCCGCCGCCAGCTCGCGCAAGCCGACCTCATCCTGCTCAACAAGTGCGACCTCGCAGGCGACGCGGACGAAGTGGAAACATGGCTCGGCGAGACCGCGCCGGACGCCCGGCTGCTGCGC
>JAJDVH010000131.1 GCA_022826185.1 Alphaproteobacteria bacterium
CGGCGTATGCATCCCGGAAACCCAAATTAAACCCAAATTAAACATATGCATCGAGACGGTCCCCCTGCCGTCCGACATATGACAGACATAACCATGCACCAGGAATGGCATAAGCATGTCGGGGTCGAGCCCCGCTGCCGAGGAATGCCAGCGCCTCGCCCGGCGTCATCCGAACAGGTCTCGCTGCGGCAGCGCCTGCCGGTCGGCGGGTTTGCCGCTCCCGGCGCCGGTCGAAGCCGTGTCCGGCTTGTCCGCGGTTTCAGCGGCATCCTCGCCCGTCTCCGGTATATACGCCGCCGCGATTGCCGCCGCGTGCTCGGCGCCGAAAACCCGGCGAAGCAGTTCGACCGCCTGCTCGCGCTTGCCCTCGCGAGCCATCGCCCGCAGACGCGCCGCCATCAGCGCAAGCATCTCCTCGGCGAGACCGGCGGATATTTCGTCTTCACAATGCATGGAGCGGGCAGCCTTCGCCATCGCCCGGGCGATGGCGCGTTGCCGGTCCGCATCCAGCACCAGGGGGCGGGAGGCGGGCGCCTTCGACGAAAGGTCCACGCTCAGGACGCATTCCCGAAACCATACCGCCGCCGACTTGCCGCGCTCCGTCGCCCAGGCCCGGATTTCGTCCCATTCCCCGTCGGTCAGCGAAATCGTGTTGTTCGCGCCGGACATTGTCTTGCGCGGCTTCCTCGTCACACGCCGTCTTCCTTATGGGCAAGACGCAGGAAGCGGGCCACCTTCCGCACCGTGGCAAGCGCTTCAACGCCTTCCGGATCCGGAACCGAATTCCGCCCCGACCCAAGAACCGCCAGCGCGTCCCGGGCAAGACGGCCCTGTTCGGCTTCCGTCAGCACGAGTGGATGCCCGCGCAGTCCCGATAGACTGCCGGCTTCCTCCTCCACCGCACGCTGGCAGCAAAGATAGCCGAAGCGCGAGATCGGCAGCTTCGCCTTCCGGGCCCGCCTGCGGATCCGCTCCCACTCATCGCGCGGGGCGTAGATGCATCGCTGTCTCGAAAGCCTCATCCCGGCTCCTTGCTCATCCTCCGAGCCCGTCCTCCTCGTCGAGGCGGGCGTCGACCTCGGCAAGCAACTCCCGCCAGACATGTCCGGCACCCAGCTCCTCCAGGCGATGGCGCTCCATACGCTCCAGAACCAGCACGGCCCGCAGCTGCCGGCGGGCCAGGGTCGGCGGCAGCCTCCCGCCCGAGCCTTCCGGCTCCCGCCCGGCGAGAAGGGCGCGGACTGCATATTCGGAGATCGTCAGCCCTTCGGCATCGGCGCGCTGGCGGATCAGCGCCCACTCCGAATCGGTCGCCATCACGCAGCGCCGCTTTCGCTTCTCTCCCTTCGGCCTCACCGCCATCGGCAGCCTCCTGCGCGGCGCCGCGCCGCATCAGAGTCCACATAAGTACCGCGCATAGTGCCATCCAATGTCGATTTCAGCCATATGCCTTTAGCTGAAACCGGATATCTGCATGCGGCCCATATTTCCATGTAACATCATCATGTGGCCCAATGATACTATAACTCAAAGTCCAATCTCCCTCATCGCCATCATGCGGCTCAATTGTGAGCCAGTGTCTCACACCACTATGCAACTTTTCAGTACGCTGCCAACCTTGGTTCTATGGAGATTTTTCGCCCAAACATAAGATTGACATGCTATCTAACATACTGTATTCACGAGAAAGAAACGGGAGTTTGTCCATTCCCCTGTCAGACAGTGTAGCCTCCGAAAAGCCGTTCTGGTGTGCTACACAACATGACACCTCATGACATTTCCGGGGGGAGGTTTCCTGTCGTCCTGGCAGGCGGAAGGGAGGCGGAGGACTGCCGTTTCCGGCGATCCGGGGCGCAGCTTGCGCAGGCCGCGCCGCTATCCCACCATTGGCGTCATGCTTGAGGGGACGGCGGACATCATCGTCATCGGCGGCGGCCTGGTCGGCGCCGCTGCGGCTTACGGACTGGCCGGCAAGGGGCTGGACGTGCTCATGCTCGACGAGGGCGACGACGCCTTCCGGGCGGCGCGGGGCAATTTCGGGCTTGTCTGGGTGCAGACCAAGGGGTTCGGCCTCCAGCGCTACCAGGAGTGGTCGCAGGAATCGGCGGACCTCTATGCCGGTTTCGCCGGGGAGCTTGAGGACCTGACGGGCATCGACATCCACCATGAGCGTCCGGGCGGCGCGATCCTCTGCCTCGGCGACGCGGAATGGGAAGCGCAGACGCGGCTCAACGAGGCGATGGCGGCGCAGGGCGGCGGCTACCATGCGCGGATGGTTGAACGCGCCGAACTGGAGCGGATGGCTCCCGGCGTCCGCTTCGGGCAGGAGGTCGTGGGCGCATCCTTTTCGGAGAAGGACGGCCATTGCGGGCCGCTCTACCTGCTGCGCGCCCTGCACGCCGGCTTCACGGCGAGAGGCGGCCGGTACCGGTCGGGGGCCGCGGTCCGCGATATCCGGCGGGGATTCCGGGTGGAGACCGACGCCGGCGCGTTCGAAGCGCCGAAAGTGCTGCTGGCGGCCGGCAACGGGATCCCGCCTCTGGCGGGCAGGGTCGGCCTGAACGTGCCGACGGCGCCGGAGCGCGGACAGGTGCTCGTGACCGAGCGCGTCGAACCGTTCCTGCCGATGCCGATGGGCAATATCCGCCAGACGGCGGAAGGGACGGTGATGATCGGCGCCACGCAGGAGACCGTGGGCTTCGACACCGGCACCACGCTGGAAGCCGCGCGCGGGCTGGCCCGGCGCGCCATTCGCGTCCTCCCGGCGCTGGAACGGATGAGACTCGTGCGGAGCTGGGCGGCGCTCAGGGTCATTCCCCCGGACCGCTGCCCGATCTATGACGAGTCGGAAAGCCATCCCGGCGCCTTCGTCGCCACCATGCACAGCGGCGTCACGCTCGCCGCCGTCCATGCCGCCCGCCTGCCGGACTGGATCGCCGAGGGCAGGGCGCCGGACGGGTTCGGGGCCTTCAGCGCGCGGAGGTTCGATGTTCCGGCGGCTGCCTGAGCGCGAGGCGACGATAACGGTCGAGATAGACGGCAAGCCCGTCCCGGCCGCGCCCGGCGACAGTGTGGCGGCGGCCATGTTCGCTGCCGGCGTCGCCGCGTTTCGCCATGCGCCGGTCGACGGGGGCCCGCGCGGCCCCTGGTGCGCCATGGGCGTCTGTTTCGAGTGCCTGGTCGAGATCGACGGCGAGCCGAACCGCCAGGCCTGCATGACGCCCGTGCGCGAGGGGCTTCGCGTCAGGCGGCGGCTGGAGGGAGCGCGGCAGGAGCCATGAGCGTCGATCTGGCTATCGTCGGCGCCGGTCCGGCGGGCATGGCGGCTGCCGTGGAGGCGGCGGAGCACGGGCTGTCGGTCGTCGTCCTGGACGATCAGCCCGAGCCCGGCGGGCAGATCTATCGCGGCATCGAGCGGGCCGGGCCGGGCCTCTCCGCCATACTGGGCGACGAGTACGAAGCCGGGCGGGCGCTGGTGGAGGACTTCCGCAGCGCCCGCATCGACTACCGGCCGAACAGCGCCGTCTGGCGGCTCGATGCCGGGGCGCGGATTGCCTGCAGCCGGGACGGCGCAGCCTCGACGGTGGTTGCCGGCCGCGTGCTGATCGCAACGGGCGCGATGGAGCGCCCGGTGCCGATCCCCGGGGCCGAACGGCCGGGCGTGATGGGAGCCGGCGCCGCGCAGGTGCTGCTCAAGGCTTCCGGGCTGGTGCCGACAGGCCGGGTCGTGCTCGCAGGGTCGGGTCCGCTCCTGCTGCTGGTCGGCTGTCAATTGCTGGATGCCGGCGCCGAGGTCGCGGCGGTGCTGGAGACGACAGTCGGCGGCGACTATCTGGATGCCGCGCCCTCATTGCCGCGCGCCCTGTCCGGCTGGCGCGACCTCGCCAGGGGTGTGGCGATGAAGCGCAGGCTGAGACGCGCCGGCGTCGAGTTCCGGTCGGGCGTCAGCGGCCTCGCGGCGACGGGGGATGCGGTGCGGTTCGACGGCGGCGAGATCGCCTGCGACCTTTTGTTGCTGCATGAAGGCGTGGCGCCGCAGACCCATCTTTCGCGCCAGGCCGGCCTTCGGCACCGCTGGCACGCGGAGCAGCGGCACTGGGCGCCGGCGGTGGACTCCCTGGGCCGCACGGAAGAGGAAACCGTGCTCGTTGCAGGCGATGCCGGCGGCATAGCGGGCGCGCGGGCCGCCGCCCTTTCCGGACGGATCGCGGCCCGGCTCGCCGCCGGTGCGGATCCGGCCCGGCTGGCCGCCGCGCTGGACCGCGAGCGGGCGATGCGGCCCCTGCTCGACCGCCTTTTCCGCCCGCACACGGTTCTGCCCGCGGACGAGGCGCTGGTTTGCCGGTGCGAGAGCCTCACCGGCGGCGACATCCGCCAGGCGGTGCGCGACGGCGCCATGGGGCCGAACCAGCTGAAGGCCTTCGCCCGCGCCGGGATGGGGCCGTGCCAGGGGCGCATGTGCGGGCTTGCAGCCGCCGAGATCGTCGCCGACGAGCGGGGCCTCCCGGTCGAGGAAGTCGGCAGCTTTCGCATACGCCCGCCGATCAAGCCCCTTACCCTGGGCGAACTCGCGGCCATGGAGGGGGAAACGGCGGAGGCCGAAGCCCTCTGAGACCGCCCGCGCCATTTGACCCGTAACCGGCTTCGCGCGAGAACCGCCGGGCCGCAACCGACATTCGCCAAAGCAGGAGGAAAGCCCCCATGGGCGACCGCTACGACCCTTATCGCCGGACCTTCGAGATCGACTGGCCGGAGGAGCGCGTTCTGCGCCTGACGCTCAACAAGCCCGAGACCTACAACTCGCTCGACTCCGACGGCCATCGCGACATGACCTATATCTGGCGCGATATCGACCAGGACCGCGATGTCTCGGCGGTCATCCTGACCGGCAAGGGCAGGGCCTTCTCGTCCGGCGGCGACTTCTCGATGATCCGCAAGAACATCGACAATTACGACGACCGCGTGCGCGCCTGGAAGGAAGCCCGCGACCTCGTCTACAACATCATCGATTGCTGCAAGCCGACCGTTTCCGCGCTGAACGGCGTGGCCGTCGGCGCCGGCCTCGTAGCGGGATTGCTCTGCGACATTTCCATCGCCGGCAAGTCGGCGCGCATCATCGACGGCCACACCCGGCTCGGCGTCGCCGCCGGCGACCATTCGGTCATCAACTGGCCGCTGCTCTGCGGCATGGCGAAGGCGAAATACTACCTGATGCTCTGCGAGTCGGTTTACGGCGAGGAAGCCGAGCGGATCGGGCTGGTGTCGCTCTGCGTCGAGGACGACGAGCTGCAGGACAAGGCGCTCGAAGTCGCGGCCAAGCTTGCCAGGGGAGCGCCGAGCGCCATCCGCTGGACGAAATATGCGCTGAACAACTGGTACCGCTCGATGGGTCCGGCCTACGACGCCTCGACCGCGCTGGAAATGCTGGGCTTCACCGGGCCGGAAGTCGAGGAAGGACTGGCGGCGCATCTGGAGAAGCGGGCGCCGAATTTCGATCCTGAATCCTCTGCCTGACCGCCGGTTCCCGAGGACGGCCCCGCCGCGTGTTTTCGACCCGCAACCGCCCGGCGGCGGGGCCGTTCACGCGGGCGGAAACGGCGACCATAACCATTCCGGTGCTCGCAGCCTCGCTGCTGCACTCGACCAACATGAGCACCGCCTATGTCGCCCTGCCGTCCATGCAGGGCAACCTCTCGGCGACCCCGGACCAGATCGGCTGGGTGGTGACGGCCTTCATCGTCGCCTCGGCTCTCGGCACGACCGTCTCCGGCTGGCTCGCCGTGAAGTTCGGGCGGCGGCTCGTCTTCCTCTGGTCCATCGCCGCCTTCACCGTCACGGCGATGCTCTGCGCCTCGGCGGACAGCCTGGAGGAGCTGGTCCTGTTCCGCGCCCTGCAGGGCTTCGGCAGCGCGCCCCTGCTGCCGATCAGCCAGGCGATCATGCTCGACACCTACCCGCGCAGCCGGCACGGCTTCGCCATGTCGATCTGGTCCATGGGCATGATCCTGGGGCCGGTCGCGGGGCCGACCGTGGGCGCCCTGCTCACCGAGTATTACGGCTGGCGTTATGTGTTCTACATCAATGTGCCGCTCGGCTGCATCGCGTTTCTCGGCATCTGGATGACCACGCCGGAGACCGAGAAGCGCGGCATTTCCCTCGACTGGATCGGTCTCGCAACGCTCGCGATCGGAGTGGCGTGCCTCCAGCTCGTCCTGGACCGGGGCGAGAGGCAGGACTGGTTCAGTTCTCCCGAGATCATCGCGGAGGCCGTGATCGCCGGGCTCTGCCTTTACCTCTTCATCGCGCACTCGCTCACCGCGCGGTCTCCCTATATCGACCTCGCCATTTTCCGCGACCGGAACTTCGCCGTCGGGCTGGCGCTGATTTTCGTCTTCGGCGTCACGGTGTTTGCCAGCATGTTCCTGCTGCCGCTGTTCCTGCAGAACGTCCAGGGCTACCCGGTCCTGGCCGCCGGCTGGGTCTTGTCGGCCCGGGGCATCGGCACTGGCATCGCGATGTTCCTGGCGGGCGTGCTGGCGAACCGCGTCGCCGGCAAATACCTGATTCTCGCCGGGCTCGCCGCCGTCGGGATCTCCAATGTCTGGATGACGGGATGGAACCACCAGGTCGAGGCCGCTGAAATCGTCTGGGCGACGGTGCTGAACGGCGCCGGAATGGGCCTGATGTGGGTGTCGCTGACGACCGTGACCTTCTCGACGCTCGCACAGCGCTACCGAACCGAAGGGGCTGCGCTTTTCGCGCTGATCCGCTCGATAGGCGCGTCGATGGGCACTTCCATCGTCGTCGCCGTTCTCACGCGCAGCGCCCAGGCGAACTACACGGCGTTGAAGGACTTCATATCCGACTACAGCGAGGCGCTCAGCCTTTCGCCCTGGGACATCGGCAACGACGCCGCGGTGGCGGCGCTGCGCCGGGAAGTGCTGCTTCAGGCGGAGACCATCGCCTTCGTCAACGACTTCGCGCTGCTGGCGGTCACGATCGGCGCCGCCGCGCCGCTGGTCCTGCTGCTGCGCAAGCCGGGCCGGGGAGCGGGCGAATGAACCCGCGCCTTCTGCTCTGGATCATGTGCGGCCATCTGGGCCTCAACCTGATCGGCCTGCACGGGTTCCCCGCCTTGCTGCCGGACTTCATCGACCGCTGGACGCTCTCGGAAAGCGAGGCCGGCTGGCTCGCAGGCGCGCCTTACCTGTCGTCCATCTTCGCCATACTGGTCAGCATCGGGAGCGACCGCTTCGACGCCCGCCGGTTGATAATCGCCGGTTCGGTGGCGAATGCCGCGGGTTTCCTCGGCTTTGCGATCGTCGCGGACGGCTTCTGGTCCGGGCTCGGCTTCCGTCTCATCCACGGGATCGGTTTCGCCTGGATCTACATGCCCGGAGTCAAGGTCATTGCCGACCGGATGCCGTCGGGCAGGGAAGCGCGCGCCGGAGCCTTCTACATATCGACGTTCCCGATCGCGGCGAGCTGCTCCTATGTCACGACCTACTGGCTGGATGCCGCCATCGGCTGGCGGCTGGCCTTCGCAATCCCCGGCATCGCGGCGGTCGTGGCGACTCTTCTCGTCTGGAGCCTGATCGCGCCGAAAACGGCGGCGGGAGGCGGCGGCGCTTCGCTGGACCTTCGTCCGGTATTCGCCAACCGGAATGCGATGAAGGTGATTCTGGCGAATTTCGGCCATTCCATAGAATTGCTGGCGCTCCGCAGCTGGATGGTCGCGTTTTTCGTGTTCGCCGCGACGACGGACGGCGGCGCGCCCGACTGGAACTGGCCGCTGCTCGCCATGGCGCTCACCCTGATCGGCGCGCCGATGGGCATGGTCGGGTCCTGGCTCGGCGCGCGCTTCGGGATGGCGCAGGTTTCCGCGCTGTCATTGCTGCTGTCCGGCGCGGCGGCCTGCGTGGTCGGCTTTGCGGCGGACTGGCCGTTCTGGCTGCTGCTGCTCGGGCCGGTGCTGTTCCACAACCTCTTCGTGCTGATGGACGCGGGCACGCTGGCGGGCGGCATCATCGAGGTCAGCAGCGCCGAACTGCGCGGGCGGGCGCTCGCGCTGCACGCCTTCGCCAATGCGGCGGGCGGTTTCATCGGCCCGGCGCTGTTCGGGATCGTTCTGGAGACGACGGGCGGGGCTGCTTCGGTGAATGCCTGGGGCTATGCGTTCGCCTCCGCGGGCGTCATCGCCATCATGGGCGCGGTCTCGGCGGCCAGCGTGTCACGGCGAAAATAGCCGCCCTGCCGTCATGGGCGCCGGGCAGCCGGTCGTGCCGGGAAAGCTCGCCGGCAGGTTCTTCAGCCGCCGGGCGGCCAGATAGGCGAAGGCCTCGGCTTCCAGCGCATCGCCGTTCCAGCTGAGCGCTTCCGCCGGCTCTGCAGGACCGGGCAGGGCGGCCATCAGCACGGGATTGCGCCGCCCGCCGCCGGAGACGATCCAGCGCCGCGGCGGCTCGGGAAGCGGGGCGCGCGCCACGGCCGCCGCGGTGAAGGCGGTCAGCGTCGCGGCGCCGTCGGCCGGCGAAAGGCGGTTCAAGGATTCGATGGAAAAGCTCAACCGGTCCAGAGACTTGGGCGGCGGAGCGGAGAAGTAAGGATCGCCGAGGAGCCGTTCCAGCGCGTCGCGATCGACGCGGCCCCGGGATGCCAGCCGGCCGTCCTCGTCCATCGGCGCGCCGGTGTGGCGCCGGCACCAGTCGTCCAGAAGCCCGTTGCCGGGGCCCGTGTCGAAGGCGAGCATCTCGCCGTCCCGCCCGATCCAGGTGACGTTGGCGACGCCGCCGATATTGAGCACGGCGACGGGACCCGGCTCCCCGGCGAGGCGGGCGCGGTGGTAAACCGGCGCGAGCGGCGCGCCCTGGCCTCCGGCGGCGACATCGGCGCCGCGGAAGTCCGCGACGACGAGGATGCCGGTCTCACGCGCCAGCCGCCCGGCGTCGCCGACCTGCAGGGTGAAGCGGTCCTCGGGGCGGTGGTCCAGCGTGTGCCCGTGGAAGCCGACGGCCTGCGCGTCCCGTCGGCCGGTCTCGGCCAGAAGACGCCGGACGGCGCGGATATGGGCGTCCGTCACGACCGTTTCGGCGGCCTGCACCTTGTCCGGGTCTCCGGCGCCCAATGCCGACCGGATCGCCTGCTTCTCGCGGTCGCCATAGGGCAGCGACACGAAGCCTTGCGGCCGGACCGCGTCTTCGCCATCGGTCTCCAGCAGGGCCGCGTCCACGCCGTCTATCGAGGTGCCGCTCATCAGGCCGATCATCAGGTCCATTGGGTGCGTCCGGCTTCGTTGTCGGTTTCCGGCTGCCATGATAAACGGCGCTTTGCTCCCCCCGAACAGCGAGACCCGAGACCGTGCCGTCCTTCCTGGAGACCATTCGCGAGCGGGGTTTCCTGCATCAATGCACCGACGCTGGCGGACTTGACTCGCTGTTGGGCGGACCGCCCGTGCCGGCCTATATCGGATTCGATTGCACGGCCGACAGCCTGCATGTCGGTTCGCTCGTGTCGATCATGCTGCTGCGCCATTACCAGCAGGCGGGTCACAAGCCCATCGTATTGATGGGCGGCGGGACGACGAAGGTCGGCGACCCCTCCGGCAAGGAAGAAGCGCGCCCGCTGCTCACGGACGAACAGATCGCCTCCAATATGGCGGGCATCCGCCGCGTGTTCGAGAAGTTCCTGACCTTCGGCGACGGGCCGTCCGACGCCGTCATGGCCAACAATGCGGACTGGCTGGACGGCCTTTCCTACATCCCCTTCCTGCGGGAGTACGGGCGGCATTTCTCCGTCAACCGCATGCTTTCCATGGACAGCGTGCGCCTGCGCCTCGACCGCCAGCAACCGCTGAGTTTCCTCGAGTTCAACTACGCCGTCCTGCAATCCTACGATTTCGTGGAGCTGGCGCGCCGGTTCGGCTGCAGGCTGCAGATGGGCGGGTCGGACCAGTGGGGCAATATCGTGAGCGGCATCGACCTCGGACGCCGCGCGGAAGGCGTCGAACTGTTCGGCCTGACGACGCCGCTGATCGAGACCGCGAGCGGGGCCAAGATGGGCAAGACGGCGAGCGGCGCCGTCTGGCTGAACGCCGGGCGCGTTTCGCCGTACGACTACTGGCAATTCTGGCGCAATACCGAAGACGGCGATGTCGGCCGCTTCCTGCGCCTGTTCACCGAGCTTCCGACGGACGAAATCGCCCGGCTGGAGGCGCTGGAAGGCCGCGAACTAAACGACGCCAAGAAGGCGCTGGCCGACGCCGCAACCGCGCTCTGCCACGGCAGCGAGGACGCGCGGCAGGCGGCGGAGACGGCTCGACGTGCTTTCGAGCAGGGAGAGGCCGCAGACGGGCTGCCGGAACTGGCGGTGCCGCGCAGCGAACTCGAAGCCGGTATTCCGGCGTTCGCCCTGTTTCGCAGGGCAGGCCTGGCCGATACCGGGGGGGCGGCCCGGCGACTGATCCGGGGCGGGGGAGCGCGCCTTAACGATGCCCCGGTCGCGGGCGAGGAACGGCTTGTCGGCCTCGAAGACCTGGGCGGACAGCAGGCGATCAAGCTTTCCGCCGGCCGCAAGCGCCATGTGCTGGTGCGGCCGGCCTAGTCAGGCAATTGCGTCGGCGCCCTCGACCATCGGGCGCCAGTCGGTCGAGCGCACATAGTCGGGGCGCGGGTTCTCCACATCGCGGGGCCGGTTGGCGCAGGCGTTGAAGCAGAAATAGGCGTGCCAGCGGTCCGTCGCCGAGAGATTGTGGCCCGAGGCGTGCAGCAGGTTGCAATGGAACAGCGCGGCGGTGCCGGGCGGTCCTTTCACCGCAACGGGCTCGGGCAGCGCGTTCATTGCCGCTTTCATCGTCTCCGGCTTGGAAGCCCACAGGCTGTAGGCGGTGGAGGAATCGAAGTAGGGGTCCACGCGCCCGTCGCGGTGGCTGCCCGGCAGGAAATAAAGGCAGCCGTTCATTTCGGTTGCCTCGTCCAGCATGACCAGGAAGGTCGCCATGGACGGTTCCTCGATGCCGTCCAGATGCCAGGTGCCGAAATCCTGGTGCCAGGGCCAGGCGCTGCCCTCGATGGCCGCCTTCATGTTGACCTTGCAGTGGTGGATATAGACCTCGTCCGTGCCGAGCGTCTGCTGGGCCGGGCGGAGGATGCGGGGCGCATGGGCGGCGGCGCGGTAGGCGGGCGAGGCGGTCGGTCCGTCCTCGGCATGGAGGCGGAACATCGTCTTCGGTACGCCGCTTGATCCTTCGCGGAAGACACATTCCGCATCGAGTCCCGCAACCCGCTCCGCTTCCTCGCGAAGCCGCTCGACCTCTTCGGCCGAGAACAGCGCCGGGAAAATGAGGAAGCCGTCCCGCTGAAACTGTTCGACCTGCCGTTCCGTTAGCTCCATGGCGCCTCTCCCTCACCCCGCAACCGGGTTATATCCCGATGTCCTCCAGATTGTAGTCGCGAATGTCCTCTACCGCCGCCGGCGTCCATCTATAGCTGTCGGCCTCGCCGGCGAGAGGAGCGTAGCGATAGGGCTCTTCGTCCGGCCAGCGCTGGCGGCGGGCGTCGATGGCGTAGAGGATGAGCCGCGCGCGGCGCCGGATATAGCCGGCGTCGTAAACCGAGACCGGGTTGTGAACGCCGCCGGTCTCTACATCCAGCACGGACCGCCGGCGGTGGAAGCCCATGTTGAGGGTCACGCGCGGCCTCGAGCCGGTGTTGGCGAAGGAGCCGTGGAGCGCCTGCCGGTTCACGATCGCCACGTCGCCGGGAGCGCAGACCAGCGGCACGGCCTCCGGCAGCCGGTCCGAGCCCGCGGCCGCCACCATTGCCTTGATGTCCGCCCTGGCGCCCCGATGCGAGCCCGGCACCACCCAGAGGCCGTTCACGGCATCGCAGCCGTAAAGCTGCGCCATGAAGTTGAACCCGTGGCTTCCCTCGTCCAGTTCCGGACTGTCCCAGTGGGTCCAGCCGTCCTGGTGCCAGGCGACGGAGCCGCCGAGGCGCGGATGCTTGATCCAGACCGCTTCGTTGAACGGGGTGAAATCGCTTCCGTTGACGGCCTCCGCCACCTTCAGGAGCCCGGGGTGGCCGTAGAGGCGCAGGCAGGCCGCGGAGTATTGCAGCGAGCCGTGAATGAGCTGCAGCACATGCGAGGGCGCGCCCTCCGGCGCCTCCGGCTCCAGCATCTTCGCAGGATGGCGGCCATAGGCGTAGTCCGTGCCGCCCACCGGGTCGGACAGCGGTTTCACCCAGCCGAGTCCCCGGCCTTTCCTGCCGTAGTCGAAAGCGGGGCGGCCGCGCCTGTCGGTTTCCGCGCCCGGAGAGACAGGCGCGCGGTCCAGCAGGTCGGCCAGGTCGCGCTCGATGTCGGCCAGTTCTTCCGGGCTGAGTACGCCCTCGAAGACATAGAAGCCGTGCCGCCAGTAGGACTCCAGGATGGCGGGGTCGAGCGCGCCGTCCGGGCCGAAGCGGAGCGGACCGCGGTTGTCGAGGGCGAGCGCCCGCGCCGTGCCGGCCTCGCGGTAGCGAACCATGTCCGCTTCGGCCTCGCCGTAATCGACGGGCGGGGCTTCGTAGAGTGCGAGCGCGGTCATTTTCAGCGGTTCGCCGCCACCGGCTCGAAGCCGTCGGCGCGCTCGTCCCGGCCGGTCTCGGCCAGCTCGCTTGCCGGATCGCCTGCCACCCGGACATGGCGCAGCACGCGGGGCTCGCTGTAGTCGTAGGGCATGGCGCGGTGCAGGATGCAGCGATTGTCCCAGATCATCAGGTCGCCCGGCTCCCAGGAATGCGAATAGACGCGGGGCGCCCGGCAGGCATGGTCCAGCAACTCGTCGAGCAGCGCCTGGGCGTCCCCGTCCGCCATGCCGGGAATGCGGAAGGCGTGGCGGCCGATGAAGAGCGACTTCCGCCCGGTCACCGGATGGGTCTTGACCAGCGGACGCAAGGGCGCGCCCCTGGTGTGGTAGCCGTAGCCTTCCCCCGTCTTGAACTCGAAGCCCGCTTTCGCCTGCGAAGCGTAAAGCGAGTGGTAGGCGGAAAGGCCGGCGATGCGCTCTTTGGTGTCCTCGTCCAGCGTGTCGTAGGCATCGCGCATGTCGGCCAGCTCGGTCTCGCCGCCCTTCGACGGCGTTATCTCGGCGGCGAGCGCGGACGCCTTGGCGGCAAGCGGCATGTAGGAGCTGTCCGTGTGCCAGCCTTCATTGCCGCGCAGCGTCTGGTAGCGCTTCTCCTCCGGCTTCATCAGGGTGCCGTCGTCCTTCCTGTTGGAGACGCGCACCGCCTTGGCCCCGTCGCGCAGGATCTCGATGCCGCCGAACCGCTCGCCGAACGCGATGTGTTCCTCGTCGGTCAGATGCTGGGCCGGAAAGACCAGCGCCCCGTATTCGTGGAAGGCGTCCTCGACCTCGCGCCATTCGCCGTCGCTCATGTCCCCAAGCGCAATGCCGGTGATCCGAGCGCCCAGGGTGCAGTCGAGCGGAACGATATCGACCATCGGAATCCTCTCTTGCTCGCGCTCGCGAATATTGCGACGGCGCCGGTCCCGCTGCAAGGGTGCGCGGCAACGCCCGCCATGCCAGAATAAGGGCGGCGCCGGACTCGGGGAGGGGAGGGGATGACCGCGAAATTCGACTATTCGGGCAAGCTCGTGCTGGTGACGGGCGGGTCGAGCGGCATCGGCCGGGCCATTGCCGTCGGGTTCCGCGACGCCGGCGCGGAGGTCACCATCCTCGGCACGCGGGGCGGACCGGAGGACTATCCGGACGAGCTCTCGGGCATGACCTACCGCCAACTCGACATGACCGACAATGACGGCATCCTCGCACTCGCCGCGGACATGCCGGCGCTCGATGTGCTGGTCAACTCGGCCGGCACCACCGTGCGCGGCCCGGCGGCCTTCGAGCCGGACAATTTCGAATACACGGTGCAAGTGAATCTGAACGGCGCCTACCGCATGTCGCACGCCTTCCGGGAGCAGTTGAAGGCGTCCGGCGGCTCCATCGTCAACATCGCCTCGATGACGAGCTACTTCTCCTCGCCGCGCGGGCCGGGCTACGGCGCATCCAAGGCCGGCATTCTCCAGCTCACGCAATCGCTCGCCTCCGCCTGGGCGCCGGACGGCATCCGCGTCAACGGCATCGCGCCCGGCTGGATCGCGACCAAGCTCACCGCCCCGGTGCAGGCCAACGAGCCGGTCAACCGGAAAATCATGGAGCGCACGCCGATGGGCCGCTGGGGGCAGCCGGAGGAAATGGCCGGGACGGCGCTCTTCCTGGCCTCCGACGCCGCCGGTTTCGTCACCGGCGTCACGATTCCCGTGGACGGCGGCTGGTCCGCCGAAGGCGTCTGACGCCCGCGCCTTTCCCGCACCATCCCCGAACGACCGCAAATGGAGAAAGCACACCCATGACCCTGTCCAGCGTAAGCGACGTCGACGCCTCGTCGCCGAAACATCTCCGGGGGCGATACGCCATCGCCGGGGTGGGGGAGACCGACTATATGCGCGGCTCGGAATACTCGACCCGCTCGCTCGCGACCTGGGCGGTCAAGAACGCCATGGACGATGCCGGCCTTGCGCCGGGCGATATCGACGGAATGCTGAGCTATTCCGGAAACGACTCGATATTTGCGCCCTTCGTCGCGGGCGATCTCGGCATCCGGTTGAACTTCTACATGGACGTGCATGGCGGCGGATCGTCCACCGAGGCGCTGATCGGCATCGCCATCGGCGTGATCGAAGCCGGCATGTGCAAGACCGTGGCGATCTTCCGGTCCATGAACGGCTACAGCCAGGTGCGCATCGGCGGGACCGGCGCGCGCTCGGCCGTGCCGATCAACGGCGACCAGATCCACCACCGGGCCTATGGCTGGCAGAGCGCCGGGCAGATGTTCGCGCCGACCTTCCTGCGCCACATGTACGACTACGGCACCACGCCGGAGCAGGTGGCGGCCGTCAAGGTCGCCCACTCCAGGCACGCCTCCAACAATCCGAAGGCCTATTACAAGCGCCGCTTTACCGTCGAGGACGTGGTCAGCAGCCGCATCATCTGCAAGCCGCTGCACCTGCTGGACTGCTGCGTCGAGACCGACAACGCCACCTGCATCATCGTCACCCGGCTGGACCGGGCGCGCGACTGCCGCAATCCGCCGGCGGTCATACAGTCCGTGGTCGGGCGCTGCTGCAAGCCGCGCATCGACATGCACTACCAGCACGGGCCGATCTCGACCGTCGCGGGCCACTACGCCAGGGACATCCTGTTCCCGAATGCGGGCGTGTCGCCGGAGGACATCGACCTGACCGGCTCCTACGACGCCTTCACCTTCACCACCATGCTGCAGCTGGAGGATTACGGCTTCTGCAAGAAGGGGGAGGGCGGCGACTATGTGTCGTCCGGGATCATCGAGCTCGGCGGCAAGCGGCCCAACAACACCTCCGGCGGGCATCTCTGCGAGGGCTATACCCACGGCATGAACATGGTGATCGAAAACACGCGCCAGCTGCGGGGCGAGGCGGACGACAGCTGCCCCGTCGGGCCGGACGGCAAGCGCCGGCACACCCACGACTACGGCGAAGGCGGCTGCCGGCAGGTGAAGGATGTGGAGTTGACCGCCAATCTCGGCTGGGCCATGCCGGGCACCGGCTCCGCCATGATTATGGCCAAAGACGCGCGCTGAGGGGGAGACGGGACGATGCCGCTTCAAGGCGAATATATGGGCATGATGCTCACCGTGGACGATGTGGACCGCGAAAACCGGGAGTTCTTCGCCTGGTGCGACAAGGGCGAGTTCAGGCTGCAACGGAGCCCGAAAAGTGGGTTGTTCCGCTATCCGCCGACCACCGCCTGCCCCTGGAGCACGGACCGCGACTATGAGTGGGTGCCGGTCGAGGGAAGGGGCGCGGTGCATTCCTATGTCGAGGTGCACCACCCGATCCAGCCGGCTTTCCGCGACAAGGTCCCCTACATGATCCTGCTGGTCGATCTCGACACCCAGAGGGGCGAACCCTCGGAGCACGAGGCGCTCAGGGTTGCGGGCAACCTCGTCACCGCGGACGGCGAGTTCGCGCCGCCGGAAACGATAAAGTCGGTCGGGATCGGCACACGCGTGCGCATGGTGTTCTCGAAGGTCGCGGACGGCTTCTCGCTGCCGCAATGGACCGTCGATGAAGACGCGGAGCAGCCCGAAGCGCCCTGGCGCTACCCCCAGGAATAGGGCGTAACACCGACAGCCTCCATGTAGGGCTCATATCACCTTCCGTCGTGCCCGGCTTTCTCCCGGGCATGACGGAGGGCTGCGTTCGTTGCCGCCGGTCCGAAATCCGGGCCGTTGCTGTTGTATGGTTCGGCCTTCCCGGAAATGGGCAAGGATGGGAGCGCGGCAATGATCCCCAACACGATTCCCCTGATCGGTTATGCCGACCGCTGGTCGGCGCGCCCCGGCGAGACCGTCGCCTTCAAGGTGAGCAGCCGCTCCGCCGAGCCTTACCGGGCGCGGATGGTGCGCGTCATCTCGGCAGACCCGAACCCGGCCGGCCCGGGCATCAAGGAGGAGGCGGTCGCCTCCGACATCGAGGGAAGCTGGCCCTCGCAGGCCAGGGATGCCGCGCTCGGCTCCTACGCCCGCATCCCGGGCGCGCGGCTCCCGGCCGAAGCCCTGACGGTGTCCGCAACGATCTGGCCGACGCTGCCGGACCAGGAGGGGCAGGGTATCCTCTCATGGCTCGGCGAGGCGGGCGGTCTCGCGCTCGTTCTGGACGGCGGGCAGGGCGCGAGCGTGCGCGTCGCGACGGCGGGCGGTGTCGAGACGGTCGCCGTCGGCAAGCCGATGCTCCCGCGCGCCTGGTACCGGGTATGGGCGAGCATCGACCCGGCGACCGGCGCGGTCTCGGTCGGGCAGCAGGCGCTCCGGCCCTTCGCCCGGGTGGACGACACGGGAACGGCAAGCGGACAGGTGGACGGCCCCCGCGCCGGGATCGAGGGCGACATTTTGGTCGGGGCGGTCGGAGGAAGCCCGGTCAGCGGCCATTTCAACGGCAAGATCGAGCGGCCGCGGATCACGCGGGGCGCCGCGCCCGGCGGCGAGATCGTCGCGGACTGGGACTTCTCGCGCGACATCTCCTCCCTCCGGGCGGTCGATGCCGGGCCGAACGGCTGGCACGGCGAGCTTGTGAACCTGCCGACGCGGGGCATGAAGGGCTCCAACTGGAGCGGCCGGGAGCAGTGCTGGCGCCACGCGCCGGAGGAATACGGGGCCATCCATTTCCACGAGGACGACCTCTATGACTGCGGCTGGGAGACGGACTTCTCCTGGACCGTGCCGACCGGCCTGAAGAGCGGGTCCTATGCGGTCAGGCTGGAGTGCGGGGAGCATGAGGACATGATCCCCTTCTTCGTGCTGCCGCCGCGCGGCTCCCGGCGCACGTCCGTCTGCGTGCTGATCCCGACCTTCACCTACACGGTGTACGGCAACTATGCGCGGGGCGTGACGACCGAGGCCTATCTGGCCCGCGCCCGGGAGTGGGGCGCGCGCGAGCTCACGGCCGACCGCCACAGGGAATACGGCCTCTCCACCTATGACCGCCACACCGACGGCAGCGGCATTTCCTTCGCCTCGCAGCGCCGCCCTGTATTGACCCAGCGGGGCGGCTATATGAGCTATCTCGACGAAGCGGGCTCGGGGATGCGCCACTATCCCGGCGACACCCACCTCATCGACTGGCTGGAGGAGAAGGGCTACGACTTCGACCTCGTCACCGACCACGACCTGGACCGCGAGGGCCACGACCTGATCTCGTCCTACCGCGTCGTGCTCACCGGCTCCCATCCCGAATACCACACCGCCAACACGCTCGACGCCCTCCAGCGCCATCTCGATGAGGGCGGGCGGCTCATGTATCTCGGCGGCAACGGCTTCTACTGGCGGGTGGCGGTCAGCGAGGCCGTGCCCGACGCCGTGGAAATCCGGCGGGGCGAGGGCGGCATCCGCGCCTGGGCGGCGGAGCCGGGCGAGTATTACAACGCGCTCGACGGGGAGTATGGCGGCCTCTGGCGGCGCAACGACCGCCCGCCGCAGAAGCTCGCGGGCGTCGGCTTCTCCGCGCAGGGCCAGTTCGTCGGCTCATACTATGTGCGCGGCCCCGGCGCGGATAACCCGCGCGCGGCCTGGATCTTCGACGGCGTACCGGACCGCGTCATCGGGAATTTCGGCCTCTCCGGCGGCGGCGCGGCCGGCTTCGAACTCGACCGGGTGGACACGCGCCTCGGCTCGCCGCCCAACACGCTCGTGCTGGCGACATCCGAGGAGCACGGCGACACCTTCGTCGTCGTGCCGGAGGAGCTGCTGACCCATCTCGTGACCTGGCCGGGCGAACCGCCCGAGGCGCTGGTGCGCTCGAACCTGGCCTTCTTCGAGACCGCGGCCGGCGGGGCGGTGTTCTCCGTCGGCTCCATCACCTATTGCGGCAGCCTTTCCCACAACAACTACGACAACAACATCTCGCGCATCACGCAGAACGTCCTCGACCGCTTCGCCGACCCGGCGCCGTTCGAAAGCTGAGCGGCCGTTGGGGCTCGGACCGTATTTCGGGCCGGACCCGCAACCGTCACCCCGGACGGAGCGGAGATCCGGGGTCCATCTCCCGGCATTCGCACCGAGCCGAACCGGTTGAGGCTGGGCCCCGGATCGGGGTCCGGGGCGACGAGGCTAATGGATTCACACATCTGGTCCCTGCTTGTATCCAGCGCGCTCGCAGGCCCGGTTATTGCCCGCTCTGCGCCCTCTTTCGTCTCCCCGGACCCCGATCCGGGGCCCAGCCTCGGTCCTGGCGGCAGCTTCAGCGGTTGAGCCTGTTCTCCACCGGCTGCGGCGGTGGCGCGATTCGGGGATGGGCCCCGGCTCGGGGGCCGGGGCGACGGTTGGGGAACATGCAATGCAAAGCTACCGGAGACAGATGTGTGCATGCGGTAGGGCGACGAGGGGGGCAAAGGTGGCGGCTACCCGATGAGGAACATTCGGTTCAGCAGGATCGAATTGCGCGCTATCCCCAGTCCGCCAGCGCCGCCGCTCCCGCGCCGGCGATGCGGCCGGAGACGAAGCATTCGGCGATGTTGCCGCCGGAGAGGTAGAGGTGGCCGAAGGCGCTGCCGAGCTCGCCCGCCGCATAGAGCCTCGGGATTGGCGCGCCGAACACATTGACGATCCGCTGGCCGACATCGTGGACCGGGCCGCCCTGCGTGTTCGACACCACCGGCCATATCGGCGCGCCGTAATAGGGCGGCGTGTCGATGGGCGTCATGGTTCCGGGCGGGCGGCCGAAATCCTCGTCGCGCCCGGCCGTGCAGAGCTCGTTCCAGCGCCGGACGCTCGCCTCCGCGGCGGCGGGGTCGAGGCCGAGCGCGGCGGCAAGCCCGCCTACCGTGCCGGCCCGCTTGAGAGCGCCCGATTCCACTTCCGCCAGATTGTCCTCGCTCCAGTCGAGCCTCACGCCCTCATCGTTGGAGGTGGGCTGGCCGAGCGGGTAGAGCCGGCGGCCGTTCTCGTCGCAGATCATGGCGCTCGGGATGCGCGGATAGTCCTGCCGCACCGTGTCGTAGAGCTGCATCTGCCGGTGCCCGGTGTCGTGGGTGTAGGGCAGGTATTCGTTCATGTAGCGCCGCCCGTCACGGTCCAGCAGGATCCAGGCCATTTTCACGCCGGGGTCGTCATGGTCGCCGTCTTCGGCGGGGCGCCAGTCGGGGAGCCGCTTGACCCTGATGCCGTAAGGGTAGTCCGGGTCGGCGCTGCGGAAGCCGTAGGCGCCGTGGAAATGCCACATGTGCCAGAGCTCGGCGCCCAGGTCCTGGGCCATGGCGATGCCGTCGCCGGTATTGTGCCGCGCCGCGGCCGGCAGGACCGGCCGGCCTTCCCAGAACTGGTCCTGCCGCTCCGCGCTGCCCTCGAAGCCGCCCGAGGCCAGGATGACGCCCCGCCGCGCCTTGACATGGCGGATGCCGTCCCGTCCCTCGACGGTGATGCCGCGGACTTCGGACCCGTCCTCAGAGGTCAGCAGGCGCAGCCCGCGCGTGTTCAGCCGAACCTCGATGTCCTCGTTCGCGAGATTGTCGTCGAGGATCTTGAACAGCATCGGGCCGCCCGGCGCGCCGTTGGCCCAGGGATAGACCGCGCGGGCATCGAAGTTCGGCACCGCGTGAACGGTCGTGTGGTAGAAGGTGTCGAAGCCCGGCAGGGGGTAGTTGCCGCCGGCTTTGCCGGCCTCGACGCTGGTGCCGATCTCCGCGCCGTTCACCCGGGCGAGGTCGCGCACATAGGGCTCGAGCAGGGCCATGCCGTCGGCGAGCACGCGGTTCACATCGTCCGGCGTGCGCCCGCCATTGGTCGCGGCCAGGTAGCTGCGGGCCTTCCCGGCGTCCATCGCGCAGCGCACCGAGCCGTAGGAGCAGATCGAGATGCCGCCGGGCACGCCGGTCTTTTCGATCAGCAGCACCCGCGCCCCGGCGCGCGCCGCCTCCAGCGCCGAGACGGACCCGGCGAAGCCGTAACCGACCACGACGACATCGAACTCGTCGTCATAGTCCCTCACCGAGCGGGGGACGTCCTCCATGCCCGGTCAGCCGGCGAGGATGTCGGCGGGCCTCACGCCGTGCCAGCCCGCCGCGCGCTCGCTCCAGTAGATCGACTGGATGCGGCTGGTGACGATGCCGGCATGGCCGTTTCCGACGGTCTTGCCGTTGACCCCAGTAATCGGCATGACCCCGCCCGCCGTGGTGCTGGTGAATACCTCGTTCGCCTCCTCCAGCTCCTCGGGGCGGATCTTGCGCAGCTCGAAGGGAATGCCCTCCCGCTCGCAAATCTCGCGCACCGAGCGCCGCGTCACGCCTTCCAGCACGTTGTAGTCGGGGCTCGCCACCTTGCCGTCCTGCACGACGAAGACGTTGAAGCCCGGCCCCTCGGAGAGGAAGCCGTCGGGGCCGGCGAGAAGGGCGTCGTCGCAACCGTTGTCATAGGCCTCCAGGCGCGCCTGCACGAGGTCGGCCCGGTTGTAGTTCTTGAAGCGCTGGTCGATGGCCTTCGACGACACGCGCTCGACGCCGCTCACATAGAGGGTCGCGCCGTTGCGGCATTTCTCCTCGCCCCATATCCACACATAGGGCACGGCATACACCAGGACGATGGGCTTCAGCCCGCGCGGGTCCCGGACGCCGGGCGGCGGCACGCCGCGCGAGACCTGCATCTTCACATAGGTGTTCGCGAGGCCCGTGCGCTCCACGCATTCCGCGCAGATGCGGCGCATCTCCTCGAAGGAATAGGGGTTCTCCAGCCGGAAGCCCTCGCAGGACCGCTGGAACCGCTCCAGATGCTCGTCGAGCATGAAGAACCAGCCGTTCCAGGTGGACGTCACGTCATAGACGCAATCCCCCCAGACGAAGCCGACATCGAAAATCGACATCGTGGCGTCTTCCGGAGCCATGTAGTCGCCGTCGATGAAAACGATCCCGTCGGACATCGGCTTTCCTCCCGCTCAGCAAAGGGCCGTCGGCCCCGGGCCGGCGGTTCCGGGCAAACATTAGGGCATCGACGGCTTCGCCGCCAAGCCAACGGGCTGGCGCGGCGCCCGGCTTCCTGCAATTGTCCGGGATAGCACCGCCGCACTGCCAGCCGGGGAGGCAACCCACCGCCATGCCCGATGTCGCCGGTTTCCGCGCCAAGTTCGCCGCCATCGTGCCGTCCACCAATACGGTGGTGGAGGCCGACTTCAGCCATCTGCTGCGGATTCCGGGCGTCACCTTCCACACCGGGCGGATGTATATCGAGCGTCCGGCGCTCGACTCGAACGACGCCTTCGCGCGGGTCCTCGACCAGGCGGACCGGGCCTTCGAGACGGCGGTCCGGGACGTGATGACCTGCGAGCCCGACTATCTGGTGATGGGCATGTCCGCGCCGACATTCTGGGGCGGCCGGGAGGGCGGCGCGGCGTTCCTCGAACGCGCCCGCAAGCTCTGCGGGCTGGGCGTGACCACGGGCGGGGAGGCGTGCAGCGCGGCGCTGGAGGCGCTGGGCGCGCGGCGGATCGCGGTGCTCACCCCCTACCAGCCGGTCATGCGCGAGCAGATCGTGCGCTATTTCGAGGAGTCGGGCTTCCCGGTGGTCCGCTCGGTCGATCTGGAATGCCCGAGTGCCACGGCGATTGCGGCGGTGACGCCGGACGAGCTGCGCGGCGTGCTGCGCGACCTGGACGGCCCGGACGTGGACGCCGTCGTGCAGGCGGGCACCAACCTCTCCATGGTGCGGCTCGCGGCGGAGGCGGAAGGCTGGCTCGGCAAGCCGGTTGTCGCCGTCAACGCGGCGCTCGCATGGCACGCCTACCGTGCGAACGGGTTCGACGACCGCATATATGGCTGCGGCGCGCTGCTGAGCGAGCACTAAACGGTCGCGGTTTGCAACCGCGCGGCTTGCGCTATCCTTGGGCCGGCGTCATGCGGCCTCGGCGGCATCGGAACGGAATCTAGCGAAAGCCTGTCGTTATGAGTGAGAAGGCCCGCTGCAGGGTGGGGATCGATGTGGGCGGCACCTTCACGGATGTCGTGCTGGAAGCCGGCGGGGCGCGGACCTCGGCCAAGGTGCTGACCACCTCGCAAGCGCCGGAGAAAGGCGTGATCGACGGCCTGCGGGAAGCGCTGCAGAAAGCCGGGCTGGCGCCGGGCGATGTCGGGCTCGTCCTGCACGGCACGACGCTCGCCACCAACGCCGTGCTGGAGCGGCGCGGCGCCAGGACCGCCTTCATCACGACGGAAGGCTTCCGCGACATTCTCGAGGTCGGCTACGAGACCCGCTACGACCAGTACGACCTGATGATCGAGAAGGTGACGCCGATCGTGCCGCGCCGGCTGCGCTTCACCGTGCCGGAGCGCGTCGATGCGCGCGGCCGCGTCCTGGAAGACCTCGACGAAGGGGCGGTGCGCGCGCTGGTGCCGAAACTTTCCGCGGCCGGGATCGAGAGCGTCGCCGTCGGGTTCTTCCATGCCTACGCCAACCCGGTCCATGAACGGCGGGTCGAGGCGATCTTGCGTGAAGCCCTGCCGGCGCTCTCGGTGACGCTTGCCTCGGAAGTGTGCCCGGAAGTCCGGGAATATGAGCGCTTCACCACGGCCAGCGTGAACGCCTATGTCCGGCCGCTCATGGAAGGCTATGTCGCGCGCCTCGACGGAATGCTGGCGGAAATCGGCATCGGCTGCCCGCTGCTGCTGATGACGTCCGGCGGCGGGCTCACGACGGTCGAGACGGCGCGGCGCCAGCCGGTCCGGCTGGTCGAGTCCGGCCCTGCCGGCGGCGTGCTGCTGGCCCGCGACATCGCCGCGCGCGCGGGTCTCGACAAGGTGATGTCCTTCGACATGGGCGGCACCACCGCCAAGATCTGCTTCATCGAGAATCTCGAGCCCCGGCGCGCGCGGGAATTCGAGATCGACCGCCAGGCGCGCTTCATGAAGGGCAGCGGCCTGCCGCTCCGCATCCCGGTGATCGAGATGGTGGAGATCGGCGCGGGCGGCGGCTCCATCGCGCGCGTGGACCGGCTGGGGCGGATTGCCGTCGGGCCGGAAAGCGCGGGCGCGGAGCCCGGACCCGCCGGCTACGACCGCGGCGGCGCGGACGCGACGGTCACGGACGCCGACATCGTTCTCGGCCGCATCGACCCGGCGGGCTTCGCCGGCGGGCGTATCGAACTCCGCCCCGGGCTTTCGGCCGACGCGGTCGGCGGCAGCGTGGGGGGACCGCTGGAGCTCGGGCCTTCGCAGGCGGCGCAGGGAATCGTCGAGATCGTCGATGAGAACATGTCCAATGCGGCGCGGGTGCTGGCCGTCGAGGAAGGCAAGGTCGCCTCGGAGCAGACCGTCATCGCCTTCGGCGGGGCAGCCCCCCTCCATGCCTGCCGGATTGCGGAGAAGCTCGGGATCGAAAGAATCGTCGTGCCGGTCGATGCCGGCGTCGGTTCGGCCGTCGGGTTCCTCCGGGCGCCGGTCGCCTACGAGGTGGTGCGCAGCCTCAACATGCGCCTCTCGGCCCTCGACGCCGACGCCGTCAACGAACTGATGGTCGACATGCGCCGCGAAGCCCGCGCGGTCGTGGAGTCGGGCGCGTTCGGCGCGGCGCTTGCCGAACGCCGGGTCGCCTATATGCGCTATCTCGGGCAGGGGCACGAGATCGCCGTGGCGGTGGAGGCCGAGCATCTGGGTCCCGATGACGGGCGCGCATTGCAGGCGGCCTACGACCGGGAATATGAGCTGCTGTTCAAGCGGACCATCCCCGATGCCGATGTCGAGGTGCTGTCCTGGGGCCTGACCGTCTCGACGGTGGAAACCATGCCGGCGGCCGAAAGCGGGGCGCAAGTCTCGGCCGCGCCGGAGCCCGCCGGCTGGCGGGACCTCCACGACACGGAGAGCGGCAAGGCGGCCAAGGTGCCGCTCTACCGGCGCGCGGACCTCGCTGCGGGAGACGGGCTGGACGGCCCGGCGCTGATCGTCGAGGAGCAGACTTCGACCTTCGTTTCCCGCGCATTCCGGGCCATGCTGGCGCCGGGAGGCAATATCGTGCTGGAAAAACGGGTTTGAGGGGCCGGACGATGGCGAAGAGAGACGGACTCGATGTCATAACCAGGCAGGTGTTGTGGAACCGCCTGATCTCGGTCGTCGAGGAACAGGCGCAGACGCTGCTGAGGACCGCGTTCAGCCCCATCGTGCGCGAATGCGGCGACCTCTCGGCCGGCGTGTTCGACCTCAGGGGCCGGATGCTGGCCCAGGCGGTGACGGGCACGCCGGGCCATGTCAATTCCATGGCCGAGGCCGTCCAGCACTTCATCCGCCATTTCCCGATCGCGGAGATGAACGAGGGCGACATCTACATCACCAACGATCCCTGGATGGGCACGGGCCACCTCAACGACTTCGTGCTGACCACGCCCTGTTTCCGCCGGGGCCGGATCGTCGGGATGTTCTCCTGCACCTCGCACCTGACCGACATAGGCGGCATCGGCGTCGGCCCGGACGCGACCGATGTGCATATGGAGGGGCTCTACATCCCGATGCTGAAGCTCGCCGACCGGGGAAAGATCGACGCGACCCTGATGGCGATGGTCCGGCGCAACACCCGCGAGCCGGTGGAATGCGAGGGCGACGTCTATTCGCTCGCCGCCTGCAACGAGGTCGGCTGCGTGCGCCTGGTCGAGATGATGGACGAGTTCGGGCTGGAGGACCTGGACGAGCTCGGCGAATACATCGTCTCCAGCTCTCGCCGCGCGGTGCTGGCGGAGGTCGCCGGGCTGCCGAAAGGCAGATACCGCAATGCGATGACCCTGGACGGCTACGACCGGCCGATTGACCTGGTGGCGACGCTGGAGATCGGCGACGACGGCATCCATGTCGATTACGACGGCACCTCGCCCATGTCGCGCTACGGCGTCAACGTGCCGATGGCCTACACAACCGCCTATACGAGCTTCGGGCTCGGCTGCGCCATCGCGCCGGGCGTTCCGAACAATGCGGGCTCGCTCTCCGCCTTCCGGGTGACGGCGCCGGAGCGCTCCATCCTCAACGCGCCCTATCCGGCGGCGGTCTGCGCGCGGCACCTCATCGGACAGCAGCTGCCCGACGTCGTGTTCGGCTGCCTGGAGAAGGTCGTGCCCGAGCGCGTGCCGGCGGAGGGCGCCTCGTCGCTCTGGAACCTTACCTTCCGGGGCGAGGCCGAACGCGGCTCGAACGAACGGAGCCTGTTCGCCTTCACCGCCGTCACCAACGGCGGCACCGGCGCGCGCGGCGTGAAGGACGGGCTGAACGGCACCGCTTATCCGAGCGGGGTCAAGGGCACGCCGGTCGAGATCGTCGAGACGATGACGCCGGTGCTGTTCCGCCGCAAGGAGTTGCGCGCCGACTCCGCCGGCGCCGGGAACTGGCGCGGCGGGGCCGGCCAGACCATCGAGGTCGAGTCGGCCAATGGCAGGGACATGGAACTGCTGGCGGCATTCGAGCGCATCGAGAACCCGGCGCGGGGGCGGGCCGGCGGCGGCGGCGGCGAGCCGGGCGCGGTCTTCCTCGCTTCCGGCGCCCGGCTGAAAGGCAAGGGCACGCAAACGATTCCCGCCGGCGAGCGGCTCGTGATCCACACGCCCGGCGGCGGCGGCCACGGGGCCGCCGAAAACCGTGTGCGCGAAGCCGTTGCGGCGGATATCGAGGACGGCATCGTCAGCGAGGCGGCCGCCCGCAGGGACTATGGCTGGACGGGGGCCGCCTGAGGCCCGGAGCGCGGCGGTTCAGCCCTTCAACTGGATGTTGTCGGGCAGGAACATGACGATTTCGGGAAAGACCGTAATCAGCAGCGCCATGCCCGCCATGATGAAGAAGAAGGGCAGCGTCGCGATGGCGATGCGGCCGATCTTCTCGCCCGTCATGCCCTGAATGACGAACAGGTTGAAGCCGACCGGCGGCGTGATCTGCGCCATCTCGACGACGATTACCAGGAAGATGCCGAACCAGACCTTGTCGAAGCCCGCCTGCGTCACCAGCGCCAGCGTGATCGGCAGGGTCATCACGATGCTCGACATGCCTTCCAGCACGCAGCCCAGAATGGCGTAGAAGACCAGCAGCAGCATGATGAGCCCGAAGGGCGAGAGGCCGAGCCCGGCGATCTCGCCGGCGATGATGCGCGGCACGCCCAGATAGCCGATGGCGATGGACAGGAAGTAGGCGCCGGCCACGATCAGCCCGATCATCGAAATGGTGCGCACGGCGCCGAAACAGGCCTGGCGCAGATTGGCGAAGGTGAGCGTGCCCTGCATGGCGCTGACGATGAGCGCGCCGACAACGCCGACGGCCGCGGCCTCCGACGGGCTGGCGTAGCCGCCGTACATCGAGCCCAGGACGAGGAAGATCAGGAAGACGACCGGGCCGAGATGGCGGAGGCCGGCCAGCCGCTCGGCCATCGGGACATAAAGCTCCTCGTTCGAGGCCATGGAAGGCCGGGTGAGCGTCCTGACGGCGATGTAGAGCATGTAGCCGAGCGCCAGCAGCAGTCCCGGAACGACGCCCGCGATGAAGAGCTTGAGGATCGAGGTCTCGGCGAGGACGCCATAGACGATCAGCACCAGGCTCGGCGGGATCAGCAGGCCGAGCGTGCCGGCGCCCGCCAGCGAGCCCATCGCCAGGTCCTTGTCGTAGCCCCGCCGGAACAGCTCGGTGAGGGTGATGCGCCCGACCGTGGCGGTGGTGGCGGCGGACGAGCCGGAAATTGCGGCGAACAGCGTGCAGCCGAGCACATTGACATGCAGCAGCCGGCCCGGCAGGCGGGTCGTCCAGGGCGTGATGCCGGCGAACAGTGTTTCGGAGAGCCGGGTGCGGAAGAGGATTTCCGCCATCAGGATGAACATCGGCAACGCCAGCAGTTCCGGCGTCGTCGTGACGTTCCAGATCATCTGGGCGAGCAGTTTCTCGACCGGCATGGACCGGAAGACGCCGAGCGAGATCAGCCCGACGGAGAACAGCGAGACGGCGACCCACACGCCCGCGGCGAGCGTGACCGCAAGCAGGCCGAGGACCGTGAAGACGATGGTGGTTGTCATGGACCCCCGGCCCCCTACTCGACGCTGTAGGAGCGCATGGCTTCCCGGTCGTCCGGCGGATCGTCGATGAGCAGCCGGATCAGGCGGACGATCATCTGGAGGGCCAGAAGCGTCGCGCCGGCCGCAAGCCCGGAGGTCGGATAGATCAGGGGGACCGCAACCACGGTGAACGAGGTGCTGCCGGCGACGAAAGTCTGCCAGGCGAACAGGATCAGGGAATAGGCGATGTAGCAGGTGATGCCGACGCCGAAGATCGTGGCCAGGAATTCGGAAGTCCGGGCGACGTGCGGATTCCGGCTGGTAATGAGGAAGGCGACGCGGACCTGGCCGCCGGTTCGCAGCGTGAAGGCGGCGCCGAGGAAGATTGCGGTGCCGAGAAAGTAGGAGCTGTATTCCCAGGCGAAGCTGAGCGAGATGTTGAAGACCGTGCGGCAGACGACTTCCGCGATGATGAGAATGACGATGCCGACCACGAGCAGCACGGCGACGATGCCGGCGGCTTGAGACACCCTGTCCACGGCCCTCAGCGCTGCCCGCACCGGCCCCTCCCTGCGAGCGGCTCCCCGGCCGGACCGGGGAGCCGCGCCGCCTGCTGGTCGTTCAGCGCCCGACGGCTTTCCAGAAGTCCTCGATGACCATCTTGGCCTGCGGGTGGGCTTCCATGAAGCTGGCGACCATGGGCTTGGTCGCGTTCTGCATGCCCGAGAGCATTTCAGGCGTGACCACGCCCATCGCGACGCCATTGTCGTTCAGGATCCTGGACTTCGCCTCGTCTTCCATGCGGCTCACATCCCAGAACGGGGCCTCGAGCCGTTTGGCGGTCTCCTCGATCGCGGCCCGGTCTTTCTCGTCGATGGCCGCCCAGGCGTCGAGATTGACGTTCACCATGTTCGAGCCCCAGACATGGGCGGTCGGATACATGAACTTGAGGAACTCCCAGAACTTGCCGTCCACGCCCGAACTGGCCGACGTGGTGACGGCGTCGATGGTGCCGGCGGCCAGCGACGGCACGACCTCGCCCCAGGGAAGCTGGACCGCCGTCATGCCGATGGCGTTGAACAGCGCGGTGGTCGTCTTGTCATAGGTGCGGATCTTGATGCCCGCCAGGTCCTCGAGCTTGGCGATCGGCACCTTCGTGTACACATACTGCCGGGGCCACGGCACGATGTAGAGGAGCTTCTGGTTGAACTGTGCCAGAACCTCGTCCAGCACGGGGCGGAAATGCTCGTGCAGGGTCCGCAGCTCGTCGAAACCGGAGACCAGGTAGGGCTGGGCCTCGATCCCGACGATGGGCGCCTCGCCCACCTGCTGGTTCAGCAGCACGTCGCCGATCGGCACGAGGCCGTCGCGGACCGCGGTCAGCATCTCGGGGCCCTTGAAGCCGAGCGAGCCGCCCGGATGGATGTTGATCTTGACGCGGCCCTCGGTCGCCTTCTCGACCTCGGCGGCGAACACCTTGGCGTTTTCGACATGGAAATTGCCGTCGGGCCAGGCCAGCGGCAGGTCCCATTCGGCCGCCGAAACCGCAGTGGCGCCCAGCGACAGAAGCGCGACTGCCGCAGTCCCGGGCAGTAAACGACGCATCATGCTCATGAAAATTTCTCCTCCCTGTTGCTAACGTCAGCAGCAGCGGCCGGGCTTTCCTGCGCCGGCCGGCAGCGCCCAAGCCCTGCTTGCCGCGCCGGCAAAACTCTTGCCCCACCAGGTCCGCACTGTCAAATCGCGGGTCCGCCGCGTGCCGGAGTGCGATCCTTCGCGACTTCCCTGCCGATTTCGCACAGCCGGTTCCGGTGACCTGGCAACGCGCGCCCCCAACCGTTGCCCCGTCCTCCGGCCTTCGTTTCCACCGGCATTCCATGAAAAATCTCCGATGGTTTCATTTTTTGTTCCCGGTGGGCTTGACATTTGGCGGTATGGTGTATGATGAAAGTAGAGAGAGGCGGCTCCCGGGGCCGCCTTTCGGCGTTTCTGCAGAAAGCGACCGGCTGGGGGCCGAAAAAGCCCCCGGCGTGAGCAAGCGCGAGAGGTGCGTGCGCCGTCTCGCGCGCGCAATCAGG
>JAJDVH010000196.1 GCA_022826185.1 Alphaproteobacteria bacterium
GGCCGGGCCGGAAGCCCGCGCCCTCTATCTGCGCACGGTCGGCGCCGCGCGCGCCCGCGATCTCTGGTTCCTCTGCGACTGCCGCCATGAGGAAGGCGGCAGGCGGCCCGTCATCGTGCCGCGCAAGGACGGGCCGCAGCGCTATTCCCTGGTCAACCTGCCGAAGTCGCGGCTGCCGCATGCGGAAGGCTGCGTCTTCGGCCTTGTCGGGAAAGAGGGCGAAGGCCGGACCCGGCGCCATGCGCCCGCGCCGCTCCATGACGACCGGTTCGACCCCTTCCCGCCGGCCGACAGCGCGACCGGCGATGACGACGATGAAAATGACGATGACGGCCCGATGCGGCCGGTCATGGCCGCGATGCGCGGGGGCGTGGCGCCGCCGCCGCGCCATCGCAGGGTCCCGGCCATGCTGCGCCTGCTGATGCAGACCGCCCGGCTGAACCGGCTGGGCGCCGTCGAGGGGTTCTCCTCGCCGGCGGACTGGCTCCCGGAAATCCGCCATGCGGCGGAGCGGTTCTTCACCCCCGACGGCATGCCCGCTTCCGGCCTGGTGTTCGCCGGCCCCGAAAGCTGGCGCGGCGGCGCCGTTGCAAGGCGGCTGGAGGAGAGGAAGCCCGGCTGGCCCGAAGGCCGGCACCCTTTCGCCATGCTCTGCGGCGCAGCCCTCAGCCTGTCCGACACCGTAATCAACCCCGACCATCCCCGCGAGGGCCGCCTCTCCGTCCCCTCCGGCGTGGCGAGCCTCAGGATCGGCGAGACCCGCATACAGGGGCCCTGGGTTTTCCTCGCCATCGTCGCGCGCGCCGGGAAGGGCGGACCCCTGGCATGCGTGACGGCATGCGCCCGCCCGGTCTTCTCGCCCGCCCGCCCGGTTCCGGTCGACTCCGGGGCCGAGCGGCGCGCCTTCGACACGCTCGCCCGCCGCCTCCGCGTCATGGAAAGCGACCCGGCCCTCCGGCAGGCGCTCGGCGGCCCCGTGCGCATGGATCTCGAAAAGCCGCTGACCGACTTCCGCACTCCGCCCAGGCCATGCCGGCCGGATTTCATCGTCACCGTCGCGCCGCCCGAAACGCCGCGCCGCGATGCCTCCGACCGCGACCTTGCGCGCTATGTGATCGAGGTCATGGGCTCCGACGACGAGGAATACCGCAAGGGCAAGGCCGGCACCCATGCCCGCATGCGCCGCATCGGGCGCCTGTTCCGCATGGAAGCGCCGGAGTTCGACGACCGGCGCAACGGCATCGAACGACAGGCCGCTCGCATCATGCGCGATATCGCCGGCGATCTCCGGCGACGATGGGGAACGGCGATGGGGGCGTGAACGCGGCCATCACAATGACTTTCATGGCCGTAGCCCCGCCACAACCGATTCCTGCGCCGCTCACTTGTAGCTATTGGCAGGCGCATACTACCCGGACCTGATCCCAAGCGCCGGACTCCAGAGCGATGCAGGTGTTGTGGCAGCAAACCGGGCGGCAGTCAGAAATCGAGCCGCCAGTAAATGTCTACAAGAAAGTCCTCTCCGTGTTGGTCCACTCTGGACGCGGCGCGAGCGCCGAAATGTTGCATGTCTCCGAGGGGATATTCGGCAACGACACCGGTTTCGAGATTCTCACCAATGACCGGAGAGACCCGAAGTGGGCCTGCCAGACCGAATTGATGATCGAACCATTCTGAGGCCAGCCATACAACCATTGCGGTTGTAGCCAGCACTGCCCCGAATTTCCAACTCCCCTCCTCTCTTTTCGAATGGCAATGATAAGCGTCCGTCCGCTCTTCCCGATGACACCCGGCCCGGTCCAATTCTCCGGCATGGGCCATGGCCTCCTGCTGAGGCAGGACCAGGCCGCACAGGATCAAGAGCAGAGAAATCAGCTTGTTCACGGCAAACCTTCTCCTGGAGTCGCGTTTCGTGCGGCAAGAGATCGGATCGGAGGACGCTTCTGTGCGCCATTTGGTACGCAAGCGGGGTGAACGGGTCATCCCCCGGATTTCGGCTTGACGGAGGAGGTTCCGGCCTACTCCACGACGACCGCGGTCCCGTTCGCCGAGACCATGAGCATGCTGCCGCGGTCGCCCAGGACTTCGTAGTCGAGGTCAACACCGACGACGGCGTTGGCGCCGCGCGCTGCCGCTTCGTTCGTCATCTCGCTGATCGCCATGTCGCGCGCATCCTTCAGCACCTTCTCGTACGCGCCGGACTGACCACCGACAATGTCGCGGATGGCGGCGAACATGTCGCGGAAGATGTTGGCGCCCATCACGGCTTCTCCCGAGACGAGGCCGATATAGGTAACGACGCGCCTGCCCTCCAGGGTAGGCGTGGTTGAGACGATCATGCTTCTATCCTTCGCTCCTCACAGGTTAACGGCTTCATAACACAGAACATTCCATACCGAGCCCGCTCTTCGGACATCGTGTTGAACGCACGCGCCGTCTCGCGGATCTTCAAAGGACTGGCCTCCGAGCGGCCTTCCACTGCCTCCCAGACAATCCCGCAGTTGCGCCATCTCGGCCACGCCTGGGCCTTGAACGTGCATTCTTTCCAGGCCCACACGGTAGCCAATGTGATCGCCGCGATGGAGCCGAGCCTCCCAAGGCTGACCACGGGCAAGGCGTTCTACATCGAGATCAGCCGCGCACGCGACCGGGCGGAACTGCTCACGGACAACCCGTTGGCTTGACACCCGGCCTTCGGCTACGCCACGCTTGGTCCTGCAATCGTCCATGAGGCTTCCCGCTCTGTCGGGTCGCCTGCCGAATAGAACAGCCTGACACAAGCGCGGGTTTGGCCGCCCGCGCCTAGCCCGGATTTCTCACCGGGGGTAGGTGCATCGGGGCTCTGCATATGAGAAAGTTCTTTTGCAACAAAGCCTTGCCCGGTTGCAGAGGAGCGCCCCGATGCTTACAGAGTGTAACCCGACCCCGATGCGATTTGCACG
>JAJDVH010000173.1 GCA_022826185.1 Alphaproteobacteria bacterium
GGATGTTCGCCTTCATGACACCCGCCATTCCTTCGCCAGCATGGCGTTGTCGAGCGGCGAGACGATCCGCACGGTGGGGCGGCTTCTGGGCCATGTGAATGCGGCGACCACGCTGAAATACGCGCATCTGTCCGACGCGACGGTCAGGGAGACGGTCGAGACGCTGGCGCCGCTGCTGTCGGGAGCGGCGTCATGACCGAAAGGATGGACGGCAGCCGCCGGACCCGCAGCATCCGCCTGAGCGATGCCGCGGTCCGCAGGCTGCGGCCGGCCGCGACGGAATACATCGTCCGGGACAGCCGTCTTGCCGGTCTGGGAGTGCGGGTTCGCCCCTCCGGGCATCGCAGTTTCGTGTGGCACGGGACCGTGGACGGCAGGGCGGTGCGGACGACCATCGGCCCGGCCCGGCTGATGACGGTGGAGGAAGCCCGCAAGGAGTGCCGGGCCATGCTCGACGGCGCCCATCCGCAGATTGGCGGAGACGGCGCAAGGCGGGCTGCGGTTCCCCTCTTCCGGGAGTTCGTCGCGGAAGACTGGCAGCCTGCCCGCGGTTGCGACACGCGCTGGCGCAAGCATTGCGAGCGCATGGTGCAACGCCAGCTTCTGCCCGCCTTCGGCGCGCTGCGCCTCGACCGCCTTGGCAGGCCCGCGATCGAACGCTGGTTCGACGAGCTCAGCCGCAAGACGCCGGGCGCGGCCAACATGGCGCTCAGCCTGCTGCGCCGTATCCTGGCGGCGGCCGTTGCCGCCGGTCATGTGCAGCACAACCCGGCGCAGGACATCCGGATGAACCCGGGCAGGAAGATGACCCGCTTCCTGTTGGCGGAGGAGATCGCCCGGCTTCACCGGACGCTCGACCGACTGGTGGAGGAACGGCCTTCGCGCCAACCGCAGGCCGACATCATCCGCCTGTTGCTGCTGACCGGCTGCCGCAAGAGCGAAATCCTCAGGCTGCGATGGTCGGAAGTCGACGGGGACAGGATCAGGCTGGCGGACGCGAAGACGGGACCACGCACGGTGTGGCTGAGCGGGGCGGCGCAGGCCCTCATTGCGCGACAGCCAAGGGGGAAAGGAGCATATGTCTTTCCGTCTCCCCGAAATCCGGCGGGTCCGCCGTCCCCCAATCTCCATTTCTGGCTTCGGGCGCGCCGGGAGGCCGGTCTCGAGGATGTGCGCCTACACGACCTGCGTCATACCGTAGCGAGCCAGGCCGTGGCCAAGGGCGTTCCGCTCCCAACCGTCGCCCGGATGCTCGGGCATGCACAGCCGACCATGACGCTCAGATACGCTCACGTCGGGGACCGCGAGGTCGAGGCCGCCGCAGAGCGCATCGGGGCGAGAATCGCGGCGGCGATGGAATGTAACAAGTGGCGGAAATGTTTTGCGATACCGTGATCGGCACCATAGCGGATTCCTCGTGTAGGCGAGACGGCCGGCATCGAAACCGTCACCGCCACAGCCCGGGAATCGACCGCAGACGGCGGCTCCTGGATGTCCTGGGAAACCGACTGGTCACACGCCGTCATCCTCGCCGGCAACCCACCCGGCGCACTCTCGATCCTCTCCCTCCACCTCGGCCCGGCAATACAAAGCGGATGTGCCGTCGTCTCCACCGGCGCCGTATCCGCCTCAATCCCCGGATGGATCGAGGACTGGAACCCGCGCTGCCACCTTTTCCGTGCCTACCACGCCACCCTGAACGGCGATCACGCCGCCAGGCGACTCATCCGAAACGACACCCAATCGTCCGGCTGCGACCCGCCCTCGAAACTAGGACTGGAACAACATACTCATACGAGACCGCCTCGGGGAACCACTCGAAACCGATGGCCGACAGGTCAACTGAACCAACACTGCCGTAGCACCAACAGACCGAAAAATATCAGCAAATATCCGCGTTCTGTAACCGGCGCTAGCGGACCACAAAAACTCACAGCATTAAACAGCCATCTAGCGGATTTCTACCTTGAATAGCGATGCTATGCGCGCAAGCCAAAATCCTTCATATACTAACCAAAGGCAGAATAACGCTATGGAAGAACAAGTGTATCGTAAAGATTCTTCCTTAAATTTTATTCCAGTTTCTGAATCAATATCGATTTGAGTTATACAGTAAATAGTTCCAATCAATAGCACATTTGTTATGAGACTAATTTCAACAATCTTTAGTCTCGATTCTTCCTCTTCCTTAAACAGTCTAATCGCAGAATAAGCAAGAAACACCAGCAATTGTGATGTTGCAATACAATACGAAACAAAAAATAAATCAGACTTGGATTTAGAAATCATAACGGCAGCAAATACCATTCCCCCAATACTTGTCGCTATTCCCAATGTCCTTGACAACCTAAAGTATCCCTCAACAATTGATTTCCTCGATTCTTCATCCTTAATTTCGTCAGCATCCGGCACATCCTTGAATGAAAAATACACCAAAATAAACATCGTAATGTATATTGGTATGGCAATATACCAGAATTCTGATTGACTGACTGGTTTAAGTCCAAGAAAAACTAATGATATTGTGCCAACAGTAATGGATATAAGGTGAGGAGATTTAGATGGGCGCAAGAGGTCAAGGGCAGACACAAATAGAGAGGTGGTTATCATCTCATAGATCCTCGAAGCGAAGGGTTGTTGTGGGTAGATACATGGGTTTCGACGCCTGCTTGAGAGCGTATTCTACTCCATGGAGCGTGACCAATGGGGCGCAGAAGGTGGCCAGCCTTATCGCTCGGCAATCAAGCTCGCAATGGTGCAAGAACGCCTCGCAATAATGGCGTGTGGCGGCGCGATGTCGCTGTTCGAAGTGTCGGCATCGACCCGACGATTCGCTCACTGGACGTAGGCGGGCAGCACCGTGCTGCTTGGCGACAGCAGGGATATCCCTCTGCGCTGGAAGGTGCATTGTCGGCCTCTCGTCCGAATTCAACACTGTCGGCGCAGCCTGCACCCAGAGGCTCGGAAGGTGCGCCAGGAACACGGTTAGCGTCTCCGAGACCGTCACCACCGGATATTGATCTCTGCCCCGAGCCGGTGTTCGGGCGGCGCGGCATCGCTTTCGCTGCGTGTCGCCCTCATGCCGAAGGAGAGATCGGGGGCATTGCCGGCGGGGGAGAGGCGCCAGCCGAGCGTGTAGTCGCGGGCGCCGGTGGCGAGGCCGAGCCCCACATGCGGGCTGCCGGTGAAGCGCCCGCCCAGCGCCGGAAACCCGTATGCCGCTTCCGCATGCCAGCGGGCGGTGGCGTCGCCGGAGCCGCCGCGCTCGCCGAGCGGGTCGGGCGTGAACAGCGCGTCGAGACCGCCCGCTGCCGACCCGCCCCAGTCCTGCCTCAGTGAGAGCGACAGGCCCCGCGCGCTCGCCGGCTCGGGATCGAAGGCGAGCGAGGCCGCAAAGCCCCGGTCCTCCAGATCGTCCGAGCCGTGCGCGACCAGCGTGCGGCCCGAGAGATCGAGATTGAGCCCGAGCGCCGGGTCACTCCAGGCGATGCCGCCGCCGAGTTCCACCCCGAAGCCGGTCTCCGCATCGCCGCCGTCATGGCGCATGCCGACCTCCAGCCTCGGCGTCATGCCTGCCCCCTCCGCCCCGTATGGGGAACCGGAAGCCCCGGGCAGCGCGATATGCCAGCGCCCCTCCAGCCCGAGCCGGAGCCGGGTCACATCGGAGTCGGAGGCCGCGAGGTCCTGCGTCCTGTCCGAGGAGGTCCGCGCCCAGAGGGCGTCCGAGACCAGCGCCAGCGCCGGGCCTTCCGGCGATGGGGCCAGCAGTTCGCCGCGCATGCCCATCGCCGCCATGCTCCAGGAGATATCGGCCTTGAGCGCGCCGCCCATTTCGGGCTTCAGCGTGACATCGCCCGTGCCGTGGCCGAGCGCTCCCCAGAACTCCAGGCGCTCCGAAGCCCGCAGGGACGCATAGGGCAGCGCCGCCGTGAGCGCGGCCTCCACCTTGCCGTCGCCCTCGCGCACCGCGCCCCTGCACAGGACCTCCGTCTGCGCGTCCATGCCGTCACCGCCACAGCTCTGCGACGCGGGGCGGGAATCGATGCCGGTATCGGCATAACCGCCCTTGCCCCGGCTCTGCATCAGCGCCATGCCGACCAGCCAGCTGTCGCGCGCATAGTCCGCGCCCAGCATGGCCGTGGTCGCCTCGCCGTCGAGAGAGAGCGCGCCTTCCCTGCCGTCGAAGAAGGACTGCGCCGCCCGGCCCCAGAAGGCGAGGCTCCCGCCGCGCGAATCCTCTGCCCCCGTCGCCGTGAAGCTCGTGCCCAGCATGATGTCGCGCATGGTCATGGCATAGGCGCTGCCGGCATTGTCGTCGCCGAAAGCCGACCCACCCGTCCCGGACATCGCCTGTTCCGGGTATCCAGGGCCTGTCCCGGACTGCGAGCCGACGGCGACCGGCTCCGTGTCCCCCGATCCGGCAGGGTCGGTCAGGCCGCGGTCATGCGCCGCGCCGAACCCGCTGTTCGGGCCGCCTGTTCCGGACCCCGAGCCGGGAGCGAACGACATTGCCTGGCCGGCGAACGAGCCTTCGAAGCCGGCCGTGCGCGGCGCCGCGATGCGGTTCGCTATGCCGTCCAGCGCCTGCTCCGCCACCGTGCGCCCGAAGCGCGACAACCATGCCGCCGGCATCGGGTCGTTGTTGATAATCGTCGCCACGCCCACCCCGTCCGCGATCGCCGCGTCGAACGCATCCGAAAGCACGATCTCGAAGGTTTCCGGGTCCTCGTCATGGCTGTCGTCGACCACCATGCCCGCCCGGATCCGGTACTCGGTCTGGCCCGGCCTCATGCCCGCAAACTGCTTCGAGGTGGACGCCCAGAAGTCCACGCCCCGCTTCGCCGACACCGGGTCCGACTCCCGCACCCGCCAGGAGAAGGGCACATACCTGTCCGACGCCTCGCTGAGCGTCACCGTGAACGTGACGCGCCGGTACGGGCCCTCCTGCACCGTCACATCGTTCACCGACAGGCTCGGACCTTTCGGCACCGCCGCCGCGTCATCGTCCTCCACCGCGACCGAAGCCGTGTCGTCTGGAGACGCCGCCACCGCATAGCCCGTGCCGGCCTGGATCGTGGCCGTGATCGTGCCGTTCGCCTCCTGCGTGCTGTCATCCTCCGTGGCGACGGTGAGCGCCGCCGTGCCGGTCGCGCCGATGGTCACCGTCTGCGTGCCCGTCTGGCCGCTCGCGGCGAAGCTGCCGCTGTCCGTCACATCCACCTCGACCGCAATGTCGCCCGTCGGCGCGGGCGCGGCGGTCAGGGTGAAGCTGGCCGCGCCGCCCTCGGCAATGCCGCTGCCGCCTGCAATGCTCACCACCGGCAGGGAGGGTGCCGGGTCGTCATCGTCGCTCACCGCAACCGTGGCCGCGCCGGGACTGCCGATCCGGTAGCCCGCTCCGCTCGCCACCATGGCCGAGACGCTGCCATCCGCCTCCTCCGTGCCGTCATCCTCCGTGGAGACCGCCAGATCGGCCGCGTTCTGCCCCGCAAGGATGGTGACTGTGTGCGCGCGCTCGTCGCTGTCGTCGAGGAAATCGCTCGCCGTGTCGTCCGCGAGGGTCAGCGTTACATCGAGGTCCGCCGCCGGCGCCGGCAGCGCGGTCACCGTGAACGCCGCATTGCCGCCCTCGGTAATGGAGCCGCCGCCCGTAACCGTGATCGCGGGGCCAAGCTGCAGGCACTCGATGGCGTCGACCGCCGGCTGCCACTGGACCGTGTCGAATTGATCCCGATTGTCCCGCGCCTCGGCCACGGTCATCGCCCTGTAGCCGTTGCTCGTCCCGAACGCGGCCAGCACTCGCTCCCACCGGTCCCGGTATTGCCGGCTTTCCCCCGTATCCCCGGCATAGCCCTCGACTGTCGCGCGCAGCACGCTGTCCACGCAGCCGGCCAGTTCCGGATCGTCATTGACGATGGTATGGGCGGCCGTTCCCGCGCCTCCCGAGACGGCCGCGCCCTGGGGCGGGTCCCGCAATTCCACCGTCACGGTCTCGTCGGGCTCGAACGCCGTGTCGCCCGGGATCATGAGACGCGCCTCGCCGCTCGCCGTGTTCGCGGCAAGCGTGTAGCTGTGGCATGCGCCGGTCAGGCTGAGCGGCGTCTCGTCGCCGGGACCGACGAGCCGGTAATCCTCGCCCTCGCTCGCCGTACCTGCAAGGCAGGCCTTGAAGACCGTCGGCTGGGCGCGCACCGGATCGAGGCCGAAGGTCACCGTGGCCCAGCTCTTGCCGGTATCGCCCTCATTCGCCGATGCCGGCGCGATCGCGACCGAAAGCGTCGGGACCGCCGGGGTGTCATCGTCATTCACCGCAACCGAGGCGGTATCGCCGGGCGGCGCCGCCACACTGTAGCCATTGCCCGTCCGGACACTCGCCGTGACGACGCCATCCGCCTCGTCCGTGCTGTCGCCCACCGTGGAGAGCGTCAACGTCGCCGAGGGTTGGTTCGCAGGGATCGTGACCGTATGAGAGCCCTCGTCGCTGTCGTCGAGAAAATCGCTCGTGGCGTCATCCTCGATATCGAGCGTCACGTCGAGGTCCGCTGTCGGTGCGGGCGTCGCCGTCACCGTGAACTCCGCGTCGCCGCCTTCCGTGACGGCGCTGCCGCCCGTGACCGCGATCTCGGGTTCGGTATTCGTGCTCGTGCCGGCGCTCTCGATCTCATGCAGCGCCTTCGCCACCTCCACCCAGCGCGTCCACCCCCGGTCGGCGAACGCCTGCGCCTCATCCGCCGTCATCGGCGTCAGCGTGCTGTCCGCCACACTCTCCCCGAACGCCAGAAGCGCCCGGTCCCAGCGGTCGGTGTGCGCCTTGTGGCTCTTCCACTGTGGATCGTTGCGCCACTCATACATCTTCGCGATCAGGGCGGCGTAGGTATTGACCGTCGGGGCGTCGTCATCCGCAATGGCGATCTCGCCATTGCCGCTGCGCAATCCCGTGGCGCCGCCGCCGAGGCCCGTCGCCGTCAGCACCGGCGCACTGCCCGACGAGGAGGCCGGGATCGACACCGTCACCGTCTCGCCATCGCTGTCCGCGTCATCGCGCGCCGTGAAGGCAAGCGTCACCGCCGTGGCGCTCACGCCCGAAGCCGGCGCAAAGGTCACCTGCGGCGCGCTGTCCAGGCTCTGGCAGGTCACACCCGTCGGCAGGGGGCTCGGGCAGGCGAGCGTGAACAGCGTGCCCGCCGCCCCGCCAGCAAACTGCAGCGGCGCCACCAGGCTCTCGCCGTCCACAAGGCCGCGCCCGAGCGTCAGCACGATCTCCGCGGTCGCCGTCGCATCGCCCTCCGCAGCGCTGGTGTCCGGCGTCGAGAGCACGACCGTGGTCGCATCGTTGTCGGCCACCGCAACCGAGGCGGTATCGTCGGGCGCAGTTGCCACCGTGTAGCCGTTGCCGGTCCGGACGGTCGCCGTGACGCTTCCGTTCGCCTCATCTGTCGTGTCGCCCGTCGTGGAAAGCGTCAAGGTGGCCGAGTTCTGGTTCGCAAGGATCGTGACCGTCTGCGAGCCCTCATCGCTCGTGCCGAGGAAGTCGCTGTTTGCGTCGTCCTCGATATCGAGCGTCACGTCGAGGTTCGCCGTCGGCGCCGGCGTCGCCGTTATTGTGAACTCCGCATCCCCGCCTTCCGTGATGCCGCTGCCGCCCGTGACCGCGATCCCGGGTTCGGTGTTGACGGCGTTCTCCAGGCACTGCAGCGCCGTCACCACCGGGTTCCAGCGGACCGCCCAGAAGTCGTCTGCATGATCCTGCGCCGCGGTGGCGGTCATCTCCGTCTCGCCGTTCCTCGCCCCGAACCCGGCCAGCGCCTGCTTCCAGCGCGTGACATGCGCAGCGCCATTCCCCGTCTCCTGCGCATAGTCCTGCACATCCGAAAGCACCGCCCCCGAAAG
>JAJDVH010000051.1 GCA_022826185.1 Alphaproteobacteria bacterium
CGGTATCCGGAAGCCGCTTCCTGCCGCGTCGGCGAAAAAATCCCTGGGAAACGCACGGGAGAGGTGCACCCTGATGACTCGCGCGCGCAATCAGGCGCGCGAACCGCGCCGGCGCCGACGCCCGCCCGCGCCCGCACGCGATACGCGCGGAACAGGGACACCCCTGTCCCGCCCTTTGCCTGGAAGGAGGCACGCATGACCGAAACCGACCCCCGCCAGAACCGGCGGCGACGCTGCCGGAGCACCCCGCGCCCGCCACCGCAGGCCAACCGCGCCATGCGCGCCGGCGACCGGACCATGACGAAACATGACAAAACATGACACTCCATGACACCCTGCAAGGCTGCGGCCGATGGGCAGGGCCTTCGTTCGTCGTCCCGGCTTCCGAACCCCGCCGGATTCCCACATCTGTCCCGGTCGGCTCAGCGCTGCGCGCCCCCAACCGCCGCCCCGGATCTACGCCGCGCTCCGTCCGGGGTGACGGTTGAGGCCATGTGGACGAGGCCGCTCCAACACGAACGGATCAGGCGCTAAGGCACGTGGCGCTTGAGGAGGAACTGGTTCTTGAACATGCCGATCCGGGTCATGACCTCGACATGGGCGATGTCGGAGCGGCCGTGGATATGGTCGTTGAGAAAGAGCTCGAACTCGGTTTCCTCGTCGCACACGACCTCGACCAGCAGGTCGAAGCGGCCGCTGACCCACATGATGTAGACGACCGCGGAGCAGGGATCGAGGCGCTCCGCCAGCGCGGCGGGCGTGACCCCGGGCGCGGCCTTGACGCCGAGCATCGCGTCCGCCTCGTAATCGACCGCCACCGGATCGACCACGGCCACGATGCGCAGCATGCCGGTCTCGCGCATGCGGGCCACCCGGTTGCGGACCGTCCCGCCCGAAACGCCGAGCTTCTGCCCGATCTCGCCATAGGTCGCGCGGCCGTCGGCCTGGAGCAGGCGGACGATTTTCCGGTTGAGGTCGTCGCCGGGAGACGAGAGCGCGGAGACGTTGCCGGGGCGCTCTCCCTTGTTGCCGGCGGAGGCAGGGGACGGTTGCGAGGGCATGGCTGGCGGCATGTGTTCCGGGTCCCCCGAATTCGGGATGGGGTCAATCCTTGTAATTTATCAGAATTTTGCGCAATTGATAATATTTTGTCAGTTATGGAAGATTATTTTGAAAAAATATGGTAAATTGGCGGGTATGAGTTGAATATTATCAGGATCGAGTCGCGGCGAGGCAAGGGGTGCGTCCGATGAATCCGACACCGGAAGACATGGCCGGGGCGCTGCCCGATATCGAGCGTGTTCGCGAAGCGCGGGCGAAGCTCGCCGAGGCGGGAGTCCGATACGTGTTCTCCTGCTGGATCGACCTGTTCGGGCAGCCCAAGACGAAACCGGTGCCGCTCGGCGATTTCGAGAACCTGTGCATGGGCAAGGGTCCGCAATTCGCCGTGCATTCCATTTCGTTCGTGCCGGAACTCACCCCGGCCGACCCGGACCAGATTCCGGTCCCCGATCTCGACACGCTTGTCATCTGCCCCTGGGACCGCAACTGCGCGTGGATGTTCGCGGACCTGTGGTGGGAGGACGCGCCCTACAGGCTGTGTCCGCGCCACACGCTCAAGCGAATCGCCGCCGACGCCGCGGACAAGGGGCTGGCCGGCTTCGCGGGCATCGAGCCGGAGTTCATCGTCATGCGCTGGCGGGACGGCCGGCCCGTCAAGGCGTTCGACGACGATCCGCCCGCCGGCGAGGGGGTGCGCCCGCGACGCCAGGCGTTCGGTTACGACGTTGAGTTCTCCATCGATTCGATGGGCTTTCTCGGCGCGCTCATCGACATTCTCGACGAGCTTGGCTGGGGATTGAAGGACGTCGTGGCCGAGGGCGCCTATTCGCAGTTCGAGCTCGATTTCGGCTACACGGACGTCCTCGGCATGGCGGACCGGCTGGTGTTCCTCCGGGTGCTGCTGAAGGAGGTCGCCAAGAAGCACGGCCTGTTCGTCACATTCATGCCCAAGCCGACCGTGGGCGACTGGCGTTCGGGCGCCCACATCAACTATTCGATGCAGCGGCTGGACAGGCCGGGCGCGAACCTCTTCGCGGACCCGGACGGCGGCTGGAGCGACGCCGCCTATCACGCGGTCGGAGGGTTGCTGCGCCACGGCGGGGCGCTCACCGCCATCGCCTGCCCGACGGTCAACTCCTACAACGGGCTGGTGCCCCGGGTCGGCGGGTTCGAGGGCGGCACCGTGACCTGGGCGCCGACGCACATGACCTATGGCGACAACAACCGCTCCTGCATGCTGCGCCTGCCGCAGAACCGGTTCTGCATCGAGAACCGCGCCGCGGACATGTGCATGAACCCTTATCTGTCGCTCGCCATGACCACTGCGGCGGCGGTTGCCGGCGTGGCGGAGCGCGTCGATCCCGGGCCGCCGCTGAACAGGGACCTCTACGAACTCTCGGACGAGGAAATCCGCGCCGCCGGCGGAAAGCGACTGCCGCGAAACCTGCTCGAGGCCACCGAAATCCTGAGGGGCGACCCGCTGGCGGCCGAGGTTCTGGGCCCGGCCATGATGGACTCCTGGCTGCGCTACAAGACCGATGAGTGGGAGCGCTACCACCAGGCGGTGACGGACTGGGAGGTCGAAGAGTATCTGCGGCTTTACTGAACGCCGCATCGATCCGGGACAGAAACGGGGGCGCGCTTCCAATTGGCGACCGGCTACGAAACCTTCGACCTCGGCGAGGTGACGCTCCAGTCGGGCGCCGCTCTGCCGAACGCGCGGCTGGCCTACCAGAGCTGGGGCTCGCTCAATGCCGCCGGCGACAACGCAATCCTCATGCCCACCTTCTACACGGGCACGCATGTTCGCAACGAGGCCTATATCCGCCGGGCGCCGTCCCTCGATCCGTCGCGCTGGTTCATCGTCTCGATCGACATGTTCGGCAACGGCCTGTCCTCCTCGCCGAGCAACACGCCGCCGCCCTTCGACGGTCCGCGCTTCCCCGCCGTCACGCTCCACGACAATGTCCGCTGCCAGCACCGGCTGCTCACCGGGGTCCTGGGCGTGAAGCGCCTTGCCCTCGTGCTCGGATGGTCGATGGCGGGCTGCCAGTCCTATCAATGGGGCGCGCAGTTCCCCGACATGGTCGCCGCCATCCTGCCTTTCTGCGCCGCCGCGCGGACCTCGCCGCACAACAAGGTGTTTCTGGAAGGCGTCAAGGCGGCGCTGCTGGCGGACAGCGCGTTTGCCGGGGGCGACTATCGCGTGCCGCCCGAGGCGGGCCTGAAGGCGTTCGGTCGGGTCTATGCGGGGTGGGCCTATTCGCAGGCCTTCTACCGGGAGCGGCTCCACCGCGAGCTCGGCTTCGAGACCTGGGAGGAGCTGTTGCTGGACTGGGAGCGCGACCATCTCGGGTGGGACGCGAACGACCTGCTGGCCAAGCTCCGGACCTGGCAGCTCGGCGACATCAGCGCCAATGAGCGGTATGGCGGCGACTTCGAGCGCGCGCTGGGCGCCATACGGGCGCGGGCAATCCTCGTCCCCTCCACGACGGACCTCTATTTCCCTCCCGAAGACAACGAGATCGAGGCCCGGTATATGCCGAATGCCGAGCTCCGGCCCTATGTCTCCGACTGGGGGCATTGCGCGGCGACGCCGAGCCGCAAGGACGGCGGCTTCATGCGTTTTCTGGACGGGTGCGTGTCGGAGCTCCTGGCCGGCTGACGGCGCCGGCTTCCGGACATGGCTGCGATACCGGCGGCAAATCCGGGTCTATACTCCGGCGGTTTTTGCGCCCTTGGAGTTCCCATGAAAGACGCCCCGCTCGATGTTCTGACTGTCGGCAACGCCATGCTGGATGTGCTGGTCCATGTGGACGATGCCTGGCTGGCCGAAAACGGCGTCGAGAAGGGGATCATGACCCTGGTCGACGAGCCTAGGGCGGCCGAACTGCACGGCAAGGTCGTGCCGGCCGCGGTGGCGTCGGGCGGTTCGGCGGGCAACACGGCCGCCGGCCTCGCCTCTCTCGGGGCCCGGACCGGCTATATCGGGCGGGTGCGGAACGACGATGCGGGCGACGCCTTCCGCCGCGACATCCGCGCGGCCGGCGTGCGGTTCGACACGCCGGCCGCGGCCTCGGGCGCCGCGACCGGCCGTTGCCTCGTCTTCGTCACGCCCGACGCCGAGCGCAGCATGCTCACCATGCTGGGCGCCGCCGCCGAAATCGAACCCGCCGACATTGACGAGACAGCAGCGGCGCGGGCGGCGGTCACCTATCTCGAAGGCTATCTGTGGGATGCGCCGGAGGCCAAGGCGGCGATGGTGAAGCTGGCGGACGCCGCGCGCGCCGCCGGACGCAAGGTCGCGCTCACCCTCTCCGACCCGTTCTGCGTCGCGCGGCACCGGGAGACCTTCCTCGAACTGATCGCCGAGCGGGTGGACCTGCTGTTCGCGAACGAGGAGGAGGCGGTATCGCTCACCGGGGCTGCGGACCTCCGGGAAGCGGCCGAAGCCGTGGCCGGGATGGTGGAGACGGCGGCGCTCACGCGCAGCGCGGAGGGGTCGCTGATCGTCTCGGGCAGTGAACGGCAGGAGGTGCCGGCGGTCCGCGTGGAGCGGCTCGTGGACACCACCGGAGCGGGCGACCTTTACGCCGCAGGCTTCCTGCACGCCTATACCCGGCCGCGCCCGCTTGCGGAGTGCGCCTGGCTGGGCGGGCTCGCCGCCGCGCGCATCATCGAGCAGATGGGCGCGCGCTCGGGCGGCTCGCTGGCCGGCTTGCCGGATGTGGCTTCCGCAGGCGTCGGGAACCCATGCGCGGCCGCGTGATACAGCAGCTCCGGCTCTGGAGCGGCGTCGTCCTCTTCGCTTATGTCACGGGCCATCTGCTGAACCACACCTTCGGCCTTGCCTCCGTGGAGGCGATGGAGGCCGGGCGGCGCATCTTCGCGGGCATCTGGCGCAGCCCGCCGGGCACGGTGCTGCTGGTCGGCAGCTTCGCCGCCCACGGCGTGCTCTCGGTCGCACGGCTCTTCCGCAAGCGCGACCTCAGAATGCCGGCCTGGGAGGCGGCGCAGCAGCTGCTGGGGCTGGCGATCCCGTTCCTGCTCTGCCTGCACATGCTGGGCACGCTCGGGCTGTCGGTGCGCTTCGGCATGGACCCGAGCTATCCCTTCGTCCTCTGGGCGACCTGGAGCGATCCGCTCCAGCAGATTGCGCTCATGGCCGCCGCCTGGATCCACGGTTGCATCGGCATGCACTTCTGGCTGCGTCTCCAGGCATGGTACCGGGCGGGCCTGCCGGTCTTCTTCGCGGCGGCGCTGCTGCTGCCGGCGCTGGCGCTGGCGGGTTTCGCGGTCGGCGGGCGCGACGTGCTGGCGCTGGTGGCGGCGGATTCCGGCTGGGTCGGCGCGATGCTGGAAGAGATCCGCTTCCCCGGGCGCGCCGGGGTCGAGTGGGTGCAGGGCATCGAAGCGCGGATGAGCGCGATGACCGGCATGGCCGTGGCGGCCCTGGTCGCCTGGCGGCTGGTCCGCGCGCTCCGGGCGCGGCGGCAGCGGCCGGTCCGCGTCTCCTATCCCGACGGGCGCACGGTGCGGGCGGAACCCGGCGCGACGCTGCTGGAGGTGAGCCGCGCCGCCGGCATACCCCATGCGTCGGTCTGCGGCGGCAGGGGGCGCTGCTCCACCTGCCGGGTGCATGTCTCGCGCGGCTTCGACTCGCTGCCGCCCCCGGATGAAGGCGAAAGCGCCCTGCTCAGGCGCATCGGCGCGCCGGAGCGGGTGAGGCTCGCCTGCCGCACGGTGCCGGCGGGCGACGTGACGCTTACGCCGCTATTGCCTGCGTCCGCCGGTCCGGTCGAGGCGCGGGCGCGGACGGGCACGCAGCAGGGCGCGGAGCGCGAGATCGCCATCCTGTTCGCGGACCTGCGCGCCTTCACCCGGCTGTCCGAGGACAAGCTGCCCTACGACGTGGTGTTCCTGCTGAACCGCTATTTCCTCGCCATGGGCCGCGCGGTCGAGGAGGAGGGCGGCCATGTGGACAAGTTCATCGGCGACGGCGTGATGGCGCTGTTCGGGATCGACGGCGACCCCGGCGCGGGATGCCGCAGCGCGCTGCAGGCGGTCCGCGCCATGGCGGCGGCGCTGGACGAGCTCAACGAGGCGCTGGGCGAGGAGCTGGCCGAGCCACTGCGCATCGGCGTCGGCCTCCATGCCGGCCCGGTGATCGTCGGCGAGATGGGCTACAGCCGGGCCACCTCGGTCACCGCCATCGGGGACGCCGTCAATGTCGCGAGCCGGCTGGAGCCGATGACCAAGGAATTCGCCTGCCAGGCAGTGATCTCGCAGCGCGTCGTGCGCCTCGCCGGGGCCGACTTCTCCGGGTTCCCGTCGCGGCTGGTCGAGATACGAGGACGCGAACGCCCGCTCCGCGTCTATCCCGTCGCCGACGGCGGCGACATTCCCCCGCCGGCGTGAGGTGAAGCGACCGAATGGAAGCAGCGCCCCCGCCCGCCCGCCGCCTCGGTTTCCTCCGCCCGGCGAGGGCCTTCTGGCACCCCCACATCGCCCTCATGCTGCCGCTCGGCTTCTGCATGGGCGTCGCCCTTAGCTGGACCGCCGGCGTTCATGCGATGGTGTTTCATTTCGAATGGCAAAGCATCTTCGGTCTCTTGGTGCTGTTGTCCGCCTTTCACAAGTTGAACTTCATCTGGGCGCCGGTTTTCGACCGGCTGCCGCTGCCCTGGTTGACAAACCGGCTGGGCCGCCGCCGGTCCTGGATGCTGGTTACATATGTCCTTTACATGACGGCCATGCCCATGCTGGGAATTCTCGGCCCGTCGGCCGATCCGGGAACAGTCCTGCTTCTCGGCCTCGTTGCGGTGCTTGCCTCGTCCAGCTTCAGTGCTGTCGTCAACGCCTATCGTATCGAGTTGCTGGAAAAGAGCCGGTACGGCGCCGGTGAGGCGGTCGCCAGCATCGGGTTAATCCTTGGCACGGTCACCGCCATTCCGCTGATTGTTGCTTCGGTAAACGCAGACATCGGGACTGTTGACCATGTGGCAACGCTGGCTTTGTTGCTCGTCGGGGTCGCCATCGCTCTGTTCGGTCCCGAGCCTGCACGCGCGGAAGAGCCGGACATGGCTGCGCGCGAGAATCGCTTCGCCGATGCGGCGGCGCGATGGGGCGGGGCGGTTGCCGGCTGGGTCTCCCGCACCTTCCTGGCGCCGCTGACGGAGTTCTTTACTCGTCCGGCATGGCTTGCCGCGCTGGCGTTCCTCCTGCTCTTCAAGCTCGGCTCCGCCGAGGCGGATATGGACTTTCCGATCAAGGCCGTCGGAAGCGGCGCATCCGTCGTCGGCATCGTTGCCGGAGCGATGGTGGTGTATGCGCGCGGCCCGTTGCCGGGCCTGCTGTTCGCGGCAGGCCTGCTGCTGCTGTCCAACCTGGCGGTCCTGGCGCTCAATTGGGCATCGGCCGAGTCCGTCTGGATCGGCCTCGCCTTCGCCATTAGGGAGTTGGGGGACGGTTTCGGAACCGTCGCCGTCACGGCCTATGCAATGGGCCTTTGCAGACGTTCCTACACCGCGACGCAGTTCGCGCTGTTCTTCTCGGTCATGGCCCTTGGGCAGGCATTGGCCGGACCCAAGCTTGCCGAGCGCCTGACCGGGGGCCTGGACGGCCTTTTCCTTTCGGCGGCGCTCGCTTCTCTTCTGAGCCTGCTGCTGCTGCGCGTATTGTGGAAACGGCAGCAGGAAGAGGAGGCCGGGCCATGATCGAACTGTTCCGCGGCGACATCACGAGGCTTGAGGTGGACGCCATCGTCAATGCCGCCAACGAGACGCTGCGTGGCGGCGGCGGCGTGGACGGCGCGATCCACCGCGCGGCCGGCCCGGACCTGCTGGCCGAATGCCGCACGCTGGGCGGCTGCCCGACCGGCGAGGCGCGCATCACCGGCGGCTACCGGCTGCCGGCGCGCCATGTCATCCACACGGTCGGACCCGTCTGGCGCGAAGCCGGGACCGAGGACGCGCTGCTCGCCGCTTGCTACCGCAACTGCTTCGCGCTCGCGCGGGAGCACGGCCTCGGCTCCATCGCCTTCCCGGCCATCTCGACGGGCGTTTACGGCTTCCCGGCGGATCGCGCGGCCGGCATCGCCGTCGCCGGCGCACAGGCTCACGGCGCGGGCTTCGCGCGCATCGTCTTCGCCTGCTTCGACGAAGCGACGGAAGCGCTCTACCGCCGGGAGCTGTCCGCCTGAACCCCGTCAGGGCCAGAGGGCGTCCAGGGGGAAGGAGACCGCCTCGAAGGGCGGCACGGAAACCGCATCGTCGTCGCGCAGCGCGGCGATGAGCGCCCAGGCGCCCTCGCGCAGTTCGAAGACCTCCAGGTCGCGCGCCGCCGGATCGACGAACCAGAGATGGCTGACGCCCTCGCGCGCATAGACCGGGCGCTTGCCGTGGCGGTCGAGGTCGCGGGTCGAGGGCGAGAGCACCTCGCAGACCCAGTCGGGGGCGAGGGTGAAGTAGGCGGTGTCGGGAAATTCCGGCATCCGCTCCCGCCGCCAGCCGGCGAGGTCGGGCACGAGGATGTCCTCGCCGAGATGCAGTTCCGGCTCGTCGAGGATCCACCAGCCGCCGGGCCCGCCGCCATAGTCGAAAGGATCGCCGATCTTGGCGCCGAGCGCCGAGCTGGCGCGTGCATGGCGCGGGGCCGGGCGCGGATTGGTGTGAAGCGTCCCGGCGACGATCTCGGCCACCTTGTGCGGCGGGGCCTCCAGCACGTCGCGGTAGGTCGCCCGGCGTCGGGGACGAAGGGTGGCGGCCTGTCGTCGGCTCATATCGTCGGCCTCCCGGCGGGCGGGGCGGCGAAGATAGCATGGGCGCACCCCCGCGCGACAGGAAGCGCGGCCCCCGCGACGGGCTACAGGTCCAGCCCCAGCAGCCGAAAGGCGGTTCGCAACAGGGGCGGGGCCGGGGCCTCGACCTCGAGCCGGCCCCGGCCGCGGGGATGCTCGAGCGCGATGGCGCGGGCGTGGAGATGCAGGCGCCGCTCTAAGCCGATGCCTTCCAGGAACGCCGCCTTGCCGCCGTATTTTCCATCGCCCAGGATCGGGCAGCCGATGGACGCCAGATGCGCGCGAAGCTGGTGCGTGCGCCCGGTCAGCGGGCGGAGCGCCAGCCGGGCGGCGCGCTTCCCGGCGCGGGCGAGCGTCTCATAGTCGGTGACGGCCCGCTTGCCGTCCTCATCGACGCCTACCCGCTCGCCGCCCGGCCGGCCCCGCTTCGCCAGGGGGCGGGCGATGCGGCCGGAAGGCGGCTCCGGCGCGCCGGCGGTGACAGCCCAGTAGAGCTTCTCCGCCTCGCGCGCCCGGAAGGCCGCCGTCAGCCGGGCCGCATCGGCCGCGCTCCGCGCCAGCAGCAGCACGCCGCTCGTGTCCTTGTCGAGCCGGTGGACGAGGCGCGGGCGCTCCGGCGCATCGAAGCGGAGCGCCTCCAGCATCCCGTCGAGATGGCGCCCCGTGCCTTTTCCACCCTGGACGGCGAGGCCGGCGGGCTTGTCGAGCGCGATCACCGCTTCGTCCAGATGCAGCACCCAGCCGCGCACTTCCTCGACCAGCCGGTCGGGTAACGGGGCCGGCCGGACCTCCGGAGCCGGACCGGACGGCGGAAGGCGCACGATGGCGCCTGCCTGCAGCCGGTCGCCGGCGCGCGCGCGATGCCCGTCCACGCGCACCTGCCCCGTGCGCAGCAGCTTGTGGAGCCGGCCCTGCGGCAGGCCGGGCAGGCGGCGCGCAACCCAGCGGTCGAGCCGCTGGCCGGCCTCGTGAGCCGGAACTTCCTCCAGACGGACGCCGGTCACAGCAGCATGCGCGCGAGCCGCGCCCCGGCGAGGAAGGCCAGGATGCCGAGCGCGACCGAGCCCGCCGTGTAGAACGCCGCCCCGAGCCACTCGCCCCGTTCGCCCAGCACGACCGCGTCCAGCGAATAGGCGGAGAAGGTGGTGAAGCCTCCGAGGAAGCCGACGGTGAGGAAGGTGCGGAGCTCCGCCGAAAGCGAAAGCCCCTGCGCCAGCAGCGCCGCCACCAGCCCCATCGCCAGCGAGCCCAGCACATTCACGGCCATGGTGCCTGCCGGGAAGCCCGCGCCGAGCAATCGCGTCACCTGCACGACCATGAGCCAGCGCGCCAGCGCGCCGAGCGCCCCGCCTGCGGCGACCGCGATCCAGAGGCTCATTCCTGCCGCCTCCGGGCCCAGGCGGCCAGCCGTTCCGCAATCCCGGCCTCGGCGCCGCGGCCGTCCGGACGGTAGAACCGTTGGCGTGCCATGCCGTCCGGGAAGTAATTCACGCCGGCGAAGGCGTCCGGGGCGTTGTGGTCATAGGCATAGCCCTCGCCGTAGCCGAGGTCCTTCATCAGCCGGGTCGGGGCGTTCAGGCTGTGCATGGGCGGCATGAGCGAGCCGGTCTCGCGCGCCGACCGCATGGCCTCGCCGAAGGCGGCGTAGGCGGCGTTGGACTTGGGCGCGGTCGCCAGGTGCAGCACGGTCTGCGCGAGCGCAAGCTCCCCCTCCGGGCTGCCGAGCCGCTCATAGGCCTCCCAGCCGGCAAGCGCGGCGGGCAGCGCGGTCGGGTCCGCAAGCCCCACATCCTCCGAGGCGAAACGCGCCAGCCGGCGGGCGATGTAGCGGGGGTCCTCGCCGCCGTCCAGCATCCGCGCGAGCCAGTAGAGCGCGGCGTCGGCGTCCGATCCCCGCAAGGATTTGTGCAGCGCGCTGATGAGGTTGTAGTGGCCCTCGCGGTCCTTGTCGTAAACCGGCGCGCGGCGCTGGGCCACACGGGCGAGGCCGGCGGCGTCGAGCTCCGGGCCGCCGGCGACCTCCTCGGCGAGGTTGAGCAGGTAGCGCCCGTCGCCGTCCGCCAGCGCCTTGAGCGCCGTGCGCGCCCCGTCGTCGAGCGGCAGCGGCCCGCCGAGGCTGGCTTCCGCCCGCTGCAGCAACGTCTCCAGTCCCTCCTCGTCGAGCCGGCGCAGCACCATCACCTGGGCGCGGGAGAGCAGGGCCGCGTTCAGTTCGAAGGACGGGTTCTCCGTCGTCGCGCCGACCAGCACCACCGTGCCGGTCTCGACCCAGGGCAGGAAGCCGTCCTGCTGCGCGCGGTTGAAGCGGTGGATCTCGTCCACGAACAGCATGGTGCCCCGGCCCGCCTCGCGGCGCTGTTCGGCCTCGGCGAACACCTTGCGCAGATCCGCTACGCCCGAGAAGACGGCCGAGAGCGCCGTGAAATGCAGGTTCGCCGCGCCGGCCAGCAGGCGCGCAACCGTGGTCTTGCCGCAGCCGGGCGGCCCCCAGAAGACCAGCGAGGCGAGCCGTCCGGCCGCCAGCATACGCCCGACCGGTCCGTCCGGCCCCAATACATGGTCCTGCCCGACGACCTCATCCAGAGTCGCCGGGCGCAGCCGGTCGGCCAGCGGGCGCGGCGCTTCGTCGGCAAGCCCGGCGGCCTGGAACAGCGAACCCGTCATCGGAAGATTGTCGTCAGCGAACGCCCGCCGCGCCAGATCGAAATGCGCCACGGACGCTCGCCGGTCCTCAGAATGGCCTCGACATCGGCGGTATCGTCGGGCTCCTGCCTGTCGATGCTGCGCAGCAGGTCTCCCGGCCGGAAGCCGTGGCGCGCCGCCGGCGAGCCGCGCTCGATATCTACGATCAATACGCCGGCGTCGGGCCCGTTGAAGCCGAACTCCTCGATCACCGCCGGGGAGAGGTTGACGATCCCGGCTCCGGCGAGCGGGTGCGGTCCGGTCAGCCGCCTCCGGTCGCGCGGCGGCGTCTCGGGCGGAAGCTCGACCGGCACGGAGAGAACCGTCTCCCTGCCGCGCCGGAGGATTCCGAACGCGGCCGCTCCGCCCGCCGGGAGCATCGTCATGCGGAAGCGCAGCGCCGCGCGGTCGAGCACCGGATGCCCCTCTATGGACAGGATCACGTCGCCCTGCGCCCCGCCCGCGCGCGCGAACGGCCCATCGGCGCGCGCGGCGTTGACCAGAAGCCCGCCCGGCCGGGGGAGGCCGAGCGCCTCGGCGAGGTCGGTGGTTACGGGCTGGCTCTCGATGCCGAGCCAGGGGCGCACGACGCGCCCGCCCCGCCGGGCGCTGTCGACCATGACGCGCACCAGGTTGGACGGGATGGCGAAGCCGACGCCGTGCGAGCCGCCGCTGCGCGAGAAGATCGCCGTGTTCACGCCGATGACCTCGCCGGCGAGATTGACCAGCGCGCCGCCGGAATTGCCCGGATTGATGGCGGCGTCCGTCTGGATGAAGTAGCCGGGGCCGCGCACCGCCGGGCCCGTGCGCGCGAGCGCCGAGACGATGCCGGAGGTGACCGTCTGGCCGACGCCGAAGGGATTGCCGATGGCCAGCACGAGGTCGCCCACTTCAAGGTCGTCGGAATCGCCCAGCACGGCGGGCCGGAGCGTCTCGCCGTCGAGCGCGGCCCGGAGCAGCGCCAGATCGCTGCGCTCGTCCGAAGCCACGACCCGCGCCGGGAATTCGCGCCGGTCCGCCAGCACGACCTTGATCGCGCCGGCATTCTCGATGACATGGTGATTGGTCACGATCAGGCCGTCGGCGCCGACGACCACGCCGGAGCCGAGCGAGTTCTGCGCGCGCTGCCGCCGCCGGTCTCCGAGATCGAAGAAGCGGCGGAAGAAGGGGTCGTTGAGGAAGGGGAAACCGGAAAAGGGCTGCCTGCGCTCGACCTGGCGCCCCGATGCGAAGATGTTGACAACCGCAGGCCGGACGCCGCGCACCACCGGGGCGAAGGAGAGTTGCAACTGCCCGGCCGAGTCCGGCGCAATGCGGGTCTCGTGCGCCGCCGCCGGCTGGAAAGCCGGCAGCATCGCCGCCAGAAGCCACAGGAAACGGGTCAGGCGGCGCATTCGGGCTATTGCAGCGCGTGCAATTCCTCGTCGGTGGGGAAGCGTCCCGTCGCCTTCTTGGAGAACAGCATCTCGCCGTCCCGCCGGATTTCGAAGACGCCGCCTCCGCCCTTGACCAGTGCCACGGCAAGGCCGGTGTTCGCCTGCAATATGTCCCTCGCACGGAGGGCGCGCGGCTCGTAGTTTCAAGCCACGCAATATTCGATGGACAGGGTCCGTTCGGACATGGTTGCGCGCCTCCTCGCGAGGGATGTGCCGGCATGGTGACCCCAACGGGGATCGAACCCGTGTCTCCACCTTGAAAGGGTGGTGTCCTAACCTCTAGACGATGGGGTCTCGCCAAGGCGCGCGGGATACCCCGTCCGGCCCGGTTTGGCAAGCGGCGAGCATTCCGGACGCTCCCCGAGTGTTACCGTCCGCTATCGGCCCGCGTCCCCGCTCACCATGTGCTCACCAGCCCCGCATCACCGAGGACACGGCCATGCCGATGGCGGCCTGGACGGGCTCGACGACGGGCATGCCGAGGGCCTGCGACAGGGCGGCGCGCTGGTCGGCCATGCCGGCGCAGCCGAGCACCAGCACGTCCGCGCCGTCGCGGTCGCGGAGTTCGCGCCCGGTTTCCAGCAGCCGGGCGCGGGTGCGCACCGGGTCCGAGAGTTCGACCACTTCCAGGTCCACCGGCCGGTCCCCGGCAAACCGCGCGTCCAGGCCCATCTGGCGGACATAGCGCAGGTGACGGGGCACGGACCGCGCCAGGATCGCAAGTACGCCGACGCGCTCGCCGAGGGTGAGCGCCGTCAGCAGCCCGGATTCGGCGATGCCGAAGACGGGCCTGCCGGTGTCCTCGCGCAGCACATGCAGGCCGGGGTCCGAGAAACAGGCGAGCACCATGGCGTCCGCGCCGCCCTCCGCCGCCATCTCGCGCAAATGCGGCACCACCCCGTCAGCGTCGCCCTGGCTCTGGATGCCGGGCGGCCCGGCGCGGTTGGTCGCTGCGCGGATTTCGGGCCCGCCATCCGTCCGGAAGGGCGCTGCCGCCCGGTCGATGGCCTCGGTCACGGCCTCGGTGCTGTTGGGATTGACGACGAGAATCTCGGTCATGGCGTCATCCTATCGCCTGGCTTGTCCGGCCGACAAGGAGAAGCGCCCGGTCGGGGGGAGACCGGGCGCTTCAGGGCGTCGAAGACTGCGGGACGAGAGGGGGAGTCCCAAGGCGGCGAGATAGCCGCGTGCAGCCTTTGTGAAAACAAATAGGACGGATTGTCGCGCTTGACAAGACCGCAAACATGATTTTCCCCAAAAAAAGTCAGCGGCCAGCGAGCATCTCCCGCACCTGCGCGGCGCAGCGCGGCGGGTCTTCGAACGGCACGAGATGGCCGGCGCCGGGGAATGTCGTCAGCCGGCCGTTCGGCGCCCGCCTGGCGCAGTCAGCCTGCACCGTCGCCGCCCAGCTCGGATTGCCGGAAGCGCCGCCGTCCACACAGGCCACGAAAGTGACGGGCCGGGCGGTGCGGGCGAGGCCCTCATAGGTCGAGGGATCGAGCGCCGCCTCGTAATTGTGCGCTTCCAGAGGCCCGGGGCATGCGAGTTGCCAGTCGCCCGCGCCTGTCGGATGCAGCGACCCCCGGCAATGGCCGGCCAGCGCCTCGGGGTCGAAGCCGCGATAGGCGTCCCGTCCGGCGAGCGCCTGTCGGAAGGCCTCCGGGTCGGCCCAGCGCGGCCTCCGGCGGAGCGCCATGGCGGACAGCTGGCGCGACGCCTGCACCGACCAGCTCCTCGCCGGATGGTCGAGCGGCGGCGAGACCGGCGGCTCGAAGGCCGTGAACGCCTCCCACGGCTCGCGCCCGAACACGCCGGCGAGCCTGAGCCCGGCCACGCCGCAAAAGCTGTGCGAGGCGTAGAAGAGCGGCGCGCCGGCCGCGTCGTCCCTTGCCGCCCGGCAGACAAGGTCGAGATCGGCGGCGTAGCGGTCGAAATCCGGCTCGCCGTCCGGCAGGCCGGACCCGCCATGTCCGCGCGCATCGTAGGCATAGACGCGGAAACCGTCCGCGAGCAGCCGGAGCAGCGGCGCGTAGCCGCCCGCCGGAAACCCGTTGGCATGGCCCCAGAGCAGGGCCGGCGCGCCGGCCTTTCCCTCGCGCAGGCGGTAGAGGCTCAGCTCCAGGCCGTCATCCGCGGCGACGACCAGCCGTTCGGCGAACGAAGAGGGAAGGGAAGGCGCCCGCGCGGCGCCTGGCCTCATGCCGCCCGCACGGCGCCGATGCCCATTGCATGGGCCTTCACCGCCTCTCCGAAGGCGGCGAATATGGCGCGCGCGAATGCGTTGTGCTGATAGAGCGTTTCCGGGTGCCACTGGACGCCGAGGCAGAAGGCGCCGCCCGGCCGCGAAATCGCTTCGATGACGCCGTCGGGCGCGTGGGCGTCCACCATGAACCCGTCGGCCAGCCGGTCCAGCCCCTCGGCATGGAGCGAGTTCACCATCTCGATGGCGCGGCCCCCGGCTATGCGCCGCAACAGGCTTCCTTCCGTCAGCGTCACGGCATGGCGCAGCGCGGCGCGCCCGCCCATCGGGCGGGTCTTGACCGATCGGTGGTCCTGGCAGCCCGGCACCTTGTGCACGAACTGGTGCAGCGTGCCTCCAAAGGCGACGTTAAGCTCCTGGATACCCCGGCAGATCGCCAGCACGGGCACGCCCTGGCGCACGGCCTCGCGAAGCATGGGCAGGGTGGTGGCGTCGCGCCCGGGATCGAAGTTGGTGTTCTCGGGGTCGATGTCCTGGCCGTAGAGATGCGGCTGGACATTGGACGGGCTGCCGGTGGTGACGATGCCGTCGAAGCGGGAGACGAGGTCCGGAATGTCGATATGCTCGCCGACCGGCGGAACCAGCAGCGGCGCGGCGCCTACCACCTCCACCATGACCTCGGCGAAACGGGAATGGACCGAATGCACCGGGAAGGTGTGGAACGTCTTGGTACAGGCCGAAATTCCGACCAGGGGCATCGTCACGGCATAGCGCTCCGGCAGCGGCGAATCGCGGGACTATAACAGAAGGAAATCATTTCCAAGGACTATCGCGCCCTCGGATGGGCGGCGCGGAACACCTTTTCGAGATGGGCGACATCGACGGCGGTATAGCGCTGCGTCGTGGCGAGAGAGGCGTGGCCCAGCAGTTCCTGGATGCTGCGCAGGTCCGCGCCCGCGCCCAGCAGATGGGTGGCGAAGCTGTGCCGGAGCGCATGCGGCGTCGCGCTCTCCGGCAGGTCCAGTTGGGCGCGAAGCCGCCGCAGCCGACTTTGCGCAACGCCGGCCTGGAGGCGTCCGCCGCGTGCGCCCACGAAGAACGGCCCGCCGGGCGGCAGGGGATAGGGACAGGTCCTGCGGTAGTCGTCAGCTGCGTCGCGCACGGCCGGCAGCAGCGGCACGACCCGCTCCTTGCGGCCCTTGCCGGTGACGCGCAGCGTGTCGCCGGCCCGGACCGCGCGTCCGTCGAGCGCCAGCGCCTCGCCGATCCGCAGCCCCGCCCCGTAAAGGAGGGAGAACAGCGCCAGGTCGCGGCGGTCCTGCCAGTTCTCGCCGGCTGCGGCGAGCAGGCGGTCGGTTTCGTCATGGGCCAGCGCTTTCGGCACCGGACGAGGCAGTTTCGGCGTGCGGATGCCGGAGAGCGCCACCGCATCGCCGATGCCCTTGCGCGCCAGCCAGCGCAGCCAGTTGCGCAGCGCCGAGAGGCCGCGGGCGCGCGACGCGGCGCCCATGCCGCTGCGGGCGCGCTCGGCGAGCCAGGCGCGGATGTCGCGCGGCTCGACATTCGCCAGGCCGGCCGGCGAGACGGGCTCGCCCCTATAGCCTTCGAGGAAGGCGAGGAAGTCCGCCGCGTCCCGCAGGTAGCCGGAGACCGTGTGCTCGGAAAAGCCGCGCTCATGCGCCAGCCAGCCGCGCCAGTCCTCCAGCAACTGCCCGGTATCCGGCGTCATAGCGCCTCCGGCGGGTCGATGAGCGCCGGCAGCTGGGCGGAGATCGTGCGCGCCAGGAACGCCAGCAACTCGGTTCCCTGCCCGTCCTGGAAATGCCCGGGATCGTGCGAAGAGAGCGCCAGCAGGCCGGGGGGCCGGCGCGGCCCGGGAACGAGGCGCAGCAGCGCCTGGCTCGCGACCATGTTCGCCGCTGCGCCGAAGACATCGGGCGGTCCGCGGTCGAGGCCGCCTTCGAGCCGGGCGGCGCCTCCGCGGGTCAGCGCATCCACCCGCCCCGGCGCCAGCGCGGCGAGCCCCGGAGCGGCAGGCAGCGCCTCACGGCGCGTCTCGAAGGCCAGCACGGCCCCGTCGCAGCCGAGCCGTTCGGGCCATTCCCCGGCGATGATGGCGGCGAGGTGCGCGAAGCGCCGGACGCCCACCGCGGCCAGCGCCGCATCATGGACCCGCGACATGCCGGTCTGGTTGTCCTCCCCGATCTCCAGCAGATGCTGCAGCGCCTCGCGCAGCTCGCTGTTGTTCTGCCGCGCGCGCTCGACCATGACGCGCTGCAGGTCCACCACTCCGCCTTCGTCGCGCCCCGGCGGCGCGAGCACCGCCAGCAGTTCCGGGTGGCGGCGCAGGAAATCGGGATTGCGGCGGAGATAGTCCGCGACATCGTCCGGCATGGGCTCGGACATGGGGGGCCTAGTCCGCGGCGGCCGGCAGGTCGAGGATCGACTGGCCGGTCTTGCGCCAGTCGGCCAGGAAGGCTTCGAGCCCCGCATCGGTCAGCGGATGGCGGTAGAGCTGGCGCAGGATCTGCGGCGGCACCGTGGCCGCGTGGGCGCCAACGCGGGCCGCCTCGACCACATGCAGGGGGCCGCGGACCGACGCCGCCAGCACCTCGGTGCGGATGCCGTCATAGGCG
>JAJDVH010000086.1 GCA_022826185.1 Alphaproteobacteria bacterium
CAGGCCGCGCACATGGCGGGAGGTCGCGCGCGTCAGGATTACATCGAGTTCGTCTTCGTCGGAGATCAGGAAGTCGTCGCGCATGCCGGCATAGTCCAGCACGACCAGGTCCGCCCGGGCGCCGCGCGCGATCTCGCCGTAGTCGTCGCTGCCGTCGATACACCGGAAACCGTCGCGGCAGGCCGCATCGAACAGCCGGCCCGGCGGAAGGGCCTGTTCCAGACCGGCGCCGTTGTGCAGCCGCCAGGCGAGGCGCAGGTCGCGGAAGTAGTCCTGGTCGTCGTCATGCGCGCTGCCGTCGAGGCCGAGGGCGAAGCGCAGCCCGTGCTGCATGAAGCGCGCGACCGGGGCCATGCCGGATCGCAATCTCAGATTGCTGGAGGTGTTGACGACAAGCGTGACGCCGCGCTCGGCCAGCAGCGCGCACTCGGCATCCGTGAGATGCACGCCGTGGGCCAGCGTCAGCCGGGGCGACAGCAGGCCGATATCGTCGAGGAAGCGGAGGATGCCCTGCGGGTAGGCCGCATCCAGCCACTCGCGCTGGCGCCGGGATTCCAGCAGGTGCATGTGGACGCGGCGGTCGTTCGCAGCCGACGCCTCGGCGATGCGTTCCAGGGTGATGTCGTGACACCATTGCGGCCCGATGGGGCCGTACTGGACCTGGAACAGGTCGCTTTCGTGGGCGGCGGCGACGGCCTCGACCTGCTCGACCAGTTGGAGCGCCGGGCCGCCATCGGCAATGGCGGCTTCCATCCCGGCGCGGTCCTCAGGCGGCATATAGGGCAGGAGCGCGCACCGGTCTCCATAGATCCACGGATTGCGGTCCCGAACGGGACATGAGAACGCGACGCGAATGCCGATATCGGCCGCCGCGCGCGCGACTTCGGCGGCTTCCGGCTCAAGGCGGTCCGCCACCAGCGAGTTGTGGCAGTGGACGGTCGCCCCGATGCCGGCAAGCGCCATGCGGCCGAACGCGACAGCGGCTTCCAGGCGGGGCTCGATGGTTGCCCTGGAGAAGGACGCGATCCAGCATTCCAGCGCGTCGTCGGCGCCGCCGAGCGCGGGCGGGCTTATGCCGTAGCCGTGGTCATGGGCGTTGACCATGGCGGGCAGCGCGATGCGTCCGTCGCGGCAGGGGCTCGCTGTCTTCCCGATCCCGGCGATGCGGCGCTGCGAACAGGCCACGCGAACGTTATGTTCGGCGGGGCGATGGCCGGGCGCGGCGAGAAGACGCTCGACCTCCAGGATTCCGGTCATGAGTCGTCCTTTCGATCGAGATCAATGCCGAACGAGACGAGCGCGCTGCGAAGATGAGCGGCCATTGCCTGTCCGGCGACGGTCGGCAGGCGGTCGGACGGCGCAACCAGGCAGAGGCGCAGGTCCGACAGGCGCTCCCCTTCCAGCGGAACCGCAACCAGGCTGCCGGCGGCCAGCTCCTCGGAGAACCCGAGCCGCGTATAGAAGGAAATGCCGACTCCCCGCAGCAGAAGGCGTTTGACCACCGCCTGGGTGTTGGAGACCGCGACCGGCCTGTGCGCCCTCTTGAACGCCTCCAGCTCGTCGCCGACGAAAGGCTGCATCGTGCCGGCAGGCTCCTGGTAGATCAGGCGGAAGGCGGCGCATTCGTCGAGCGTGACCGAGATGTGCTGCGCCAGTTCGTGCTCCGGTCTCATGATGACGCACATCGGGCAGGCGATATCTTCGAGCAGGGCGATCCCGCGGCGCCAGGCCGGGGAGAAGGTCAGGCCGAGGTCCGCGTTACCCTGGGACACGGCGTGCATGGCCTCGACGGGATTGCAGGCGGTGACGCGAACCTGCACCGCCGGATGCGCCGCAACGAATTGCGCCACGGCCTCGGGCAGGAAATGCACGGCCGGGCTGTCCAGCGTGGCGACGGTCACATCGCCGCTGACGATCCCGCGCAGATTGTCGATATCGCCGCGAAGCCGGGCGAAGTCGTGCAGCGTGTCGCGCGCATGGCGCAGCACGAGCCGGCCGGCGTCCGTCAGCCGCATGCCTTCCGGGCGGCGCTCGAACAGCGGCGCGCCGAGACGGTCTTCGAGCTTCAGGATCTGCCGATTGATGGCCGAGGCCGAGATATGGAGCCGCTCGGAGGCGCGGCGGATCGATCCCTCTTCGGCCACCGCTTCCAGATAGCGCCACACCGCAGCATGCATTCCGGGTCAGCCTCCGTTGGGGTCCCAGGCGGCCACGACGGGATGGTCCTGCCCGGTGCGGAACTCCGGGCCGAGACCGCCCGGCTGGCCCCAGCCGGTGACCCTGTCGCCGAAGAACTCCGCGTTGACGGCAGTGAAGCCGGCGGACTGCGCCGGCAGGTCGTCCTCGTCCCAGATGGCGTCCACCGGGCAGACCGACACGCACAGCGCGCAGTCGATGCACTCGTCGGGCTGGATGTAGTACATCCGTCCGCCTTCATAGATGCAATCCACCGGACAGACCTGCGTGCAGACGCCGTCCTTGATGTCGATGCAGGCCTCGGCGATGACATGGGTCATGACGGTGCTCCGGAGGTGAGTCAGCGCCCGGTCCAGACCGGCGCGCGCTTTT
>JAJDVH010000208.1 GCA_022826185.1 Alphaproteobacteria bacterium
TGCCAGATACTCCTCAACGACATGGCGCTTGAACGCGATGCTGTGCGTGCGGTGCTTTCTCATCGGCAATCTTCCTTCCAATGGACCCGCACCTGTCAATTCGTTTCAACTCAACTGTCCGGCCCATGGGGCCCACTCCACTTCACGGCAAAAACATGACATTTCATGACATCCCGGCAGGGGTCCTGCCGGCCGGGAGGCGGGCCCGCCCCCGACCGTCATGCCCGGACGCCCTCCATCTGCACTACCCGAACGCCCCGGGAGCCTGCTGGATTCACACATCTGTCTTCGGTGACTTCGCAACGCCTGCCCCCACCGTCGCCCCGGCCCCCGAGCCGGGGTCCAGCCTTGGTTCTGGCGGTAGCTTCAGTGGTTGAGCTTGTTCTTCGCCGGCTGCGGCAGCATCGCGTGTCAGGGATGGACCCCGGATCAAGTCCGGGGCGACGAAAGGGAGCGAGCGAAGGCGGGGGCCCATGTCGTCGTCCCGCCCCTACCCGCAGGCGAGGTTCTCCGGCAGGGTTTCCGGCTTCACATGCGGGCCGCAGATGGTGCGGATGACGCCGTCGGGCACGAAGGCGAGGAAGGCGAAGGCGAAGGTGACGTCGTGGACCGCATCGACGAGGCCGCCGTCGGCGCCGCGGCGCTGCACGGTGACATTGCCGATGTCGCGGCCCTCGCGGATCACCCCCTGGTCGAGCGCCGAGTTCTGGCCGGGCGCCCATTCCAGCACGAGGTCGCCCGCCTCGATGCGCTTCTTCTGCTTCAGCAGGTCCACCGTCCAGGCCTGCTTGCCGACCATGGCGACGCGCGCCAGCGGCGGCACCGCCACCAGCTTGTATTCGCCCCGGTAGAGGAAGGGCCAGTGCGCGCCGTCATAGCCGGCATAGGGGTTCGCGCCGTAGCTGCGCAGCGCCATGTCGTTCGGCATCAGCACCGTTCCGTCCGGCGCGGCGGCGGCGAAGCGCTGGAAGCTCTCCACCCGCGAGGGCAGCATGGCGAGCCGTTCGCCCGTCAGCTCCCCCACCATCGCCTCGCCCAGGAACTGCTGCCACCAGCTCTCCGTCTGCCGGTCCCACATCACAAGGTCGGAGAAGCGGAGCAGCCCCGTCGTGCCGAAATCGAGCACCCGGCCCGCGACCCGCCGGTCGAACACCAGCGCCGCGTCGCAGAGCGGGCAATAGGTGACCGCCACGGGCCGGCCGGCGATGGTGTCGTTCACGATCTCGTGCCAGATCAGGATCGCCAGCGGATAGGCGCGGCGCTCGCCATCCACCGTCAGCGAAATCACCGGCTCGGTCGGCGCGATCAGCTTCTCCGCCTCGGCGACGGAGGTAAAGACGGGATCGTCGATCGGCGGGATCTGGTCGCGCGCGACGCCGCCCGAGGCGATCTCCTCGAAGGGCACGGAATGGCGGCTGAAATCCGTGTTCGGCCAGGCCTTGCGCCAGTATTCGCCGGGGCCCGGATCGGCGGCGAGCGCGGGCATGGCGGCGAGGATGAGCACGACGAGGCCCGTGAGGAAACGCATGGGGCGGCTGCCTTCTTGCGGGACGGCTGCGGCGAATATGGCGTTTCCTCCCCCGCCCGCCAAGGCTAGAAGCGGGGCAGCCGCGAAAGGCGGGAGGAGCCGGCGGGCATGGCGGAGAGGGTGGAATGCGTCGTCATCGGCGCGGGCGCGGTCGGGCTCGCCTGCGCGCGCCGGCTCGCCATGGCCGGGCTGGACGTGGTCGTGCTGGAGGCCGCCGAGGCCATCGGCACCGAGACCAGCTCGCGCAACAGCGAGGTCATCCACGCCGGCATCTACTACCCCGCCGGCAGCTTCAAGGCGCGGGCCTGCGTCGAGGGCAAGCATTTCCTCTACGGCTACTGCGCCGAACGCGGCCTGCCGCACAAGCGGATCGGCAAGCTGATCGTCGCCGGCGACGAGAGCCGCATCCCGGAACTGGAGGCGCTCAAGGTGCGCGCCGCGGCCAATGGCGTGCCGGACCTGGAACTGCTGACCGGCGCGGAGGTGCGGGCGCTGGAGCCGGCGGTGCAGGCGGAGGCCGGGCTGCTCTCGCCCTCCACCGGCATCATCGACAGCCACGCGCTGATGCTGGCCTTCCAGGGCGATGCGGAGGAGGCGGGCGCGATGATCGCCTTCCACGCCCCGGTGGTGCGCGGGCGGGCGCTGGGCGACGGCGTCGAGCTGGAGGTCGGCGGGGCGGAGCCGATGACGCTCGCCGCCGGGCTCGTGGTCAACAGCGCCGGGCTGGCAGCGCCCGCCGTCGCGGGCCGGATCGAGGGGCTGGACGCGCGGCACATCCCCCGGGCCTGGTTCGCCAAGGGCAGCTATTTCGCCGTGGCCGGCCGCCAGCCCTTCCGCCGCCTCGTCTATCCGATGCCGGAGGCCTCCGTGCTGGGCGTGCATGTGACGCTGGACCTGGCCGGGCAATGCAAATTCGGCCCCGATCTGGAGTGGCTTGAGGCGCCGGAATACGACGTGGACCCGGCCCGCGCCGAGCGCTTCTACGACGCCGTCCGGCGCTACTATCCCGCCCTCGCGGACGGCGCGCTGCAACCGGCCTATTCCGGCATCCGGCCCAAGATCCACGGGCCCGGCGAGCCGCAGCCGGATTTCCTGCTGCAGGGGCCGGAAACGCACGGGGTGCCGGGCCTCGTCAACCTGTTCGGCATCGAGTCGCCGGGCCTGACCGCGTCCCCCGCCATCGCCGACGAGGTGGCCCGCCTGGCCGGAGCGCCGTGACGCCGGCCGCCGGTTCCCCGGCGCTGCGCGGCATCGGGTTCGCGGTGCTGGCGGGGGCCTGTTTCGTGTGCATGCAGGCCGCCGCCAAGGCGGGCACGGAGGCGGGCTATCCGGCGGTGCAGGTGGTCTGGGCGCGCTTCACCCTGCATCTGGCGGCGCTGGCGCTCCTGATGCCGCACCGGCTGGGCGCGCTCTTCCGCACCGGGCGCCCGGCCCTGCAGACCCTGCGCGGCGGCTTCCTCGTCGCCTCGACCGCCTGCTCCTTCGCCGCGCTGGAGCTTCTGGCGCTGCCGGAGATGACCGTCATCACCTTCGTGGCGCCGCTGTTCACCATGGCGCTCGCCGTCCTCTGGCTCCGGGAGCGTGTCGGCGCCCGGCGCTGGGCGGCCGCGTTCGTCGGCTTCGCCGCGGTCGCCGTGGCGGCGGGACCCGACGGGCTGACCGCCAATGCCGGCGTCGTGCTGGCGCTCGGCATGGCCCTTTTCTATGCGCTCTACCAGGTGGCGACGCGCGCGCTCCGCCACGCCGCCCCCGCGCCGACCGCGCTCTTCTACGCCGCGCTCGCCGGCGCCGTGGCGACCTCGGCCGCCGCGCCCTTCTTCTGGCGCGAGCCGGACCTCGCCGGCTGGGGCCTGCTGGCGCTCCCCGCGCTGTTCGGCGCCGTCGGCCAATATGTCCTCATCCGCGCCTACGAGACCGCCCCGGCGGGTCTGGTCGCGCCTTTCATGTATATCGAGTTCGTCTGGTCGGTCGGGCTCGGGCTGGCCGTCTTCGGCTTCCTCCCGGACGGCTGGACCCTGGCGGCGGCGGCCATCATCATAGCCAGCGGCCTCTATATCCGGCACCGGGAGCGAAGCGCGCCATGCAGTTCGGACTGACCGAAGACCAGACCGCCCTGAAGGAAGCCGCCGGGCGCTTCGCCCGCGAGGTGCTGCTGCCCGGTTACCGCAAGCGCGAGGACGACGCCGCCATGGGCGCCGAGCTCATCCGCGAGATGGGCCGCCTCGGCCTGGTCGCGCCCTCGCTGCCGGAACGCTATGGCGGCATGGGCATCGACGGCGTGACCGCCGGCCTGCTGATCGAGGAGATCGCCTATGGCGACCTCAATGTGGCCTATGTGCCGCTGCTCTCCTCGCTCAGCGCCGACATCCTCGCCCGCCACGGCGACGAGGCGCTGGCCGCGGCGCGGCTGCCGGCCATCGCCGAGGGCCGCGAGACCATCGCGCTCGGGCTGACCGAGCCGCGCGGCGGGTCCGACGCCGCCAACCTGCAACTGCGCGCCCGGCGCGACGGGGACGACTGGGTGATCGACGGCGAGAAGGCCTCGATCTCCATGGCGGCCCATGCCGACAGCGTGCTCGCCATGGCCCGCACCGATCCGGACCGCCCCGGCGCGCGCGGCGTGACCGCCTTCCTGATCGACCTCGATGCGCCCGGCGTCTCGCGCTCGGCCTATGACGATCTGGGCTCGCTCGCGGTCGGGCGCGGCTCGATCTGGTTCGACGGCGTCCGGGTGCCGGACCGCAACCGCGTCGGCCCCGAGGGCGCCGGCTTCACCCAGACCATGCAGGGCTTCGACTATTCGCGGACCCTGATCGGCCTGCAATGCCTCGGCCCCGCCCGCGCCTCGCTCGACGAGACCTGGCCCTACACGCTGGAGCGCGAGGCTTTCGGCCGCCCGATCGCCGAGTTCCAGGGCGTCACCTTCCCGCTCGCCGAATACGACACCCAGGTCGAGGGCTGCCGGCTGCTCTGCTACCGCACGCTCTGGCTGCGCGACCGGGGGATGCCGCACACCAGGGAGGCGGCGATGTGCAAATGGTGGGCGCCCAAGCTCTCCGTGGACACCATCCACCAGTGCCTGCTCACGCACGGCCATCTCGGCTACAGCCGCGACCTGCCCCACCAGCAGCGCCTGCGCGACGTGATGGGCCTCGAGATCGGCGACGGCACCGCCCAGATCTCCAAGATGGTGATCGCGCGCGAGACCGTCGGCCGCGCCGCGGTGCAATACGCCCGGCGCTGACGCTCAACCCTTCCGGCCCGAGACGCGGACCAGGATGCCGGGCAGGAAGTCCTCGACGGCGACGTCGCGAAAGCCGGCGGCCTCGAAATAGCCGGCGACCTCGGCGCTCGAATGGGCAAGCCCGGTGGAGGCGTGGAGCGTCTGTGCGAGGCCCCAGAGCGCGGCGTCGGCAGGGCCCGAGCGGTCCGGCGCCAGCGCCTCGCCGATCAGGTGGAACGCGCCGCCGGGCAGCAGCGCGTCGTGGGCCTTCTTCACCACCCATGCGATCTGCCACCGCCCGTACATGGGCAGGTTCGACGCCATCACGGCCAGGTCGCAGTCCGTCGGAAAATCGTCCTGGTTGAAATCGCAGGGCACGGCTTCGATGCGGTCCGAAAGGCCGGCCTCCTCGATATAGCCGCGCGCGACCTCGCAGACCGCCGGCAGGTCGAGCACCGCGGCCCGCAGCTCCGGGTTTGCCCGGCAGGCCGCAATGCAATACGCCCCGGAGCCGCCGCCGATATCCATCATCCGGGTCTTGCCCGAGAGGTCCGTCGTGCGGGCGAACAGCCGGCCCGCGCCGGCGCCAATCGACCGCGTCGCCTCATGGTAGCGCCGCGCCTCCTCGACGGTGATGTCGGCGACGGAGGCGTTCTCTTCCAGCGGCGGGCCCGGCCGGCGCAGATGGTCCGCAAGCCGGCCCCATTCGTTCCAGTCTGGCCTGGTGAAGAACATCCAGGACGCGGCGTAGTGGCGCGAGTCCGCGACCAGGAAGCGGTCCACGTCCGGGGCGTTGACGAGCCGGCCGCCCTCGCGCCGGATGAGGCCGAGGCCGAGGCAGGCGACAACGATCCGCTCCCCGTTGGGCGGCTCAAGGCCGAGCGCGGCGACCAGCGCCTCCTCGGTGTCGGCGCCGCGCGCGATCTCGGTGAACAGCCCCAGCTCGACCGCGGCAAGCAGCGCCCCGCTCTCCCGGTAAGCGCGGGCGAGGCGTTGCAGGCGGACGGTGTCGGGCCGCGCGCCCTCAGCCATAGCTGGCGGACATGCCTTCCGAGGGGTCCATATGCGCGCCGTAGGGCGGGATCGGGTAGCGCAGCCCGACGCGCGAGAGCTTCTCCATGCCCTCGACGCCCCGCGCGAACTCCTCCGGCGGCATGGCGATCAGCATTTCGTCGTCGGCCACGCCGCCATAGCGGCGCTCGGCATAGCAGGGGATCGAGATCGACGTGTCGCGGGTCAGCAGCGCCTTGCCCCAGCTGTCGGCGCAGGCGCTCTCGCCCGTGATCGACATGTCGTAGCGCCGGTAGCGCTTCCACTGCAGGCCGTTGACGAACAGTATGATCTGGCCCGGCGTGCCGTAGAACAGCACGATGTCCGGCGGGTCGAGGCGCGCAGCCCTGAGCGGCGAGACGACCGTGCCGACATATTTCCCGAAGGTCTGGCGCGGCATGTGCGCCTGGTGCTCGCGCGCGGCCTCGCGGTCCGCGAACCACACCCCGTCCATATGCTCGCCCGAAAGCGTGCCCTCATCCGGCAGGTCGATGCCCATGACGCCGCCGCAATTGGACTGCGGGCGCACATTCTCCGCCGTGATGCCCAGCGTGAAGCCGGCGATCCGGCTCTGCGTCACCAGCTGGCAGGTGGTGTGGAAACGCCCCGGCTTCGGGCGGCGCAGCCCCGGCACCGTTTCCATCTCCTCCAGGCTTTCATACTGCTTCATGCCGATCGGCAGCGTGCGGATCTTCAGCAGGTCCTGCAGCTTGACGGCGAGCGTGCGGAGTTCGGCGGCGCCGACGGCGGTTTCTTCGCTCATTTCGGGAGGGCTCCCCTTGCGGCGGTAGGCGCGCTCATCATAGCGTCTCGCCGGAGTTACGCGAGGAAGGAACGCTCCCATGATCTTCGACCACCGCATCTATACCTGCCGCCCCGGCACCGTGCCCAAGGCGATGGCCCTCTATGAGGAGCACGGCTACCCCGTGCAGACCCGCCATCTCGGAGAGCCGGTGCTCTACGGCATCACCGAGACGGGGCCGATCAACACCTATGTCCATGTCTGGGCCTATGAGGACGCGGCCGACCGCGCCAGCAAGCGCGCCGCCATGCAGGCCGACCCGGAATGGCAGGCCTATCTCGAACGCTCCGGCGAAGCGGGCTATCTGGTGAGCCAAGAGAACCGCATCCTTCAGGCCGCGCCCTTCTTCAAGCTGAATCGCTGAGGCCGGCGCGCCGCTTCCGCCGGCTCCGGCCGGCGGGAGGCGCATCCCGCCTCCGGAAGGAGGACCTGCGCGGGACGTCATGATATGTCATGTTTTGTCATGAGGCCCCCTTGAGCCCGCCGTGCATCCGGCCCGAAACGGCGCCCCGGCTCCCGATCGGACGACGGTTGCGGAGGCCCGGCTTTCGGCGCAGCATGGCGGCGCGGCGCAACATCGTCGCATCGCGCGGACGCGCCCCGTCGGCTGCCCCGCAGACCATGAGGAACCCGGCCGCCATGCGAGACGAGACAGGACAGGAAACGAGCCGCTTCCGGCTTCGGGAATGCCGCGCCGCCGCTTTCCGGACCGTGCGGCATATCCTGCTCGTCGCCCTGCTGCCGGTCTGCCTCTCCGCGGCGCCTGCGGGCGCCGAAGACCTGCCCGATACGCCCGAGAGCCGTGTCGCGGCGGCGAAGACCTATCTTGAACTCGTTCCGGTCGAGCGGATGGCCGAGAATGTAGCCCGCAACATCATGCTGATTATCCCGGAAGACAGGCGCGAGCTGTTCCGCAAGGGCGTATCCGAGGGACTGGCGCAAGCCGGGATCGAGGACCTCATGGTGAAGATCGTCGCCAAACACTTCAGTACGAGCGAGATCGACGCCATGACCGCGTTTTACGGCTCGCCGGAAGGGAAGGCGATAGAGAGGAAATTGCCGGGTTACACCGCGGATATCAGTCTTCATGTCATCCCCATCATTCGGCAATCCGTCACCGAAGTGATGGAGAAGCACTTCGAATAGGGGCGGCCTCCGCCGCCCTTCTGGAAAGGCCAGCAAATGGACCAATTCGGCATCGGCCAGCCGGTGCGCCGCAAGGAAGACGCACGCTTCGTCACCGGCGCCGGGCGCTTCACCGACGATATCGACATCGCCGGCCAGGCCCACGCAGTCGTGCTCCGCAGCCCCCATGCCCATGCGCGCATCCTGAAGCTCGACACCCGCATTGCCGGGGCCGCGCCCGGCGTCGTGGCCGTGCTGACCGGGCACGATGCGGCGGCCGACGGCCTGCCCCTGCTGCCCTGCCAGGTCGATGTGCCCGGCGCGGGCGGAGCGCGCATGGCCGATCCGGGCCGCGCAGTGCTCCAGACCGACCGGGTGCGCTATGTCGGCGATCCGGTCGCGTTCGTGGTGGCGGAGACCCCGGAGCAGGCGCGGGACGCCGCGGAGCTGGTCGAGGTCGAATACGAGATGCTGCCGGCGGTCACCACGGCCGCCGGGGCGGAGGCGCCGGGCGCGCCCGTTCTCCACGAGTCGGTCGGCTCCAATCTCTGCGTGCACTGGCTCAGCCATGACGGCGCCGAGGTCGAGGCGGCCTTTGCGCGCGCCGCACAGACGGTGCGGGTGGCGCTCGCGAACAACCGGGTCGTCGGCAACCCGATGGAGCCGCGCGTCGCCATCGGGCAGTGGGAGGCGGATGCGGAGCGCTATCTCCTGCATTCGCCGACGCAGGGCGCCGTCCGGGTGCGCAACGGCCTTGCCGATATCGCCTTCGAAGTGCCGAAGGACCGGGTGCGCGTGGTGTCTCCCGATGTCGGCGGCGGCTTCGGGCTGCGCGGCAAGCTGTTTCCGGAAACGGTGATGGTGCTCTGGGCGGCGCGCCGCCTCGGCCGGCCGGTCAAATGGCGGGCGGACCGGCAGGAGACCATGCTCGCGGACCCGCACGGCCGGGACCATGCGACGGTGGCGGAAATGGCTTTCGACGCCGGCGGGCGCATCCTCGGCATGAAGGCCCGCACACTCGCCAATCTCGGGGGCTACCTGTCCGATTTCGGACCGCGGATCCCGACCGTGGCCGGCGCGCGCGTCGCCGGCACCGTGTATCACGTGCCGGCCATGCAGCTTTCGGTGCGCTGCGTGTTCACCAACACCGTGCCGACCGACGCCTATCGCGGCGCCGGGCGGCCGGAAATCTGCTACCAGATGGAGCGCCTGCTGGACGCGGGCGCCGGGGCGTTCGGCCTTTCGCCGGCCGAAATCCGCCGGCGCAATTTCATCCGGCCGGACGCTCTGCCCTATACCAACCGGGTGGGCATGGTGATCGACTCCGGCGCCTTCGCCGACACCCAGGAGCGGGCGCTGGAGCGCGCCGACGTCTCCGGTTTCGAGAAACGCCGGGCGGAGTCGCAGGCCGGCGGCAAGCGGCGGGGCCTCGGGCTCGGCTACTATATCGAGGCGTCGGGCGGCGCGCCGGTGGAGCAGGCGCAGGTGCGGTTCGAGGAAGACGGCCGCGTCTCGCTCGTCATGGGCACCTTCAGCCACGGCCAGGGCCACGAGACCGCCTTCGCCCAGATCGTCCACCAGAAGCTCGGCATCGCCTTCGAGGACATCGACCTCCTCCAGGGCGACACGGCGTTCGTCGCTTTCGGAAACGGCACCGGCGGCTCGCGCTCCTCGCAGATGGGCGGCGTCTCCGTCTCCCGCGCCTGCGCGCAGATCGTCGAGAAGGCCTCGCGCATCGCCGCGCACCGGCTGGAGGCCGCACCGGCCGACATCGAGTTCCTCGACGGGACGTTCCGCGTGGCGGGCACGGACCTTGCCGTCACGCTCTCCGAGGTCGCACGGCTTGCCCTGGATCCCGCAGCCCTGCCCGAAGGCGAGGAGCCCGGCCTCGACGAGACCTGCCGCTACCAGCGCCCGACCGAGTGCAACTTCCCGAACGGCTGCCATGTCTGCGAGGTGGAGATCGACCCGGAGACCGGACAGGTGGAGGTGGTGAAATACACCGCCGTGGACGATTGCGGCATCGTCATCAACCCGCTGCTGGCTGCAGGCCAGGTGCATGGCGGCGTCGGCCAGGGGCTGGGCCAGGCGCTGCTGGAGCACACGGCCTATGACGCGGGGAGCGGCCAGTTCCTCGCCGGCTCCTTCATGGACTACTGCATGCCGCGCGCCGGCGACTTCCCGGAGATCGACGTCGGCTTCAACCCGGTGCCGAATCCTTCCAACGAGCTCGGCGTCAAGGGCATCGGCGAGGGCGGGGCCTGCGGCGCGCCGCCGGCGATCACGGCCGCGGTCGCGGACGCGCTCGGCATCGCGCATATCGACATGCCGATCACCCCGGAGAAGGTCTGGCGGGCGTTGAACGGCGGTTGAGGTCGGGTCCGGGAACCGCCCGTCGGGGCGCATGGCGCGGCCGTCCCCCTGCGATGCGTCATGAAATGTCATGAGATGTCATGCGCCCCCTGTCCGGCGGCCTCTCCTGCGGCTTCGCGGAAACCCTGTCCTTCGGTGTCCTGCATATCGTTCCTCCATCCGGCTCCGTTCCAGTCCGTTTTCCGCGCCGCCGTCCTGCCGGCCGCGGCCCTGTTTCGCGCGTATCGCCTGCGCCCCCGTGCGCGGGCGCGGGCGGGCGTCGGCGCCGGCGCGGTTCGCGCGCCTGATTGCGCGCGCGAGACGCAGGGCGCACCTCTCCTGTCCGTTCCCGCCGGGTTCTTTTTGCGGCCCCGGCCATGCGTCTGCGCAGAAAAGGAAAAGGGCGGCTCCGGAGACCGCCCTTCCCTCTACCCTTATTCTAGCACACTTCGAAAATAGTCAAGCACCGAAGCAAACAAAAAGTGAACTTTTTGCGGAAACGGGACCAGAAAGTTGCGACGGCCTTTCATACCAGCGGCATCGACTTCAGACTCATGGGAAATTGCGACCCATATCGTCGCCCCGGACCCCGAGCCTACCGGCTTCACACATCTCGGTCCGGTGACTTCGCAACACACGCATCCAACCGTCGCCCCGGACCCCGATCCGGGGCCCAGCCTCGGTTCTGGCGGCAGCTTCGGCGGTCGATCCCGTTCTTCGCCGGCTTCGGCGGCGGCGCGAGTCAGGGATGGACCCCGGATCGGGGTCCGGGGTGACGAAAGGGGAGAGCGCGGTGATACAAACGGGAACCGAGCGGGACACAGCCGGGCCGGCAGGCGCACCGGACACACGGCGAAACGAGATGTATGCATGCGGTAAGCGGGCAGGACGCGGGCGCGGTTGCCCCGGCCGGAGTCGCGGGCCATTGCATCCGGGCTGCGATTCGGAATAGACAGGCGGCCATTCCTCCCGTCATCCCGCCAGCGCGCACGCCATGACCGCAACCGCTCCGAGACCGGATTTCGACGCCGTCATTGTCGGCGCGGGCTTCGCCGGCATGTACATGCTGCACTGCCTGCGCCAACTGGGCTTCTCGGTGCGCGTGTTCGAGGCCGGCGGCGATGTCGGCGGCACCTGGTACTGGAACCGCTATCCGGGCGCGCGCTGCGACATCGAGAGCCTGCAATATTCCTATTCCTTCTCCGAAGAGCTCGACCAGGAGTGGGAGTGGACCGAGAAATACGCCCCGCAGCCGGAAATCCTGTCCTATGCCCGGCATGTGGCGGACCGGTTCGACCTCCGCCGGGACATATGCTTCGACACGAGGGTGACGGCGCTCGCCTTCGACGAGGCCGCCAAGCGCTGGCATGTCGAGACGGACCGGGGCGGGAGCTGCTCGGCGCAGTTCTGCATCATGGCGGTGGGCTGCCTCTCCGCCGCCAACCATCCGCATTTCGAGGGCTTCGAGGACTATCGGGGCGAGGTGCTGCATACCGGCGAATGGCCGCACGAGCCGGTGGATTTCTCCGGCCGGCGCGTGGCGGTCATCGGCACCGGCTCCTCGGCGATCCAGTCAATCCCGGTCATCGCCGGGCAGGCCGCGGCGCTCACCGTCTTCCAGCGCACGCCCAACTATGCCGTGCCCGCCTGGAACGCCCCGCTGGACCCGGAGCGCGTGCGCGCCTTCAAGGCCGACTATCCCGCTTTCCGCGCCAAGGCCCGCTCCCGCCCGACCGGCTCCTACTTCCCCTACAACACCCGCCCGGCTCTCGGCTCGACGCCGGAGGAGCGCCGCCGGCAGTATGAGGAGTTCTGGGCGCGCGGCGGGCTGCCCTTCCTCGGCGCCTTCGGCGACCTGCTGTTCGACAAGGCGGCGAACGACACCGCCGCGGAGTTCGCGCGCGGGAAAATCCGCGAGCGGGTGGACGACCCCGAAACCGCCGAACTGCTCTGCCCCGACAATGTATTCGGGTGCAAGCGGCTCTGCGTCGATACCGGCTATTACGAAACCTACAATCAGGACCATGTGGCGCTGGTCGATGTATCGGAGCGGCCCATCGAGCGTTTCACCGCCGGCGGCATCGTGGCGCACGGCGTCGAATATCCTGCCGACACGGCCATCTTCGCGACCGGATTCGCGGCGATGACCGGCTCCTTCGACCGCATCCGCATTACCGGCCGGGGCGGGTTGACGCTTGCGGAGAAATGGCGGGCCGGCCCGCTCAACTATCTGGGCCTCGCCGTGGCGGGCTTCCCCAATCTCTTCACCATCACCGGGCCCGGCAGCCCGTCGGTGCTGGCGAACATGCTCCCCTCCATCGAGCAGCATGCGGACTGGATCGCGGACTGCATGGCGCATATGCGCGACACCGGCGCCCGGAGCATCGAGGCGCTGGAAGGCGATGAAGCCGACTGGGTCGCGCATGTGGCCGATGTCGCGTTGATCTCGCTGCGCTCGACCTGCTCAAGCTGGTATGTCGGCGCCAACATTCCGGGCCGGCCGCGCGTCTTCATGCCCTATATCGGCGGCTTCCCCGTCTATGTGCAGAAATGCAACGAGGTGCTGGCGGCCGGCTTCGAGGGATTCGTTCTGGACGCGCCCGCCTCCGCCCCGCCGAAGGTGCGCCTGACGGAGCGCTGGCAGGTCACGCTCGACCCGGACGTGCTGTCCCCCGCCGACATCGCCGCCGGCCGCGTGCCGATCGTCTGACGCGCCCCGTGATCGCCGACATCGTCTCCTTCTGGCTGGCCGACAGCCTCGACAGCCCGGAGCGCGCCTCGGCGCGGCGCGACTGGTGGTACAGGGGCGGGCCGGAGGTGGATGACGAGATCCGCGCGCGCTTCGGCCACCTGGTGCCGCGCGCCTGCGCCCGCGACCCGGCGCTGACGGGCTGGCGGGAGACGCCGGAGGGCGCGCTCGCCCTCATCCTGCTGCTCGACCAGTTCACGCGAAACATCCATCGCGGCACGGTGGATGCCTATGCGGGCGACGCCCCGGCCTTCGAGATCGTGCGCCACGCCATCGGGCATGGGCTGGACCGGGCGCTGCATCCGGTGGCCTGCATCTGGCTCTACCACCCCTTCCACCATTCCGAGGAGCTTGCCGAACAGGACCGCGGCCTCGACCTGCTGCGGGCCCTCAGGCGGGCGGCCGATCCGGCATGGCGGGCCTATGTGGACCGGAGCATCCAGGGCTGGACGCGCCACCGCGACATCGTCGCCCGCTTCGGCCGCTTCCCGCACCGCAACGCCGTGCTGGGCCGCCCGAGCACGCCGGAGGAAGAGGCGCACATGGCGGCGGGCGGCGAGAGCTTCGGCCAGGGGCTGCAGGCCGGCGGCGCGGCGGGCTAACCTTTTTCCGTTTCTTCCGCCGGCCCCGTCAGTTCCGGGGCCTGAAGGGTCCGGGGCTCCGTCTCCAACTGCTCCAGCGGCGGAATGGCCTCGCTGGCCGAAACCACGCCCAGCCCCTCCAGCTTCCGTGCCGACGGCAAGACCTGCCGTTCCAGCGTGCCGACGCCCCTGTTGTAGCGGTCCACGGCCTGCCGGAGGGACTTGCCGACATCCTCCATGCGGCCGCCGAACCGCTTGACGCGCTCGTACAGTTCCCGCCCGGTCTCCGCCACCGCCCGGGCATTCTCGGTCAGCGCCTCCTGTTGCCAGCCATAGGCGACAGCCTTGACCAGCGCGATCAGGGTGACCGGGGTTGCGATCAACACCCTGTTGTTCACAGCCTCGTCGAACAGGCCCGGTTCGCGCTCGAACGCGGCGGCCACGAAGGCGTCGCTGGGCACGAACATGACAACGAAGTCCGGCGATCCCGGAAGCGCATTCCAGTATTCTTTCGACGACAACGAACGAACATGGTTGCGGACATGCCTCGCCAGCGCATCGAGGTCGGCGGCCCGCCTGGTCTCGTCTTCCTCCGCCACGGCCCTCTGATAAGCAGGCAACGGCGCCTTGGCGTCCACCACGACCGACTTGCCGCCGGGCAAATGAATCACCGCGTCCGGCCTTTGAGCGCCGGTCTCGCCCGGCAGGTTCACCTGCTCGTTGAAATCGACATGCTCCATCATGCCCGCCAATTCGAGCACTCTGCGCAATTGTCGTTCTCCCCACATGCCGGCTCCCGCCGGCCTGGCGAGCGCCAGCGCCAGCTTGCCCGTCGTCGACTGGAGCGCTTTCATCTGCTCGGTGATCGCGCCGTAAGCCTCCTTGCGCGACTTCTCCAGTTCCTGCGCCCGGTCCTCGACCTTCTTCAACTCCTCGCGGATCGGCCTGACCAGCGCTTCGACGGCTTCCTCGCGCGCCTTCAGGGCCGCGCCTGCTTCGACCTTGTGCGTCTCGAAGCGCTCGCTGACCAAGCGCAGAAAGTCGTCGCTGTTCTTGCCGAGCGCCTCGGCGGCGAGCGCAGCGAAACGGCTTCCGGTCGTCCTGTCGATTTCCTCCAGGCGCGCCTCGGCCCGTTCGGCACGGCTGCGCGCGGGCGCGGCGAAGGCGAACCAGACGAACGCCGCGCCTGCGAGCGCGCACAGGGCGGGCAGCCAGATTTCCATGCTCTCTCCCGTCTCTACCCGGGGCGGGGATAGACGAAAGCCTTTTCGCCGGCAATGCGGACGCCTTACACTTGCGCCACAGCAACCGGGAGGCAGGCATGGCCGAACTGGACGCCGCGGAGCGGGACTTCTTCTGGGAGCATGGCTATGTCGTGGTGGAGGACGCGGTGGACGCCTCCCTGCTCGCCGAGCTCCGGCGCGACTTCGCGGGCTGGGTCGAGGAAAGCCGCAAGCACGGCGAGCCTTATGGCGACACTGCCGACGGGCGGCCCCGCTTCGACCTGGAGCCGGGCCATTCGGCCGACCGGCCGGGGCTCCGGCGCGTCAACGCCCCGATCGAGGTGTCGGAGGCCTATTTCCGCGCGACGGCCGACAGCCGGATGACCGACTGCGTGGCGGACCTCATCGGCCCCGCCGTCAAGCTGCACCACACCAAGATCAACTCCAAGCTGCCCGGCGGGCACACGGAGGTGAAGTGGCACCAGGACTTCCCCTTCACCCCGCACAGCAATGCCGACATCGTCACCGCGCTGCTGATGGTGGACGAGGTGACGGAGGAGAACGGCCCGCTCAAGGTGCTGCCCGGCTCGCACCGGGGGCCGATCCACGGGCTCTGGCACGGCGGCGCGTTCACCGGCGCGGTCGCGGACGGGGTGGCCGACGAAGCGGAGAAGGCTGCGGTGATCTGCACGGGGCCCGCGGGCGCCGTCTGCCTGATGCACACGAGGCTGCTGCACGGGTCCTCGCCCAACCGCTCGGACCGGCCCCGCACCCTGCATATCTCGGTCTATAGCGCGGAGGACGCCGTGCCGAGCTCGCCCAACCCGGTGCCCAACCGCTATGAGGGCCTGATGGTCCGGGGCGAGCGCAGCGGCCGCATCCGCTCCACCGCCTTCGAGCTGCAGCTGCCCCAGCTCCCGACCACGGCCTCCTTCTTCGACCAGCAGGCGAAGCACGGTTAGGCGGAGAGGCCCGTTCCGCTCGCGAACCGCTAGTTCCTTACCGCAGATCCGGCAGTCACCTCGGCGGTGGAGAAACCGGAATAGTCGAGCGCCAGGTCGGCGACCACGGCGATGACGGCCATCGCAAGGAAAGCGATCAGCATGGCTCTCATCTCTGGCGTCCTCCTTCCTTCGTCGCGTGCTTCAGGAACGCGATCAGGTCGCTGCGGTCCGCGGGTTTCGCGATCCGCTGCATCGGCATCTTGGAGCCGGGCACGAACCGGGCCGGCCCCTCGTCGAACAGCGCGTCGATGGTGTCCTCGTTCCAGACGAACTCCGCCTCGCGCAGCACCCGGGAATACTTATAGTCCGAAACGCCGCCTGCGGGGCGCCCGAAAACGCCGAAAAGCGTCGGACCCGCGCGCCGGAGCCCCTCCGGAACGAGCGTGTGGCAGATCGAGCATTTGCGCTGGAACTGGCGCTCGCCGTTGCCCATGCTGGCCGGGTCGCGCAGGAAGCTGCGCTCGCCGCCGGCCATCAGCCCGCCCGCACCCAGCGCCGCGACCGGCCAGCTGTAAAGCGCATCGTCGATGCCGCCGGCGAGGATGTCTTCTCCATCGGCCGAGAAGGCGAGCGCCCAGACCGGCCCGCGCAGCGCCGCCCGGAAGTCCCGGACCACGGTCCACCGCCGCGTGTCGATCACCTTGATGAAGCCCTCGCCGTCGCCGACTGCGAGCCTCTCGCCCCCGGCGTCGAAGGCCATGGCAAGGATCGGCCGGCGCTGCAGCGTGAAGTCGGCGATCTCGCGCCCCGTCTCCAGGTCCAGGATGCGGGTCGCCCCATCCACGCCGCCATAGGCAAGCCAGCCCGCGTCCTCGTCGAGAGCCAGCGTGTTGATGCCGAACCGCCCCGTCAGGATGTGCCGCGTCTGGACGCCGCGCGCATGGTCCCAGACGCGGACCGTCCCGTCGGTCGAGGCGGAGTAGAGGCGCGCGCCGTCAGCGGAGAAGACGACATCGTTGACGCCGGCCCTGTGGCCCTTGAGGAAGCGCGCCGCGCCGCCCGTAACGGACCAGAGGCCGATCCGTCCGTCCCAGCTTGCCGAGGCGACCAGGCTCCGGTCCGGCGAAAGCGCGAGCGACACCACCTTCGCCTCGTGGCCGCCGAGGCGCTCCGGAACGCCCGTCTCCAGGTCCCAGAGCCGGACATCGTTGTCGTCGCCGGCCGAGACCGCGCGCCGGTCGTCGATGAAGCGCACGGCGTTCACCGCCGCATCATGCGCCTCCAGCCAGACCGGCGACCCGGCCTGCCACAGGCCCACGGAATAGTCGAAGCTCGCGGTGAGCAGGCGACTTCCGTCCGGCGACACGTCTATGCCCCGCACCGGGCCGCCGTGACCGGTCAGCTTGAAGAATTCGCCGGCCGGGGCGCCGGCCGAGGGCAGCAGCAGCAGGACCGTCAGAAGGGTCCGGAGACGCATGTCAGGCGCCCGGCGTCATTCCGCCGCCGGCGGCGCCTCGTGGGCGGGATGGGCCGGCTCGCCCGTCTCCTCCTCGAACCAGAGCGAATGGTGTTCTCTCGCCCATTGCCGGTCCACCTCGCCCGATTCCATGGCGTCGAACGCGCCCTCCATCCCGATCGAGCCGAGATAGATATGCGCGATGATGATCGCGATGAAGACGAAGGCGACGATGGAGTGCCAGAGCTGCGCGTATTGCATCTCCTCATGCGGGGCGAGCTCCGTCGCGAGTTCGCCCATCCCCACCGCCTGCGGCAGGCCCGTCGCATTCAGGATCTCGAAGGTCTTGGCGAACATCGGCATTTCGAACGGGAACAGCAGCGACAGGCCGGACGCCGAGATCGAGAGGCCGAGGATCACCACCACCCAGAAGATGATCTTCTGGCCGGCGTTGAATTTCCGCGCCGGCGGGTGGCTGCCGCGCACGAACAGCCCGCCGCCCTTCGCCATCCAGACGAGGTCGGCGCGGTTCGGGATGTTGTGGACGATCCAGAACACGAACACCCAGACCAGCGCCAGCATGAAGGCCCAGGCGACATTGTTGTGGACCCATTTGGACGCGAGCGCGATGGGCGCGAAGGCGTCCTTGCCGAGCAGTGGAATCAGCAGCGGGCGCCCGAACAGCGTGATGAGCCCGCTGATCGCCAGCAGGATGAAGGAGCCCGCGAGCAGCCAGTGCCCGAACCGCTCCAGCGCGTTGAAGCGAAGAATGGTTTCGCCCGTCCGGCCGCCGTCTATGCGGATCGGCCCGCGGAGCAGGAGGAACAGCGCCAGCAGGCCGACCATGCCGGCGAGCAGCCAGCCGCCCCACTCGCGCAGCGGCCCCTTCCGCCACTCGAGCCAGCGCATGCCGCCGTCCTGGATGATGATCTCGGAAGCATGCCCCTTCGCCGAGACCGTCACATCGGCCCCGCCATAGCGCAGCGCCCGGAAGACCTCCGCATCGGAAGCGCCGCCGAGCGTGCCGAGCTGCATGCGGATGCCCGCCGCGCGCGCCGGGTCGCCGACGGCATCGCGGCGGAAGCGGTCGTCCACGCGCTCACCCCGCTGGCGCGCCATGATGTCCTCCAGCGTCTGCGCGCCGCCGGTCGCAGCCCGCGGGTTGCTGTCGGCAGCCTGCTGCGCGGCGGATGGCGGAGCCGCCAGAAGCAGCGCGGCGAAGATCGTGAGCATCGGCAGGCGCAGCAGCGTCATCTTCCTGTACTCCCGATGAAACCGGCCGGAGTCGGTGGCAGCAAGGGGCGCGGCCCCTCCCGCAAAAATAACATGGAGGCCGGCCGGCCCCGCAGAAACCTGCGGGACCGGCCGTTCTCTAGGGCGTCAGGAGCCCTTCTGGCCGTAGGCGGTGCCCCAGCCCCAGGCGCCGGACCCGAAGCCCCGGGCCACCACGCGCTCGCGGTAGATGCCCGAGAGGACATCGCCGTCGCCCGCCAGCAGCGCCTTGGTCGAGCACAT
>JAJDVH010000087.1 GCA_022826185.1 Alphaproteobacteria bacterium
CAGGCAAAGGGCGGGACGGGTCCCTGTTTTGCGCGCGTTTCGCGTGGGCGCGCGTGCGGGCGCGGGCGGGTGTCGGCGCCGGCGCGGTTCGCGCACCTGATTGCGCGCGCGAGACGGCGCACGCACCTCTCGCGCTTGCTCTCGCCGGGGGTTTTTCGGCCCCCAGCCGGTCGCTTTGTGCAGAAACGCCGAAAGGCGGCCCCGGAAGCCGCCTCTCTCTACTTTCATCATACACCATACCGCCAAATGTCAAGCTCGTTGCAAAGAATTATTTCAAAAAATGCGAACGAAGCATGGTTTCCTGGCAACGCCGGCGCGCGGCGTTGCGTTTAGAGGACGGCGAGGCTGTGGAGGCGGGCCCGATCGGCTACCATCGGCGGACAAGGGGGGCTGACCGCGAATAATCCGGCGAGGCGGACTGCCGAAGCTGGATCCGCTGGCCGAAGCCGTCCTCGACGCCCGCGCCGCGCCCGCAAGGAGGAGGTGGAACGCTATGAAAGCGCATGAGTTGGACCGCGCATTCGACGGTGCCGAGGATGTGAGCGCGCATGTGGACTGGTCCGGAGCCGGGCGCGTCAATCTCGGGACCAGGCGGGTCAATGTGGACTTTCCGGCCTGGGTGGTCGCCGCCCTCGACCGGCAGGCGAGGCTGCACGGCGTTCCCCGGCAGTCGCTCATCAAGCTCTGGATTGCCGACCGGCTGAAAAACCTCGACTGAGCCCGCACCGCTGGAAGCGGGGACGCCGGGGAAAAGGAACGACGAAGGCGGAAACGCTAAGCGGGAAAGATCCGTGTTGCAGGAAGCGGCGTTCGCTTGCGTGGGGGTAAATCGAATTCAAGCCGTCCGGCTCTGCGAAGCGCGACTGCGATCTTGTTTAAATCAGTAGTCCGAACCGGGACCAGTTCCATCACCATGCCTGTCAGTTTTTCAAACTCGATGCCGGGTGTCTGACTTACGATACGACGCAACATCTCAGTGGCGCGTTCGATGTGCGTTGGACAGCCGACGCCAGCGCGCTTCGCTTCGATCCCAATGAGCTGGCTGTTCGGAAAAAGGAAAGGCTGTCCACTCTCCTCGACTGCAATGCTTTGCCGGGTCGAAACGGCTTCCGTCTCCACTTTTTTCTGAACCGTCCGAAACACTTCTACCCCTAAGACATGATGTGTGCCGAGCAGCAGGCGCATTTTCACCCGATGGTCCCTCGGTCGCAATATGTCCATTTCCGGTAAATAAGTCGCGACGCCGGCCTCCTTCATTTTCTTTTTCAGCAAGTGAAGAATTTTCCTTTCGTTGGACCAATCATCAGGCAAATCGAGAAATTCTTGCTTCCAGGCCGGATCGGCGAGAAAACGGCCGATAGACTCCGATACTCCTTCCCATCCGGCATGTCGATTGATGTCCTCTGCCATGAAGTTGAAAAGGAATTCGCCGTTAAGGTTCCTTAGGAAGGAGAAAACCTTCTCCGACTCTATGTTCCAGCCCGTAGGGTCGATGAAGGTGAAGGTAAAGCCGCCACCACAAGCGGCACCGATTTCGTCTATATTGTCCTCGAACGACCCTTGGAAAACTTGGATATCGAACTCCTGCCTCTCGGCAGCAAATTGACGAAGCCGGACGAACGATTCCGGGTTTCGTTCACAGAACCGATACCGTATCCGGAGGCCGGCGCGACCCATTTTCGTCAATTGCCGTCGAACCGTCTCCAGCGTTTCAAGTGCTTGCGAGAAGGAAGCATCCGAAAAGTCATTGCGGTCCGATACACGCCATGGACCGGCGAACGCATCCACGAAATTGAAAACGGGCGCCCCTCGTCGCGGTTGGAGAAGTTTGTAGGCTGCGGATTCAAGATACTTATTTAGGAAAACATGCTTGATATAGGACTGTTCTCGCCGTTGATAGTGTTCGATCTGAGGCTGCATCAAGCGGCTGCCTTCTGCATCGTATTGACTACGGGTTCCGGCGCAGCAATCCGGGGCAACTCATTCCATTCCCTGTCGTCAAGCAACCGTCCGCCGGCCTTGGGTGTCCTTCCACCCCATTGCTTGAAGAAGAACGGCACCTTGGCGCGGGCGCAGCGGTCGCGGATGTCGCGCACCCATTCCAGTTGCATCGGGCGCGCGTTCGGGCCGCTTTCGCCGCCGACGATGACCCAGGATATGCCGGTAAGGTCGATCTCTCCGACCGGGCCGATCAGCGGCTCTATGGAGAGGAAACGGACCTTCGCCGGCGCGGCTTGCAGGTGCCGGATTCTCGATGCGGCCGCGCTGTCTTCCACCGAGACGCCGCACCAGATATGCGCCGGCGCTTCGCCATTCGGATACCGGCGTCTGAGGTAATTGCGCATGAGGGAGCTTCGCTTCGTCAGCACTTGGTAGGTATGGCGGTCTACGGTTTCCATCCGGTCGAAAACTTCGTCGATGAATGCGTGCGAGACCCGCTTGTGGAACAGGTCGCTCATGGAGTTGACGAAAATCATGCGCGGCGCCTTCCAGCGCGCCGGCTGGTCCAACCGCCCCGGCCAAAGGCGCAAGTCGAAACCCTGCTCGTAAGGATGCCCCTCGATGCCGCGCCATCGCTCGGCGAAGCGCGCCGCGTAGCAATTGTCGCAGCCGCGCGTGATCTTCGTGCAGCCCGTCACCGGGTTCCAGGTCGCGTCCGTCCACTCGATTGCCGAGTTATCCGCCATGCCGCCCCCTTGCAGATCGCGCTGCTGATTCCTTCTTTGTTCCAGAATATCCACAGAAAAGCCCGGCGCAAGCAGTTTTCGGGCTGCGGCTTATTTTTTCTTCGGCGGCGGAGCCTGTGTGCGGAGACCGGAAGCCGCTCAGACGTCCAGTTCGCCGGCGAATGTGGCGTTTTCCTGGATGAAGGCGAGGCGGTGGCGGGGGTTGCGGCCCATCAGCCGCTCCACCGTTTCCAGCGATTCCTCCGGCTCCAGTTCGACGCGCAGCAGGCTTCGCGCGCCGGGGTCCATGGTGGTTTCCCGAAGCTGGCCGGGCGGCATCTCGCCGAGGCCCTTGAAGCGCGAGACCTCGACCTTGCGCTTGCCCTTGAAGACGGAGTCCATCAGTTCGACCCGGTGGGCGTCGTCGCGGGCATAGGCCGTGGTGCCGCCCGCGCTCAGCCGGTAGAGCGGCGGACGCGCGAGGTAGAGGTGTCCGTTTGCGATCAGGCCCGGCATCTCGCGCAGGAAATAGGTCATCAGCAGCGAGGCGATGTGGGCGCCGTCCACATCCGCGTCGGTCATGATGATGATCCGGTCGTAGCGCAGGTCCTCGTCGCAATAGGACTCGCCCGTGCCGCAGCCGAGCGCAAGCTGGAGGTCCGCGATCTCGCGGTTGGCGCGCAGCTTGTCGTCCGTGGCGCTGGCGACATTCAGGATCTTGCCGCGCAAGGGCAGGATCGCCTGCGTCTCGCGCTGGCGCGCCTGCTTGGCGGACCCGCCGGCGGAATCGCCCTCGACCAGGAAGATTTCCGTGCCGCCGCGCTCGCGCCGGGAGCAGTCGGTCAGCTTGCCGGGCAGGCGCGCGCGCCGGTTGCCGTTCGCCTTGCGCTTGCGGTCGCGCTCCTCGCGCCGGCGCTGGCGGTCCTCCGCGCGCTCCACGGCGAAGGCCGCGACCGCGTCCGCAGCGCCGGTGTCGGCGGCGAGCCAGTGGTCGAAGCGGTCCTTGATCGTCAGCTCGACCATGCGCTGCGTCTCGGGGCTTTCCAGCTTTTCCTTGGTCTGGCCCTGGAATTGCGGGTTGCGGATGAAGACGGACAGCATGACGCCGGCGCCGCCGATGGCGTCGTCGGCATTGATCCTGCCGACCTTGCGGTTGCCGACGCGCTCGCCGTGGGCGCGCAGGCCGCGCATCAGCGCCTGCCTGAGGCCGGCCTCGTGGCTGCCGCCCAGCGCCGTCGGGATCGTGTTGCAATAGGTGTGGGAGAAGCCCTCTCCGTCCGCGAGCCAGGCGATGGCCCACTCGACCCGCCCGCCGCCATCGGGGAAATCGGCCTGCCCGGCGAAGGCCCGGTCGGCGATGCGCCCCCGTTCCCCGGTGGACAGGTCCAGGAAATCCGCGAGGCCGCCGGGAAAGTGCAGCTCGGCCTCCGCCGGCACATCGGAGTCCGCCGGCAGCCGCTGCGGGTCGCAGTTCCAGACGATGCGGATGCCGGCGAACAGGCAGGCCTTGGAGCGGGCCATGCGGAACAGCCGCTCGGGCCGGAACCGGGCGGCCTTGCCGAATATCCCGGGGTCCGGCCGGAAGCGCACCGCGGTGCCGCGCCGGTTGCGGGAAATCCCGACCTTCTCCAGCGGCGAGACCGGCTCGCCCCGGGCATAGCTCTGCCGCCACAGGATGCGGTCCCGCGCCACCTCGACGACGAGTTCGGCCGCCAGCGCATTGACGACCGAGACGCCGACGCCATGCAGGCCGCCGGCCGCGCGGTAGGCCCTCTCGTCGAATTTCGCGCCGGAGTGGAGCGTCGTCAGGATGACTTCCAGCGCCGACCGGCCCTCGAACTTGGGGTGCGGGTCCACCGGGATGCCGCGCCCGTTGTCGCGCACCTCGACCCAGCCTTCGCCGTCCAGCGAGAACTCGATGCGGTCCGCATGGCCGGCGATCGCCTCGTCCATGGCGTTGTCGAGCAGCTCGGCGGCAAGGTGGTGCAGCCCGGTCTCGTCGGTCGAGCCGATATACATGCCGGGCCGCCGCCGCACCGGCTCCAGACCCTCGAGGACCTCGACATGCTCGGCGGTATAGGCGCTGTCGATCGCGGCTTGCTGGAAGAGGTTGGCCATGCGCCTGCGTTCGGGAGGAAACGATCTCGCCCTTGGCCTACTACCGATTCTAGCCGGGGTTCAACGCCGAATCGGGGAGGTTCGCGCCCGGAGGGGGCGCATGGCTCGCAAACCGCACCGCTTCCTCCGCCGCGCGCATCAGCGCCCGCGCCTTGTCCCAGCTCTCGCGATATTCCATCTCCGGGTCGCTGTCGGCCACGACGCCGACGCCCGTCTGCACGTAAAGCACCTCGTCCTTCACCAGCGCCGTGCGCAGCGCAATGCAGGTGTCCATCGAGCCGTCCGCGGCGAAATAGCCGATGCAGCCGGCATAGATGCCGCGCTTCTCCGGCTCCAGCTCGTCGATGATTTCCATGGCGCGCACCTTCGGCGCGCCGGACACGGTGCCGGCCGGAAAGCCCGCGACCAGGGCGCCGATGGCGTCGTAGCGCTCGTCGAGATCGCCCTGCACCTCGGAGCCGATATGCATGACATGGGAGTAGTATTCGATCTCGAACTGCTCGGTCACTTCCACGCTGCCGATGCGGCTGACCCGCCCGACATCGTTGCGGGCGAGGTCCAGCAGCATCAGGTGCTCGGCCACCTCCTTCGGGTCGCTCAGCAATTCGGCCGCAAGCAGGCGGTCTTCCGCAGCGTCCCGGCCCCGCGGACGGGTTCCGGCCAGCGGCCGGATGGTGACGCGCCCGTCGCGGACCCTCACGAGGATTTCCGGGCTGGAGCCGACGATGGAAAAGGCGCCGAAATCGAGGTGGAACAGGAAGGGCGACGGGTTGAGGCGGCGAAGCGCCCGGTAGAGCGCGAAGGGCGGCAGCGAGAAGTCGATGGAGAAGCGCTGCGCCGGCACGATCTGGAAGGCGTCGCCGGCATGGATGTAGTCGCGCGCCGTCTCGACGACCTCGTGGAAGCGCTCCCTGGTCATGTTCGAGCGCGGCGTGCCGTCGGGGAGCGCGGCGGGCGCGCTCTCGCGGCGGTCGACGGCGGCGCCTTCGAGGTCGGCCAGGGCGACCGCCAGCCGTTCCTCGGCGTGCAGCCACGCCGTTTCGGCCGTCAGGCCGTCCTCCGGCCAGACCGGCGTCACCAGGGTGATCCGGTCCTCGATGAGGTCGAAGACGGCCATGATGGTGGGGCGCAGGAACAGCCCGTCCGGAATGCCGACCGGGTCGGGCGGCTCGTCGGGCAGATGCTCCATGAGCCGCACCATGTCGTATCCCATGTAGCCGACCAGCGCGGCCGCCATCGGCGGCAGGCCGTCGGGCAGGTCGTCGATGCGGCACTCCTCGATCAGGTCGCGCAGCGAGTCGAGCGCGCCCTTGCCGCACGGCTGGAACCGGTCCGGATCGTCGAGCGCGCGCCGGTTGATCTCGGCCTCGTCGCCCCGGCAGCGCCAGACGATGTCCGGGTCGCGGCCGATGAACGAGTAGCGTCCGCGAATGGCGCCGCCCTCGACGGACTCGAGCAGGAAACAGTTGGACCGCCCCGCGGACAGCTTGATCATCGCCGACACGGGGGTTTCCAGGTCCGCCACCAGGGTGGTCCAGACGAGTTGCGGCCGGCCGGACTCGTAGCGGGCCTGGAAGGCGGGAAAGTCGCCGGGCTCGATCATTGCTGGCGGTATCCGGTCTTCCGGTCAGTTGAACTGGGCGAGCAGGTCGCTGTTGATCGCGACCCCGAACCTGTCCTGAAGCGCAGCGTGGAATTGCTGCCGGACATCCGCCGCCATTTCGGCCGAAAGCTGCTCCCTGATCGCCTCGATCTCCTGCTCGGAGTAGGGCGGGGGCTCGATCCCCTCGACGACCGCGACCGTATAGCCGTCGGCGGCCCGCGCCACCACGGTCTCGGAGCGGTCGGCCGCGAACACCGCCTCGACAACCGCCCCGGACAGGCCGATCTCCGGATCGCTGTCCGTGCGGGCGAAGGATCCCGTCTGCTCCACCGCGAGCCCGCCGGCGACGGATGCGGGCGTCCGGCCCTCCCGCAGCCGGGCCGCCAGCGCATCCGCCCGCGCCTTCGCCGCTTCGTCGAGCCGCTCGGCGCGCCAGGCTTCCAGCACCAGCGGCTTCGCTTCCTCGAACGGGCGCACGGCAGGCGGTGTCTCGCCTTCCACCCGGAGCACGAAATAGCCCCCGTCCCCGAGCTCGCCGAGAAGGCTGTCCTCGCCCGCGGGCGTCGAGAAGGCCGTCCGCAGGAAATTCGGCTCCGCCGGCAGGCCTTCCGGCTGCTCGCCGGCGCGGTCCCGCCCGGAAGCGTCCACCGCTTCGATCGTCAACAGGGGCAGGTCGAGCGCGCGCGCCGCATCCTCGAATGTCGCGCCGCCGCCCAGATGGTCGTCCAGGTCGTTGGCAAGGTCCGCCAGCCGCTCTATCGCGATCTCGCGCGCAACCTCCCTGTGCAGCCCCTCGCGCACGTCCTCGAACGGGATCACCCTTTCCTCGCTGGACTGGTCGACGGCGAGCACATGCCAGCCGAGCGGCGTCTCCACCGGGCCGGTCACGCCGTCTCCCGCCAGGGAGAACACCGCATCGGCGAGCGCGGCCTGCGGCAACTGGCTGCGCGAAACCGGGCCGAGGTCGCTGACCGTCTTGCCGGCGGCCCCGGCAGCCGTTTCCAGTTCGGCGCCGGTTGCGAGCTGCCCCATGAAATCCTGCGCGCTCGCACCGTCGTCGAACAGCACCTGGCGGACGCGCCGCGTCGCCGGCACGGTGAAGTCGGCGATGCGCGCCTCGTAGGCGTCCCGCACGGCGGCCGGGTCGGCCTCGACCCGGTCCAGCCACCGGTCGGGATCGAGCACGATCGCCGTCACGGCCCGGTATGCGGGCGCCATGAAGGCGTCCCGGTTTTCTTCATGCCAGGCGCGCAATTCCGCATCGCCGGGCCCGTCGGGAAGCGCCGTGTCCTCCGGGACGCGGATCAGCACCGCCTTGCGGGTCTCGTTGCGGTAGCGGAAAACGGCCTCGGCCATGCTCCGGGACGCCTGTACGGGGCGGCCGACGGACCGGTCGACCTGGCGTCTCGTTATGTCGCGGCGGAGCATGGCGACGAACTCGCCCTCGCTCAGCCCGTTGGTCAGCAGGACGCGCTCGAACAGCGCGCGGTCGAACCCGCCGAGGCGTCCGCCGAAATTCGGGTCTTCCTCGATGGCGCGGCGCACCTGCCCGTCCCCGACCGCAAGGCCGAGCCGGCCGGCCTCGAGCTCGACCAGCCGGCGCCGGACCGCCGCCTGCAGCACCTGCTCCGGCAAACCCAGCTGCACGGCCAGTTCCGGCGAGACATTGCCGCCGAAGCGCCGGCGCCAGTCATTGAACTGGCGGGAATATTCGCGCCTGAATTCCTCGGCGCCGATCTCGGATTCGCCGACCGTCGCCACCGCGTCCTCCACCTCCGGTGACAGATAGTCCCCGACGCCCCAGGCCGCGAAGCTCAGGATCAGCAGGGCGAAGAGGATTTTGGCGAGCCAGGAGGCGGCGCCTTTTCGGAGCGAGGTCAGCATGGGCAGGCCGGGCCGGTGGGAAGAAGCCGCGCATCATAGGCAGCCGCCCATATGCCTGCAACGCGCCGGTGCGGCGCCGGCCGCCAAGGGCGGTCAGGGCACGCCGACGGCGATATCCAGCAGCGCCTGCCGGCCTTCCCCGGTGACGGTCTCGATGGCGCGGGAGAGCGCGCCGGGCAGCGCCTCCGGGTCCTCCACGCGCTCCCCGTGCCCGCCGCTCGCCTGCATGACGAGATCGTAGCGCGGCGCAGGCTCCAGCGAGGTCAGCGGCATGACATTGGCGCGGCTCGCATGGCCGTCCGGATAGACCGAGAGCGCCGCGCGCCGGACGGCGTTGTAGATGCCGTTGTTGAAGACGAGCGTCAGCACCGGCAGACCGAGCGAGGTGCCGGCCTGGTGGCAGGCGACGGGGTTGGCGAACATGTAGGAGCCGTCGCCGACGCAGGCGACCGCCATGCGCTCCGGCCGGGCCAGCTTCGCGCCCATCGCCGCCGGCAGCCCCCAGCCGAGGCCGCCCGCCAGCGAGCCGCCGAAATAGCCCAGCGGATCGCGCACGGTGAGCGCCGCCAGCGGCGCGCCCAGCTCGTTGAAGATCATCGCGTCGTCCGGCAGCGCCCGGTCGAGGCAGCGGGCGACCCAGCCCGGCGACATCGGCTCGGACGCGCCGCCGGCTTCCGCGGCGGCGATGCGCGCCTCCCGCCCTTCGCGGCAGCGGCGGGCGACGGCGTTGTACCGTCCTTTCGGGGGCGGCCCCATTTCCCCGGCCAGCGCCTCCAGCACCACGGCCGGGTCCCCGGCAATGGCGACATCGGCGGGGAAGCCGCGCATCGGCACGTCGGAGAACAACGGATCGGCGCCCGCCTGCACCACCTTGCAGCCGGGCGGAATATCCTGCTCGGCAGGCATCCAGGGCACCATCGCGTCCAGCACCAGCACGGCGTCGGCGTCCGCGAGCCACGGGCCGGGGTCGAAGCCGCCATGCATGGGGTGGTCGCCCGGCAGCGAGGCGCGGCTCGCCCAGAACTCCACCACCGGCATCGCGAACCGTTCGGCGAAATCCGCCAGCACCTGCCAGCCGGCGCCCCGGTTGGCGACGATCAGCGGCCGCTCCGCCGCCGACAGCACGGCCGCCCCTTCGGCTATCGCCGCCGGGTCCGGCAGGCCCGGAGGCACCGGCTTCTGGCGCGGCTCCGGCGAGAGGCGGAAGCCCGGCAGCGGCTCCGCCATGATCTCGCGCGGCATGGTGAAATAGACCGGCCCCCGGGGCGGCGTGGCGGCGACGGCGAGCGCGCGCTCCACCACGGCCTCCAGCTGGTCGGGGAGGCGCAGCTCGTAGTCCCACTTCACCGCCTCGCGCAGCATCCCCGCCTGGTCGTACATGTCCTGGCCCCAGTGGATGCCGCGGTCGCGCGCGCCCTTGCGGCCCTTTTCGGTGACGGGCGTGCGCCCGGCGGCCATGAAGATCGGCACATTGTCGCGCCGGGCGTTGATGAGGCCCATCAGCGCGTTGGCGGTGCCAACATTCACATGCGCCATGACGGCGGCCATCCGGCCCGACGCCTGCCAGTAGCCGTCCGCCATGCCGACCGCCACGGTCTCATGCACGATGGTGTGGGGCGCGGGGAAGTCCAGCCCCGTCTCCCCGGCCCGCGCATAGGCCTCGACGATGGGCGCGAAGTCGGTGCCCGGATTGGCGAACAGCACATCGACGCCGCGCGCCTTCAGCAGCGCCAGATAAGCCTCGGCGACGGTGATTTCGGTCACGGCGCGCGCCGCCCGCTCAGGCGTCGGCGGGCGCGAAGCCCGGTTCGTCGCGGAAGCGCTCTTCGGTCCAGCGGGCGAGGTCTTCGTCGCTGAGCGCCGGGTCCCAGGCGACCGCCTGCGGCTGGGCCACCTTCCAGGGCGTGTCGCAGAAGATCTCGATGCCGTTGCGCTCGGGATCCTCGAAATAGATCGACCAGGTATTGCCGTGGCTGCGGGGGTTGCAGGAGACGCCTTCGGCGTCGAGCGCCGCCGCCATGCCGCGCAGCGCCGCAAGGCCCTCGATGCGGAAGGCCGCATGGTTGACGCTGTTGGAGGGGCCGGCTTCCTTCCTGCCGTTTATGAAGGCGACCTGATGGTGCTCCTCCGGGTCCTGGCTCAGGAAGACGATCTCCCTGTCGTCCCTGCCGAGCGGCCCGCGGTCGGTGACCTCGAAACCCAGCACATCGGTGTAGAACGCGAGCATCCGCTCCACATCCTCGACATAGAGCACCATGTGGGACCATGCGAGCGCCATCGCCTCTACTCCCGCTATTCCGCCGCCATGCGTTTAGCTTGCCGCCTGCGTTCGTGCATGTCGAGGTAACGCTTGCGCAGGCGCACGGCGTTCGGCGTCACCTCCACCAGCTCGTCGTCGGCGATCCAGGCGATGGCGCGCTCCAGCGCCATGTCCTGCGGCGGCGACAACAATATCGCGTCGTCCTTGCCGGCGGCGCGGAAATTGGTGAGCTGTTTCGACTTCAGCGGATTGACCTCTATGTCCTGCCCGCGCGCGCATTCGCCGATCACCATGCCGCCATAGACGGCGTCGCCCGGCCCGACGAACAGCCGCCCGCGCTCCTCCAGGTTCCAGAGCGCGTAGGCCGCCGCCTTGCCCCGCTCCAGCGAGACCATGACGCCGCGCCGCCGGCCCGCCATCCGCCCCTTGTGCGGCGCATAGCCGTGAAACAGGCGGTGCAGCACGCCCGTGCCGCGCGTGTCGGCCAGGAACTCGCCGTGATAGCCGATGAGGCCGCGCGAGGGCGCCAGGAACACCAGCCGCTGCCGGCCGGCGCCGGTCGGGCGCATGTCGGTCATCTCCGCCTTGCGCACGCCCATCTTCTCGACCACCGCGCCGGCATGGCCGGTGTCCACGTCCACGGTCACTTCCTCTATGGGTTCGAGCCGCCGGCCCGTTTCCGGATCGGTCCCGAACAGGACGCGCGGGCGCGAGACGGAGAGCTCGTATCCCTCGCGGCGCATGGTCTCGATCAGCACGGCCATCTGCAGCTCGCCCCGCCCGGCAACCTCGCAGGCGTCCTTCTCCGCGCTCTCGGTCACGCGGATGGCGACATTGCCTTCGGCCTCTCGCATCAGCCGCGCGCGGATTTCCCGCGAGGTCAGCTTGTCGCCGTCCTGTCCGGCAAGGGGCGAGTCGTTGATGGAGAGGGTGAGCGCCAGCGTCGGCGGATCGACGGGCCGGGCCGGCAGCGGGCGCAGGACCTCCGGCGCGGCCAGCGTGTCGGCGACCGTCGCCGTCTGGAGGCCCGCCACCGCCACGATGTCGCCCGCGGCGGCGCGCTCGACCGGCACGCGGTTCAGGCCCCGGAAGGCGAGCAGGCGCGTCGTCCGGGCGCGCTCGACGACGCCTTCATCGGGCCGGAGCGCGTGGACCTCCCGGTTGGCGCCGATTTCGCCGCTCTCGATCCGCCCGGTGAGAACCCGGCCGAGATAGGGGTCCGACTCCAGAATGGCCGCCGCCATGGCAAAAGGTTTGCCGGGGCTGACCTGCGGAACCGGCACGCGGTCCAGCACCGTCTCGAACAGGGGGCCGAGCCCGTCGCGCGGTCCTTCCGGCGCGGCCGCCGCCCATCCCTCCTTGGCGGAGGCGAACAGGGTGGGGAAGTCCAACTGGCGTTCGTTGGCGTCGAGGGCGGCGAACAGGTCGAAGGTCTCGTCCTGCACCTCGAAGGGGCGCGCGTCCGGCTTGTCCACCTTGTTGACCACGACGATGGGCGCAAGGCCGGCGGCAAGCGCCTTGGCCAGCACGAACTTGGTCTGCGGCATAGGCCCCTCGGAGGCGTCGACCAGCAGCAGGCAGCCGTCCACCATGCCGAGCACGCGCTCCACCTCGCCGCCGAAATCGGCATGGCCGGGCGTGTCCACGATGTTGATCCGCACGCCGCTCCACTCCACCGAGGTGCATTTGGCGAGGATGGTGATACCGCGCTCGCGCTCCAGGGCGTTGGAATCGAGCGCGCGCTCGGCGACCCGCTGGTTGCTGCGGAAGGCCCCGCTCTGGCGCAGCAGCCCGTCCACCAGCGTCGTCTTGCCGTGGTCCACATGGGCAATGATGGCGATATTGCGCAGATCGTTCACGATGGCGGCGGCAGGACGGAGGGCTCGGGATGGCGGCGGCTTCCTACATCAATCCGCGCAGCGGCGCGAATTGGCCGGCGGACCGGGCGCTCTGGCGCGCGCCGGACGATGGCGGCCTGCTGGGCCTGACGCCGGGGCGGGGCCTCACGCGGGACGAGATCGAACGGTCGGAACCGTCTCTCTGGCGGTACAGCGCCGCTATCCGTGTCGAGAGCGCGCGCCGGGTGAGCCTTGGCGAAGGCTTCACGCCTCTGGTCGAGACGGAGTGGGAGGGCCGGCGGCTGCTCTTCAAATGCGAGCACCTGATGCCGACCGGCTCCTTCAAGGACCGCGGCACCACCGTCATGATGTCGCATCTGAAGCAGGCCGGCGTCGAGGCGCTGCTGGAAGACAGTTCCGGCAATGCGGGCGCCTCCATCGCCGCCTATGCCACCGCCGCCGGCATCCGCGCCCGCATCATGGTGCCGGAGAGCGCGCCGGCGGCGAAGCGCGTCCAGATCGCCGCCGCCGGGGCAGAGCTGCAGGAGGTGGCCGGAGACCGCGACGCCGTGGAGCAGGCGGCGCTCGCGGCTGCAGAGGGGTCGTTCTATGCGAGCCACAACCGCCAGCCCTTCTTCCTCGAAGGCACGAAGACGCTCGCCTTCGAGCTGTGGGAGCAGCTGGGCTTTCGCGCCCCGGCGGCCGTCGCGGCGCCATGCGGCAACGGCGCCAACATACTCGGCCTCCATCTGGGCTTCCGGGAACTGCAGGAGGCGGGCGAGATCGAAGCGCTGCCCCGCCTCCATGCGGTTCAGGCGGCCAACAATTCCCCGATTCGCACCCTTTTTGACGGCCGGACCCTGCCGCAGGGGCCGACCGTCGCCGACGGCATAGCCACAGCGCAGCCGATCCGGGGGCAGATGGTGGTGGACGCCGTGCGCGCCACCGGCGGCTCGGTGCCCGTCGTGGGCGAGGAGGCGATTCTGGGGGCTATGCGCCGGCTCGCCCGCTCCGGCTGGTTCCTCGAGCCGACCTCGGCCGTGGTCGTTGCCGCGCTACCGCAGATCCCGGAGGAGGACCTCGTCCTGGTGCTGACAGGCTCCGGCCTCAAAGCCCTCGGCGTCCATGCCGGCCTGTTGGGAGTTGCCGGTTAGCAATTCTTCCGGATCCAGGCGCCGAGCCATTCGGAGATTTGGGCAGAGTGCTCGTCCATCATGAACATGTGGGTTGCGCCGGGGAATCCGGCATCGGGCAGTTCGACCAGTTCCGCCCGCCCGCCGACGGCATTCACCCGGTCGCCGAAGGCGGTGGTCGCCTCCCGCGTGGCGGTCCATCGCGGCGAGAAGTCGATGAAATCGCCGAGCAGCAGCAGCCACGGCCCGCCGGCGACCGCCGCCGGCGTTACCTGCTCGTCCGCGGGCAGGGTCGAGCCCTCGCAGCAGACGACGCCGCGAATGCAATCGGGATTTTCGATCGCGGCATGGCTGCCGAGATAGCCGCCCTGGCTGTGGCAGATGAGCACCGAGGGGCCGATGCGCCTGAGCGCCGCGCCGACGCCCCGGATCTGGGCTTCCGAAGTCGAGGTCCAGCGCGGCACGAACTGGCGCTGGAAGCTCTCCATCGCATCGAGGGGGAAGCGCTGGCCCTCGAACGGCTTGCCCGCGGCGAAATCCCCGGGCCGCCCGAACCGGAACAGGTCCCATGCTTCGGCCGCCGTGCGCATGACGGGCTCGCCGTCCCATACGCCCTCCAGCGCGCAGAAGCCGGAACGCCCGCGCTCGACATTGTCGATGACATAGACGGCGAAGCCCTGGCGGAGGAAGTCGTGCAGCCAGCCGGGGCGGCCGTCCGGCGTGGTCTCCCAGCAGGCGCCGGTCAGGCCGCCGCCGTGAAGCAGGACGAGCGGGTGCGGGAATTTCCGTTCGGCCGGGATGAAATACTGGACATAGACCTGCTCGACGAGGAACTCGCCATTCGGGTCGTATTCCAGCACCAGGCTCGGCGTAAACGCAACGGTACGCTTCTCCTGCCCCGAGACGGTCACGATCCGGCCGCCGACATGGAAGCTGCCGAAGTCCTTGAGTGCATACATGACAAGGCCCCCTCCCGAAGCCGGATACTGAATCTCCCGTTTGCCGCTTGCAAGGCCGGCGGCTCGCGGGGGGAAGGGTTGGCAGCCCGCAATCGGCCCTCTAGCCGTTTTCCGCGAATTGTGACAATTATGCGTCTCAGGGACGCATTCGGGCGCCGGAACGCTTGTACCGGTCTGCGAGGACGCGGATACCCGCCGCTTTGTTTCACGGGATGGGCGGGAGCGTTGCGAGAACCCCCAACCATGCGAATAGCAGCCGGGACAGGAAGGAACGGCGCGCGCCTCGCCTTGTGCGGGCTCCTGGCCCTGCTGTGCCTCGCGCCCGTCCCGGTCCGCGCGGCCGACCTGCCGCCGCCTGTCGTCACCTATGGCGACGCCATGCGCTGGTACGGCCGCGCGGCGGAAGCGGGCGATCCCGAGGCGCAGTTTTATCTGGGCTATATCCACGACCGGGGCCTGCGCGGGGCGAACAGCCTGCCGGAAGCGGTGACCTGGTATCGCAAGGCGGCGGCGCAGGGCGAGGCGCGGGCGCAGTTCCGGCTGGGGCTCCTGTTCGACTCCGACCCCCGTCTGCCGCGCGACCCGGCCGAGGCGCAAGGCTGGTACGAAGCTGCCGCCGCGCAGGGCCATGCCAAGGCGCGCTTCAACCTCGCAAGGTTGATCGAGGCCGAAGATGCCCCCCGCGCCGCGGAGCTCTACGCGCTGGCCGCCGAGGCGGGCATCGGGCTGGCGGCCTTCAATCTCGCCCTGCTGCACATCAACGGGCCGGACGAGGTCTACGATCCGGCCGGGGCGTGGCGCTGGGCGCTCCGGGCGCAGGATCTGGACGCGCCGGGGGCCGGAGAGTTACGCAGCCGGCTGTCGGCCGCTTTCGACGAGTAGGCCGGCAAAGGCCGGCCCGCCCGCGAATCCGGCGGCTCAGGCCGGCGCGGCTGCGCCTCCGGCAAGCCGGCGCGGCAGGTCCGCCATGATGGCGGCGCGCTCCTCCGCGGTCATCCGGGCCCAGCCTGCGATCTCCCTGAGCCGGCGTCCGCACCCCTCGCAAAACTGCGTCTCCGGCGAGATGCGGCAGACCTTCACGCAAGGGCTGGCGATGGGGCGGGGCGCGGTCATGGGCGGCAAGGATAGGACGGAGGCGCGGCTGGCCGCAAACGCTATGCGGCCGCGTCCAGTGCGTGGAGATGGCCGCTCGTCGCGTAGGTCAGGATTGCGCGGTCAGCAGTGAGCAGCGGAACGCCGCGATACCGCGAGGTGGCGACGATCAGCCGGTCGGCGGGGTCGGCGTGGAAGTCGCCCGGCAGTCTGGTGCTGTCCACGGCAATTGCCGGCTCGATCGGGGCGAGCACAATGCCGGGCAGAGCAAGCGCGGCGTCGAGCCAGGCGCCGACCTCGCGGCCGAGCCGCAGCCGCCCCTTCGCGACCAGCAGGGCGATTTCCCACGGCGTAATCGCCGAGACCAGGATACCGTCGGACGCTGCCGCCTCCTCGATGGCGGCGCGGGCGCCGGGGCCGAGCCGGCGGTCGCCGTCCACCGTCCAGACAAAGGCATGCGTATCCAGCAGGATCACCGCATGGCGTTCCAGTCGGAGGGGTCGGCAGCCGGCTCGAAAGGCTCGTCATAGCCCAGCACGCTGCCCTCCATCGCGCCGAACGGGGATGGCGTCCTTCCCGGCGCCGCCGACAGTACCGCAACGGGTTTGCCCCGCTTCGTGATCGTCACGGGCTGGCGGTCCCTGCTCACCCGGTCGATGAGCCGAAGGCAATGCGCCTTGAAAGCCGCCACGCCCACTTCTTCGGTCATAATGTCCTCCCTATATAGATACTGGTCATTCGACATGACTATAATGAACGGCGCCGCAAGGCAAGGATGCTTTGGCTTGGCGTCCGGCTTGGGGTAAACCCTGCGGGCGCAGCGAGAGGGGGAGGGCGGCGGCTCATGGGACGGACCATCGCGATCATCGGCGGCACGGGCGCGCTCGGCACGGGCTTCGCGCGGCGCTGGGCGGATGCCGGCCACAAGATCGTGATCGGCTCGCGCACGCAGGAGCGGGCCGACGCCGCCGCGGCGGAGGCGGGCCACGGCGCGGTCGGCCTCGTCAACCCGGAAGCCGCCGCCGCTGCCGATATCGTGGTGCTGACCGTGCCCTACGCCCACCACAAGAGCACGATCGAGAGCATTGCGGACGGCCTTGAGGGCAAGATTCTGGTGGATGCGACGGTGCCGCTGATGCCGCCCAGGGTCGGCACGGTGCAGCTTCCCGAGGCCGGGTCGGCGGCGGTCGAGGCGCAGGCCTGGCTGGGCGAGCGCGCCACGGTCGTCTCGGCCTTCCAGAATGTAGCGGCCGCGCATCTGCAAGCCGAACACGAGATCGACTGCGACGTGCTGGTGGCCGGCGACAAGCTGGCGGCGCGCGAGACCGTGATCGGGCTGGCGGAAGACCTCGGCCTGCGCGGCTGGCATGCCGGACCGCTGGCGAACTCCGCCGCCGCCGAGGCGCTCACCTCGGTCATCATCCAGATCAACCGCCGCTACGGCATAGACGGCGCGGGCCTCAGGATTACCGGGACGCCGGCGGCCGGCCAGGACGGCGCGTGACCCGGCGGCTGGAGCTGATTGCGCTGCCCGGCCTGCCGATGGTCGAGCCGGGGGACGATCTGGCCGGGCTGATTTCGGACGGGCTGGAACGGGCCGGAACCGGGCTCGAGGCGGGCGACATTCTCGTGGTCGCGCAGAAGATCGTTTCCAAGGCCGAGGGGCGCTACGCCTTTCCGGCGGAGACGACCCCTTCGCCCGCCGCGAAACGGCTCGCCGCGCTGACGCACAAGGACCCGGCCCATGTCGAAATCCTGCTGGGAGAAACGGCGGAGATCGTGCGCCACCGGCCGGGCGTGGCGGTCGTCGAGCACAGGCTCGGCCATGTGATGGCGAATGCGGGGATAGACCATTCCAACATCGAGGCGGGCCGCCTGCTGCTGCTTCCGAAAGACCCCGATGCTTCCGCGAGGGCCTTGCGGGCTGCGCTGGCGGAGCGTTGGGGCGCGGCGCCGGGCGTCATCGTCTCCGACAGTTTCGGCCGGGCGTGGCGGGTCGGCACCTGCGGCGTCGCCATCGGTGTCGCCGGCCTGCCCGCAATCGACGACCGCCGCGGCGAACCGGACCTGTTCGGCCAGCCGCTGGAAGTCACCATTGTCGGCCAGGCGGACGAGATCGCCGCCGCCGCCTCGATCCTGCAGGGACAGGCCGACGAGGCGACGCCGGTTGTGCTGGTGCGCGGGCTCGACCTGCCCGACGACGATGGCGGTGTGGGCCCGCTGCTGCGCGACCGGGCGACGGACCTGTTCCGGTGAAGGTGGCTGCGCTCTCCGGCGGCGTCGGCGGCGCAAAACTGGCGGAGGGGCTGATGCGCGCCGGCGCGGACCTCACGGTGATCGCCAATACCGGCGACGATTTCGAGCATCTCGGCCTCTCGATATGCCCGGACATCGACTCGCTGGTCTATGCGCTGGCGGGCCTCGCGGACCGGGAACGCGGCTGGGGCCGGGCGGGCGAAAGCTGGTCCTTCATGTCGGCGGTGGGAGAGCTCGGCGGCGAAACCTGGTTCAATCTCGGCGACGCCGACCTTGCCATGCATGTGCTCCGCAGCGAGCGCCTCGCCCGCGGGGAGCCGCTCTCGACGGTGACGGCGGGCATCCTCCGGCAACTCGACGTGGCGGCGCGCGTGATTCCGGCGACCGACCAGCGGTTGCGGACCCTCGTCGAGACCGAGTCGGGGCGGCTCGCCTTCCAGCATTACTTCGTGCGCGAGCGCACCGCGCCCCGCGTCACCGGCTTCACCTTCGAGGGCGCGGAAACCGCCCGCCCGGCTCCCGGCGCTCTGGAAGCCCTGCGCGAGGCCGACCGCGTCGTCATCTGCCCGTCCAACCCCTATATCAGCATCGACCCGATCCTCGCCGTTGCCGGCTACCGGGACGCGGTGCGCGATGCCGTCTGCGTTTCGCCCATTATCGGAGGCAAGGCCGTGAAGGGGCCGGCGGCAAAGATGATGGTAGAACTAGGGCTTGAACCCTCCTCGCTCGCCGTCGCCCGGCACTATCGCGGCCTGATCCGCGCGCTGGTCATCGACGAGGCGGACGCGCATGAGGCGGCGGCGGTCGAGGCGGAAGGCGTGCGCGCTGTCGTCGCGCCCACGCTGATGGCCGGGCCGGAAGACGCGGAACGGCTCGCGCGCATCGTGCTGGAGGCCTGACATGCCGGACCCGCTCGGCGACATCTCCTTCACCTGGCCGCTCTATGCGGCGTTCCTGGCGGCCTACCTGCTGGGCAGCATTCCCTTCGGCGTGCTTCTGACCCGCCTGGCCGGGGCGGGAGACCTTCGGCAGGTCGGCTCCGGCAATATCGGCGCGACCAACGTGCTGCGCACGGGCCGCAAGGGCCTGGCGGCGCTCACCCTGCTGCTCGACGCCGGCAAGGGCGCTGCGGCAGTGGCGATTGCGGACCACTGGTTCGGCCCGAGCATGGCCGTGTTCGCCGCGCTCGGCGTGGTCGTCGGCCATATTGCGCCGGTCTGGCTGCGCTTTCGGGGCGGCAGGGGCGTGGCGACCGCTTTCGGCGTGCTGTTCGTCTTCGCATGGCCGGTCGGGATTGCGGCGGCGGCCGTCTGGCTCGGAACGGCCGCGCTTTTCCGCTATTCGTCGCTGGCTGCGATCCTTGCCATCGGCTCCGCGCCGGCCTGGGCCTGGGCGCTTGTCGGGGTGGCCGAAGCGGAGGTGACCGGCCTGATTGCGATAGCCGTGATCGCCCGCCATGCCGCCAATATCCGCCGGCTGCTGAAAGGCGAGGAAAGCCGGATCCGGCTGCGATGACGGCAAGATTGCGCCTTGCGCGGACGCCCGGCATCGGGCCGATCCGTTATTTCGAACTGATCGAACGGCTCGGCTCCGCGGAAGCCGCGCTGGAGGCGCTGCCGGGTTTCGGCTTCCGCCCGCCGCCCGTGCGGGAAGCAGAGGAGGAACTGGAGTCGCTGGCCCGCCTCGGCGCAACGCCGGTCTGGTTCGGCGACGAGGCCTATCCGGTCGCGCTCTCGCGCATTGCCGACCCGCCGCCCTTCCTTGCGGCTCTGGGCGACCTTTCGCTGGCTGCCGCGCCGGTCGTCGCCATGGTGGGCGCGCGCAATGCCTCCGCCGCCGGCCAGCGCATTGCGGAACGGCTGGCCCGGGCGTTGGGCGAAGCCGGCTTTACGGTCGTTTCCGGGCTCGCGCGGGGGATCGATACGGCCGCGCACAGGGGCGCGCTCGCCAGCGGCACCATTGCCGTGCTGGCCGGCGGCATCGACCGGCCCTATCCGCCGCAGAACCGCGCCCTGTTCGACGCCATGGCCGCGGACGGCCTCGTGCTCGCGGAAAACCCGCCGGGCTTCCAGGCGCGGGCGCAGGACTTTCCCCGCCGCAACCGTATCGTTGCAGGGCTGGCCGCGGGCGTCGTGGTGATCGAGGCGGCGGCCCGCTCGGGTTCCCTGATAACGGCGCGGCTCGCCGCCGAGGAAGGCCGGCAGGTGTTCGCCGTGCCGGGCTCGCCGCTGGACCCGCGCAATGCCGGCGCGCACGAGCTGATCCGCAACGGCGCAACGCTCGTCACCGGCGCCGACGACATTGCCGAAGCGCTTGCCGGCAGCATCGCGCCGCCGCCTTCCATCCGCCCCGCGCCGACGCGGCCGGTCCGCGCCAAATCGCCGCCGCCGGCCTCCGCTGCGCCGCCCGCCGGGAACGGGCGCGAGGCCGAGGACAGCCTGCTCTCCGCGCTCGGCCCCGTCCCGGTCACGGTTGACGAACTGGCGCGCCGGTGCCACTTGTCGAGCGGCGCCGTGGCCGCAATGCTGCTCGATCTTGAGCTGGCAGGCCGTGTCGAACGGCATCCTGGTCAAAGGGTTTCACTGATATCGCGATGACTGCCGAAACTGTCGTTGTTGTCGAATCGCCGGCCAAGGCAAAGACGATCAACAAGTATCTCGGAAGGGATTTCCGGGTGTTGGCGAGCTTTGGTCATGTCCGCGACCTTCCGCCGAAGGACGGCTCGGTCCTGCCCGACAAGGGTTTCGCCATGTCGTGGCAGATGGACGAGCGCGGCAGGAAGCATGTGGGCGAGATCGCAAAGGCGGTGAAGGGCGCCTCGCGCCTCTATCTCGCCACCGACCCGGACCGCGAGGGAGAAGCGATCTCCTGGCATGTCCGCGAGGCCCTGGAGAGCCGCAAGGCGCTGAACGGAGTCGAGGTCGGGCGGGTCGTTTTCCATGAGGTGACGCGAAACGCGGTCCTCGATGCGGTGGCGAACCCCCGCGGCATCAATCAGGAGCTGGTGGACGCCTATCTGGCCCGCCGCGCGCTCGATTACCTGGTGGGATTCACGCTCTCGCCGGTGCTCTGGCGCAAGCTGCCGGGCGCGCGTTCGGCGGGGCGGGTGCAATCGGTGGCGCTGCGCCTGGTCTGCGACCGCGAGGCGGAGATCGAGGCGTTCCGGGCGCGCGAATACTGGACTCTGGATGCCGATTTCGAGACGGCCGCCGGAGCGGCCTTCCGCGCCCGGCTCACCCATCTCGACGGCAACAAGCTCGCGAGATATGCGATTCCGGACGAGGCCGAGGCGTTCGCCGTCAAGGCGCGGCTCGAAGACGCCGCCTACCGGATCGCCGGCGTCGAAAAGAAACAGGCGCGCCGCAACCCGGCGCCGCCCTTCACCACATCGACGCTCCAGCAGGAAGCGTCGCGGCGGCTCGGATATGGCGCCGCGCGCACCATGCGCCTGGCCCAGCAGCTCTATGAGGGCGTGGACCTCGACGGCGAGAGCGTGGGCCTCATCACCTATATGCGCACGGACAGCGTGGCGCTCAGCGCAGAGGCGCTTGCGGGCGCGCGGCGGCTGATCGACCGCGAGTTCGGCGAGGCCTACCTGCCGGCCAAGCCCCGGCGCTACCGCTCTTCGGCGCGCAATGCCCAGGAAGCGCATGAGGCGATCCGGCCGACGGACATGGGGCGCCGCCCGCAGGATGTCCGCAGCCGGCTCGCCCCGGACCTGTTCCGGCTCTACGAGCTGGTCTGGAAGCGCGCCGTCGCCAGCCAGATGGCCGCCGCCGTCTTCGACCGCGCCGCCGTCGATGTGGCGGCGACCGACGGCCGGGCCGTATTGCGGGCGACCGGCTCGGTCATCCGCTTCGACGGGTTCCTGAAGCTCTACCGCGAAGGTCAGGACGACCGGCCGGACGATGACGAGGACGGGCAGGCCCTGCCGCCCGTCGCCGAGGGCGAGACGGCGCAGCGCAAGGCGGTGGTGGCCGAGCAGCATTTCACCCAGCCGCCGCCGCGCTACACCGAGGCGAGCCTGGTCAAGCGGCTGGAGGAGCTCGGCATCGGCCGCCCCTCCACCTACGCCTCGATCATCCAGGTCCTGCAGGACCGCGACTATGTCCGGCTGGAGAGCAAGCGGTTCGTTCCGGAGGACCGGGGGCGCATCGTCACGGCGTTCCTGCAGAACTTCTTCGAGCGCTATGTGGAATACGAGTTCACCGCCGACCTGGAGGAGAAGCTCGACGCGGTCTCGAACGGCCGCATCGACTGGCGCGCGCTGCTGCAGGAGTTCTGGGACGGGTTCGCGGCCAAGGTCGAGGAAACGCAGGGCCTGCGCATCACCAATGTCATCGACGCCCTGGACCGCGAGCTCGACGCGCATTTCTTCCCGCCGACCGAAAACGGCAAGGACCCGCGCCTTTGCCCGGCCTGCGGCGAAGGCAGGCTCGGATTGCGGCTCGGCCGCCACGGCGCCTTTTTCGGCTGCTCGCGCTACCCGGAATGCCGCCATGTCCGGCCGCTGACGGCCGCGGAGGGCGAGGCGGAAAACGGGCCGCGCGTTCTCGGCGACCACCCGGAGAACGGACTGGAGGTCTCGGTGCGCAAGGGGCCCTACGGCTTCTACGTGCAGCTTGCCGGAGAGGAGGGGGACAAGCCGAAGCGCGTCTCCACCCCGCGCGGCACCGATCCGGCGGCCGTTACCCTGGAACAGGCGCTCGGCCTTCTGTCCCTGCCGCGCGAGGTGGGTCGGCATCCGGAAACCGGCAAGCCGATCTCGGCCGGCCTCGGGCGCTACGGCCCCTATCTGCGCCATGACGGCGCCTATGTCTCGATCCCGCGCGGCGACGATGTGCTGGAGATCGGGTTGAACCGCGCCGTCGTGCTGATTGCAGGCAAGAAGGGCGGGCGGTCCGCCGGGCCGCTGAAGGAGCTGGGCGGGCATCCCGAAGACGGGAAGCCGGTCACGGTCCACACCGGCCGCTACGGGCCCTATGTGAAGCACGGCCGCACCATGGCCTCGCTGCCCAAGGGGCAAGCGCCGGATGAGGCGACGCTGGAGGCCGCCCTGCCGTTGCTGGAGCAGAAGAAGAAGGCGGCCGGCCGGAAGGCCCCTGCCCGCAAGGCTGCAGCGAAGCCGAAAGCCCCCGCCGCGAAAGGCCGTACGCGCAAGCCCGCCGCTTCGAGGAAAGCCCCGCCCGCGTGATGCTCCCCGACCGCGACCGCCTGCTCGCCTTCATTGCCGAACGCGGCGGGCCGGTGGACCGCAAGGAGATCGCACGAGCCTTCCGGCTCAAGGGGGCCGAACGGGCGGCCTTGCGCGACCTGCTGCGCGAGCTTGAGGCCGAAGGCGCGTTAGATCGCCGCCGCGGCCGGCGCGTCTCTTCGGGGCCTCCGGAAGTGACCGTGGTCGAGGTGTCGGGGCGCACGGAGGACGGCGAACTTCTTGCGCGCCCGGCGGGACGCAAGGGCGTGCCCGCGCCGGAGATCATCGTCGACGAACCGGGGCCGGGTCCGCTCCCCGCGACAGGCGCGAAACTTCTGGTGCGCCTCAGGCCGGCGGGGGAGGGCGGCTATCTGGCCCGCGTCATGCGCCGGCTGACCGCGCCGCCCCGGGACATTCTGGGCGTCATTGCGGAGGATGACGGGGCGCTGGTGCTGCGCCCCGTGGACCGGGGCAGGAACCGGGGCTTCGCCGTGTCGGACGCTGCGGGAGCGGCCGCCGGCGACATCGTGCGGGCTGCGGTCTTGCCCGGCCGGGCGGAACAGCGGCGTTCGGTGCGGGTGGTCGAGCGCCTGGGCCGCCATGACGGTCCGGGCGCGCTTTCGACACTGACCCTGCTGGAACACGGCATAGAGGAGCCGTTCCCGCCCGAGGTTCTGGCCGAGGCGGAGGCCGCACGGCTGCCGGACCCGGCCGGCCGCGCCGACCTGACCGGCATGGCGCTGGTGACGGTGGACGGTGAGGACGCGCGCGATTTCGACGATGCCATCCATGCCGAACCGGACGAGGAGGGAGGCTGGCGCGTGACGGTCGCCATCGCGGATATCGCGAGCTACGTCCGGCCGGGAAGCGCGCTCGACCGCGAGGCGGCGCGGCGCGGCAATTCGGTCTATCTGCCGGACCGCGCCGTTCCCATGCTTCCTGCGCGGCTGTCCGCGGGTCTCGGCAGCCTCGTGCCGGGCGAAGAGCGGCCTTGCCTTGCAGTAGAGTTGCGCATCGGGGCGGGAGGCGCGCTGCGCGGCCACCGCTTCCGTCGCGGCTGGATGCGGTCTTCCGCCCGGCTTACCTACCGCGCCCTTCAGGACATGCTGGACGGGCCGGACACGCCCCCGCACCTCGCCCATCTGGAAGGGGCCTTCCGCGCGCTGGAACGGGCACGGCAGCGGCGGGGCGCGCTGGAGCTGGACCTGCCCGAGCGCCGGGTGGTGTTCGACGCCGGCGGGAACGCCGTTGCGGTGGCTGCGCGCGAGCGGCTGACGACCCACCGGATCGTCGAGGAGTTCATGATCGCGGCGAATGTTGCCGCCGCGGAAACGCTGGAAGCCAAGGGGCAGATCTGCATGCGGCGGGTCCATGACCGGCCGGACCCGGCGCGGATCGAGGCGATGCGAAGCCTGCTGCGCGATCTGGGGCACCCGGTTTCCTTCGGCGAACTGCAGCGCCCGAAACAGTTCAACGCCCTCTTGGCGCGGCTCGCGGGCACACCGTTTGCGGCGCTGGCGCACGAGCTGGTGCTGCGCGCCCAGGCCCAGGCGGTCTACACGCCGGACATGCGCGGCCATTTCGGCCTCGGGCTCGCGCGCTACGCGCATTTCACCTCGCCGATCCGGCGCTATGCCGACCTTCTCGTGCATCGCGCGCTGATCGCCGCGCTCGGCCTCGGCGCCGGCGGTCTGGAGGACGAATCCGGCTTCCACGATATCGCGGAAGCTCTCTCGACGACGGAGCGGCGCGCGGCGGCGGCGGAGCGCCGGGCGCTGGACCGCTACGCCGCCGCGGTGCTGGAGGGCCGGACAGGCGAGACCTTCGAGGGCCGCATCGTCGGCGTGCAGCGCTTCGGCCTGTTCCTGCGCCTTGCGGGCGAAGGGGCGGACGGCATCCTGCCGACGGCTTCGCTCGGCGGAGAGTATTTCCGCCACGACGCCCGCCGCCACACGCTCTCCGGCAGCGCGACGGGGCGCACATTCTGCCTGGGCGACACCCTCCCTGTCCGCCTTGAGGCGGCCGACCCGGTCAGCGGCGGTGTCGTGCTGGCCTTGGGAGAAGGCCGGTAACGGCATTATGCTGGGGGCCTCTGGGCGGCAGCGAACGAAGGGGGCCGGTATGCGGAGCAAGTTGTTTTCAGTCGTGGCGATGCTGGGGGTCCTTGCGGCCGGGACGGCATTCGCCGAAGAGTTCAAGCCAGCGGTCGTCTATGACATCGGCAGCAAGTTCGACAAGAGCTTCAACGAGGGCGTCTGGAACGGCGTCAAGAAGTTCTCCGAGGAAACCGGCGTCAAGGTCGCGGAGTTCCAGATCGTCAACGAGACCCAGCGCGAGCAGGCGATGCGCCGTCTGGTCGAGCGCGGCGCCACGATGGTGATCGCAGTCGGGTTCTCGCAGGCGGACGCTCTCGATGCGGTCGCGGCCGACTTCCCGGACCGCCAGTTCGCGATCATCGACGTCTCGTGGCTCGACCGGCCCAATCTGCGCCAGTATGTCTTCAAGGAGCATGAGGGCAGCTACCTGGTCGGCATCGCCGCGGCCATGGCCAGCAAGACCGGCAAGGTTGGTTTCGTCGGCGGCATGGACATCCCCCTCATCCGCAAGTTCCATTGCGGCTACCTCCAGGGCGCGAAGGCCGCGAACGCCGATATCGAGGTGCTGCAGGCGATGACCGGGACGACGCCGGCCGCGTGGAACGACCCGACGAAGGCCTCGGAGCTGGCGCAGGGCCAGATCGACCGCGGCGCGGACGTCGTCTATCACGCCGCCGGCAGGAGCGGCATCGGCGTGATCCAGGCCGCGGCCGATGCCGGCAAGCTCGCCATCGGCGTGGATTCGAACCAGAACGGGCTGGCGCCCGGCTCCGTGCTGACCTCGATGCTGAAGCGCGTGGATGTCGCGACCTACGAGACGTTGAAGGACGGGCTGGCAGGCACGTTCACGGCCGGCATACGCAGCCTGGGCCTCGCCGAAGACGGCGTGGGCTGGGCGCAGGACGAGCACAATGCCGGCCTGCTGACGGACGAGCTGAAGGCGGCGGTCGAGAGCGCCAGGGCCGACATCGTCGCGGGCCGGACCGCCGTCCACGACTATATGAGCGACTCGAACTGCCCCGGTTGAGGGCAGTCCTTGGCCCGGAACGGCGGCTCCCGGCAGCCTGACCGCGCGGCGGTCAGGCTTCGCGGCGTCGCAAAGCGTTTCGGCGCCGTTCTCGCGAACGACGGTGTCGATCTGGATATCGGCCGGGGCAGCGTCCACGGCATTATCGGCGAGAACGGGGCGGGCAAGTCCACCCTCGCCTCGATCATCTACGGGCTCTATGCGCCGGACGGCGGCGCCGTGGAGATCGACGGCAAGGCGGCGGCGCTCCGCAGCCCCGCCGACGCCATCGCGCGGGGCGTCGGCATGGTCCACCAGCACTTCATGCTGGTGCCGACCTTCACCGTGCTGGAAAACATCATGCTCGGCATGGAGGGCGGCTTCCTGCTCGGGCAGGGCGAAGCCGACATCCGCGCAAGGCTGGAGAGCCTGAGCCGGCAGCACGGCCTCGAGGTGGACCCCGACGCCCTCGTCGACGACCTGCCCGTCGGCCTGCGCCAGCGGGTCGAGATCCTGAAGGCGCTCTTCCGCGGCGCGCGAATCCTGATCCTCGACGAACCCACGGGCGTGCTGACCCCGGACGAGACGGACCGGCTCTTCACCATCCTGCGCGGTATACGGGATGCGGGCGGCACGGTCGTCCTGATTACCCACAAGCTGCGGGAGGTGATGGCGGTCTGCGGCACGGTCTCGGTCATGCGCCGCGGCCGGATGGTCGGCCACCGCGAAACGGCGGAGACGAACACGGCGGAACTCGCCGAACTCATGGTCGGGCGGAAGGTCGGGCAGGCGGCGCGGCCGTCGGGAAGCGCGGCCGGGACCCCGGTTCTGCGGGCGGCGGGGCTCACTTGGCGCAGCCCGGGCGGCGCACTGCGCCTCGGCGAGGTCGATCTGGAGCTGCGCGCCGGTGAGATCCTCGCCGTCGCGGGCGTTTCCGGCAACGGCCAGTCCGAGCTGCTGGACCTTCTGTCCGGCCTGTCCGGCGTGCAGGAGGGCCGGATCGAATTCGCCGGACGGCGCATCGACGCGGCCCATCCGGCGACGCCTGCCGAAATGCGCGCGCTGGGCCTGGCGCATGTGCCGGAGGACCGCCAGCGGCGGGGGTTGGTGCTGCCGTTCGAGGCGCGCGAGAACGCGGTGCTCGGCCGCCCGCAGAACGCCGGACCCGGCCCCTGGACGAGCGGGGCGGCGATGCTTGCGCATACGGAGCCGCTGATCGCGCGCTTCGACATTCGACCGCCGGAACCGATGCTGCCGGCGGCCGGGTTTTCCGGCGGCAACCAGCAGAAGATCGTGCTCGCGCGCGAGTTCGACTCCGCGCCCGCCGTGCTGCTGCTCGGCCAGCCGACGCGCGGCGTCGATATCGGCACCATCGAGACCATCCACGCGCAGGTCATGGCGCTGAAGGAACGGGGCTGCGCCATCCTGCTGGTCTCGACGGAGCTCGATGAGATTCTGGCGCTTGCCGACCGGATCATGGTGATAAACGGCGGGCGGGTGGCCGGCACGGTTCCGGCGGAGGGCGCGACGCGCCGGCAGCTCGGGCTGATGATGACCGGCGCCGCAGGGGAGGCCGGCGCGTGACGGGCCTGCCGCGCTGGCTCGATATCGGCGTCCTGCCTCTTGTCAATCTCGCGCTTGCGCTGCTGGCGGCGGCGGTCGTGGTCGTGCTGGTCGGCGAGGACCCGCTGCACGTCTTCGCCGTCCTCCTGCAGGGGGCCTTCGCGCCCGGCGCGCTCGGCTACACGCTCTACTACGCGACCAACTTCATCTTCACCGGCCTTGCCGCCGCGCTCGCCTTCCAGGCGCGGCTCTTCAACATCGGCGCCGAGGGCCAGGCGATGCTGGGCGGCCTCGGCATCGCCTTCGTCTGCCTCTCTTTCGAGACCGTGCTGCCCGGCCCCCTTGTCGCGGTCGTCGCGATTGCCGCCGCCGCGCTGTTCGGCGCCGCATGGGCCGTCGTGCCCGGCTGGCTGCAGGCCTACCGGGGCAGCCACATCGTCATCACCACCATCATGTTCAACTTCCTCGCCTCCGGCCTGATGGTCTGGCTGCTCTCGGGGCCGATCATGCGGCCGGGACAGGGTTCGCCGCAGACGCGGCTCTTCGGCGAGGGCGTCTGGTTGCCGGCCATGCACGACCTCGCGCGCGGCCTGGGGTTCGAGGCCGCCCGCTCGCCGCTCAACCTGTCCTTCCTGTTCGCGCTGCTCGCCTGCGCGGCGGTCTGGGCGCTGATCTGGCGCACCAAGTTCGGCTATGCGCTCCGCGCCATCGGCCACAGCGAGGAGGCGGCGCGCTATGCGGGCATTCCCGTCCGGCGCGCGGTGGTCGTCGCGATGGCGCTTTCCGGCGCGTTCGCGGGCTGCATGGCGCTGAACGAGATACTCGGCGTCCAGCACAAGCTGGTGCTCAACTTTTCCGCCGGCTACGGCTTCACCGGCATCGCGGTCGCGCTGATGGGCCGCAACCATCCGGCGGGCATACTGGCGGCGAGCCTGCTGTTCGGCGCGCTCTTCCAGGGCGGGGCGGAGCTCAATTTCGAGTTCGAGACCATCACCCACGAGCTGGCCCTTGTGATCCAGGGCCTTGTGATCCTGTTCTCGGGCGCGCTCGCCTACATGTTCACGCCCTGGCTGGCGCGGCTGCTGCTCTCGCGGAGCGCCGCCCGTGCCTGAGGTCTGGATCGACATTCTGGCGGTCCTGGACGGCACGGCCCGCCTCGCCGCGCCGCTCATCCTCTGCGCCATGGCCGGGCTGGTGTCCGAGCGCTCCGGCATCGTCGATATCGGGCTGGAGGGCAAGCTGCTGGCCGGGGCTTTCGCCGCCGCCGCGGTCGCCACGCTCACCGGCTCGCCCTGGGCGGGGTTGGGCGCCTCGCTGGCGGCGTCCGTCATGCTGGCGCTCGTCCACGGCTTCGCCTGCATCACCCATCGCGGCGAGCAGATCGTCTCCGGCGTCGCGGTCAACATCCTCGCGCTCGGCATGACGGTCGTGATCGCGAATGCGCTCTTCCGCCATGGCGGCCATACCCCCGCGCTTGGCCCGGGCGAGAGGTTTTCCCCGATGGCCCTGCCACTGTCCGAAACCCTGCGCGAGGTCCCGGTTCTGGGGTCCCTCTATGCGGAGCTGGTATCGGGCCACAACCTGCTGGTCTATGCGGCCTTCCTCTCCGTCCCGCTGGTCTGGTGGCTCCTCTGGCGCACGCGCTTCGGGCTCAGGCTCCGCGCCGCCGGCGAGATGCCGGAGGCGGTGGACAGCGCCGGCGTCTCGGTCCCGGCGCTCCGCTATCGGGGCATCCTGATCGCCGGCCTGCTCTGCGGGCTGGCGGGCGCCTACCTCTCGATCGCCCACGGCGCTGGGTTCGTGCGCGAAATGAGCGCGGGCAAGGGCTTCCTCGCGCTCGCGGCGCTGATCTTCGGGCGCTGGAAACCGCTGCCCGTGCTCTTCGCCTGCCTGCTGTTCGGCCTGCTGGACACGGTGGCGCCGAGGCTCCAGGGGGTGGACCTGCCGCTGGTCGGCCCGGTCCCCGTCGCGCTGGTCTCGGTGCTGCCCTATGCGATGACGGTCGTGCTGCTGGCGGGCTTCTTCGGCCGCGCCATCCCGCCCCGCGCCCTAGGACGGCCCTTCGTGAAGGAGCACTGATACCAGCGGCATCGACTTCGGACTCATGTGAAGACTGCGGCCCATATCGTCGCCCCGGACCCCGATCCGGGGCCCAGCCTCGGTCCTGGCGGCAGTTTCAGCAGTCGAGCTTGCCCTCCACCGGCTGCGGCGGTGGCGCGAGTCAGGGATGGGCCCCGGCTCGGGGGCCGAGGCGACGGTGGAGGTGGCTTCGCCATGGGTTCCGGTCAACGACCGCTGGTATGAGGCCCGGCGCTTCCGGGGCGGCGGCGCGGGCGCTATGTTCCGCGCATCCGAGGAGGAGGGGGCCGGACATGCCCGCCAACAAGAAGATGCTCATTCTCGCCGGCGACGGCATCGGCCCGGAGGTGGTGGGGCAGGTGCGCCGCGTGGTGGACTGGATGGACCGGCGCCGCCATGTCTCCTTCGACATCGCCGAAGGACTGGTGGGGGGTGCGGCCATCGACGCGCACGGCCTGCCGCTGACCGACGAGACGCTCGCCGATGCGGTCGCCTCCGACGCGGTGCTGTTCGGCTCCGTCGGCGGGCCGAAATGGGAGACCTTGCCCTTCGAGGTCCAGCCCGAGCGCGGCCTGCTGCGCCTGCGCAAGGAGATGGACCTGTTCGCCAATCTCCGCCCGGCCATCGTGTTCGATGCGCTTGCCGACGCCTCCTCGCTCAAGCGCGAGCTCGTCTCCGGCCTCGACATCATGATCCTGCGCGAGCTGACCGGCGGCATCTATTTCGGCGAGCCGCGCGGCATCGAGGACCTGGGCAACGGCGTCCGGCGCGGCATCAACACGCAGGTCTATACGACGCCGGAGGTCGAGCGCGTCGCCCGGGTCGGGTTCGAGCTCGCCCGCAAGCGCTCCAACCGCGTGATGTCGGTCGAGAAGGCCAATGTCATGGAGAGCGGCGTGATGTGGCGCGAGGACGTCCAGCGCATCCATGACGACGAGTTTCCCGATGTCGAGCTTGCGCACATGTATGCGGACAACTGCGCCATGCAGCTCGTCCGCGACCCGAAGCAGTTCGATGTCATCGTCACCGACAACCTGTTCGGCGACCTGCTGTCAGACTGTGCGGCGATGCTGACCGGCTCGCTCGGCATGCTGCCCTCGGCTTCGCTGGGCGCGGAGGACCCGACCACGGGCCGCCGCCTCTCGCTCTACGAGCCGGTGCATGGCAGCGCGCCCGACATCGCCGGGCAGGACCGCGCCAACCCGCTTGCCGAGCTGCTCTCCTTCTCCATGATGCTGCGCTACAGCTTCGACATGGACGAGGACGCCGACCTGGTGGACGGCGCGGTCGAGACCGTGCTGGCCTCCGGCGTGCGCACCGCCGACATCGCCGAACCGGGCCGGGACCCCGTCTCCTGCTCCGCCATGGGCGACGCCGTGCTCGCGGAACTGGACCGGCTGGCGGCTTGATGAGGCGTCTCACCGGCGCGGATGGACAGGTCGGCAGGACTGAGCAACACCGACCGGCCGCGCGCCGCGCTTTCCTTCTCGGCGACGCTGCGCTAAAGCTTGGACATGGCTGAAGACGCGGATCTCGTGGACCGGGCGGCGGAGACCGCGCCCGTCTCCGGCGCGCTCGCCGCGGGCGGCGCCGGGCCGGCGGCCTGAGACGCCGCGTGTCGTCAACGGAAGAACGCCGGACGATGCGCGGTCCGCTGCGGATCGTAAGGCACGGGTGGCGGCCTCCGGAGCGGCCGAAACGCCTGCCCCCCTGGTGGCCGCAGGCCAGGGAAATGCTGGAGCAGGGCCACTCGCTCAAGTCGGTCGGCAGGACGGTGGGCGTTTCCAGCCAGAGGGTCGCGCAGATAGCCGGCAAGGCCGAGAGGTTCGGGGAAACCGTCAGGCGGAGGCGGCAGAACCCGCCCAAGCCGCGCCCTTGCGCCGTATGCGGCACGGTGTTCCGGCCGCACAGCCGGCACTCCGCCTACTGCTCCAGGCAATGCGCCGGCCTGGGCCGGAGCGAAAAGACCCGGCCGGCCGAAACGATCCGGCGCGCCTTCGAACTGCGCTGCGCCGGGAAATCCTACTGGGACATCGCGGACATGCTGGACATCGCGCCGGAGGGGTCCCGGCATTACCGCCAGACACGGGCGCGGCACTTCGCCAATGCGTGGGCCCGGCGGTCGGGGCTCAAACTGCCCGCCAAGCCGCGCAAGCCCCGGACACCGCCCGAAAGCTGAGCCGGGGGCCGGCAATGGCGGCTGCAGCCGCCGGCGTGAGAGGGGAACGCCTGCGGCTTCCTCCCGGATTCAACGGGCTGCGAGAAAATAGCCGGATATTTTCATTTTTTGTTCCCGGACGGGCTTGACATTTGGCGGTATGGTGTAGAATGAAAGTAGAGAGAGGCGGCTTCCGGGGCCGCCTTTCGGCGTTTCTGCAGAAAGCGACCGGCTGGGGGCCGAAAAAGCCCCCGGCGAGAGCAAGCGCGAGAGGTGCGTCCTGCGTCTCGCGCGCGCAATCAGGTGCGCGA
>JAJDVH010000136.1 GCA_022826185.1 Alphaproteobacteria bacterium
CACCGCCTGCTCGGCCTCGTCGAGGGCATCCAGCGGCGCATAGACGGCGGCCATGTAGCAGGCCCGGACCAGCCGTTCGCCGTCCTTGAGGCGCTCGGTGACGGTCTGCCAGTCGCGCGCCTTCTCGGGCAGGCCGGGGAGGTAGCGGGCGATGCCGGTGCCGGCCTGCTGGGTCGCCCGTGCCGCCTTGAGGAAGGCCCGCTCGCCCGAGGCGGCGTCGCCGGTGGTGACGGTGAGGCAGGTCAGCACCGGACAGCCGGGCTGGAGGAAGTCGCGGTGGAAGTCGCCGATCAGCGCATTGCCGCGCCAGCCGGGCCAGACTTCCGGGAAGGCGAGCGCCGAGAGCACCCGAACCGCCACGTCCTCCCCCTCCGCATCGTGGAAGGCGAGGCCGCGCGGGGTCACGGTCAGCGCCCGTCCGGGCGCGATGCACTGTTCGTGCAGGGGATCCCTGGGCGACCAGCGGCGGGCCGGTCGCTCGTTCCCGCTGTTCCCGCCGTCCCCGCCGTCCTGACGTCCGGCGATATCGGGCGCGGTGAGTTCTGCTGCCAATGACAGCAGCGCATCCGGCTCCAGCCGCCTTGCCGCGGCGCCGGCGGAGGCGAGGGTGCCTTCGAGCGCCCGCCGGAAGGCGCCGAGCGCGGTCTCGGCGGCCGGGCCCGGTCCGCCGGCGAGGCAGGCGGTGACGAACACCCGGTAGTCGGAGAGGGTGAAGGGCGGGCCGCCCTCGTGCAATCGTCGCCAGCCGCCGGGCGCGAGCAGCTCGGCGCGCCGCCGGCCCATGCGGGCGAGCGCGCCTTCCGTTCCCACACGGGAGCCTGCCCCGTCTTCCGAACCGGCGGAGGCCGGGACAAGCCGGGGTTCTGCCCAGGCGCGGAAGGCGGCGCCGAACCTCGGGCTTGCCCAGTGGAGAACCTGGATCGTGCAGCGCTCGGGCGCGGCGTCGGCCAGCGTGCCCGCAAGCGCCCCCAGGGTCTCGGCGTCGATGCCGGCGAAGGGCGGCAGCTCCAGCACGAAGCCGACCGAGCCCGCGTTGACGTAGAGCTCGCTCGACTCGTCGAAGGCGCGCCAGGGCAGCAGGGAATGCAGCGCGGCCGGCAGGGCGGGCGGCGCCCACGGCCCCGGCGCCTCCGGGCCCTCGAACAGTTCGAGCAGGCGGCCCACCGCCGTGTCGGGGGACAGGCTCACTTCAGCCTCCAGCCGGCCGGCTCCAGCACGACGCGGACATGAGAGGCCTCGCGGTAGATGCCGTCTGCATCGACGAAGGGCGCGATCCAGATGCGCGCCACCGTCTCGCCGGTGCGCAGATCGTCGCCGTTCGTGTCGTCATCGACATCATCCGATACGGCCGGAAGAGCGGCGGGCTCCGGTTTCGTCATCTGCGCCGGGGCCGCAAGCGTTTTCCCGCTCTTGTCCGTGCTGTCGGCTTCGACGGCCGGGACGTCCGGCGGCGGAACGGTTTCCCCTTCGGGGACCCCGAACAGCCACGCGAGCCACCCGAAGGGATCGAACCCGCAATCCTTCCGGCAGGCGCGGTCTGCCGCCGGCGCCTGCCCCGGCCCCCGGATCGGGTCCGGGGCAGGCTCCCGAGCCGGGGACGCAGCAGTCCGGTCCGTGCGCTCCGCGTCCCGTTCGCGGGGCAGCAGCCGGAGCGGCTGTCCGGGTTCCCTTGCTGGCGCGCCGTCCGTCTTCGGCACTGCCGGATCGGCGGCGGCGACGCTGGCGCAGGACCCGCCCGTCGCCAGCGGGCACTGCCAGTCGTCGCCGACATGGCCCGACGAGCAGCCCGCCAGCAGCAGCGCGGAGAGCGCGGCGGCCGGCAGTGCCATCATGCGCGGCGCGCAGGTCTTCCCCTTGCTCATCTCACTTTCCTCCGTTGTCGGATTGCGTCTTGCGGGTCCGGACGGCGCGGCCGTCGATGCGGGCGCCTTCGAGGAACACCAGCGTCACCTTCGTGCCGGCCTGGAGCTGGATCACCGGCTGGTACTGCTCGGCGCGGCGGATCATGTAGTCGGCCACCTTCTGCCCGGCCGACGACGCGCCCGCCCCGAGGCCGGCGCGGCCGATATCGCCGAGCGCGGTGTTGGCGACCGCGGCGCCGCCCGCGCCGGTCGCCACCGCCTGGGGCTGGAAGGCCTGGGAGACGCCCTGGCCGACGCCCGAGACCATGCCGGCGAGGAAGGCCTTCTCGACCAGCGCGCCCTCGCGGCTCACCACCGGCCCGCGCACCCCGGTCTTGCCGGACCCGGCGACGAAGCCCGCCACCGGGGTCTCGATCACGGTGCCGGGCTCCGGGCCGGCGCAGGTCATGGTCCGGAAGCGCACATAGACCTTCTCGGAGGAGAGGTCGCCATGGGCCGCGCCCGTCACCGTGCAGCCGTCGACATCGACCTGGAGGGCCATGCCGTCCTCGGCGGCCGTCCAGGCGGGACCGGCGATGCGCATCAGCACCGGGCGGGGATCGCCCTGGGAGGAGATGCCGGCCGAGGCGTCGACGCCGGCCAGCACGACGGCCTGGGCATGGGCGCCCGCCGGCAGCCAGGCCCCGACCGGCTTCGCCACCGAATCGGCCACCAGTTCGGGACCGCTGCGCGAGCCTGCCGCCGAGGATTGCGGTTCGCCTTCGAGCTCGAAGGTCTCGATGGTGAGCGCCGGCGCGGACGATGGCGCCCGTCCGTTGCCGACGGTCGACGTCGTCGTCCCCGGCACGCTGAAATACCCGCCCGCCGCAGTGCCCTCGCCCGGTGCCGTGCCCGCCTGCGGACCGCCGCCCTGCAGGCGGCGTTCGAGATCGGCGATGGTGGCTGCCTGCTTGTCGATCACCGCACGGGCATTGTCGGCGTCCTGCTCCAGCCTCGCCCGGAGCTCGGCATTCTCGCCTTCGAGTTCCTTCGCCTCCCGCTCCATGTCGTCGAGCCGCCTCTCGATGCCGCCGAGCCGGGCCTCGGAGCGCCGGGTCCAGACCTTCTCGGCCATGTCGGGCTCGACGATGCCGGCCTCGATGCCGCTCCGGGGCGCGGGGGCCGTGCCGCCGCCCGCGCCCATCCAGAGCGCCACCGCGACCAGCGCCACGGCTGCGATGATCGAGAACAGCAGCAACTGGCGACGCCGCACCGCGCCGGAGTCGGCAGCGGCGGCATGGTCCTGGCGCGCGCTCATCGCGGCTCTCCGGAAGCGGTGGTGTCCATGACCGCCACGGCGAGCCGTCCGCCCTTCGGGCCGCTGCCGGGATCGGCCAGCCACAGCGCCGCGAGGCGGCCTGCGGGCAGGGTTTCTCCGATGGTCCCGGCGAGGCCCGCGGCGCCGTCCGCAGCGGTCGTCACGGACGGGCCGGCCTCGAACACGAGCGCCGCAAGCCGCGGACCCCGCCAGGTCTCGATGAGCGTGAGGCCGGCAGCGGGCGACCCGCCGCCGGCATGAATGCCGTAGCCCGCCAGCGGCTCGCGCCTTGCAACCGCGCGCACCAGCTTGACCAGCGCTGCTATGTGGGGCCTGCCCCGGACCCCGATCCGGGGATCGCTCGCCGATGTCCGATTGCCGTCGTCGACGCCCGACGCTCCCGGCATGGCGTCGGCATTGCGGATCAGGATCTGCGCCGCGTCCCGGTCGGAGGGCGTCAGCGTCAGCCGGTAGGTGAAGCCCTTCTCCGTGCCGATGAATAGGCTCGCCTCCGCGTGCCGGCCGCCATTCCCGGGATCCGTATCGACCAGCCGCAGGTAGAGATCGCCGGTGACGGCGTCGTGCTCGACCGCGAACCCGTCCGGCGCGCGCACCACCTTCGCGATCCGGTCGCCGATGAGCGCGATGCGGTTGACCTCCGTCGCCGAGACCTCCGCCGACAGCTCGGCATGGTCGACCGCCTCCAGAAGCTGCATCGCGGTGGCCGACATGGGCTGGGCGAGCGCGCCCGCGAGCATGAGGCATGCCGCGGCGGCTGCCTGCCGATACATCCGTGCCATTCTCAATCCTCCATCTGTTCGAAGCGCAGGAGGCCGATGCGGCCGGCATCGAGGCGGAAGGCCAGCCGGTAGCGCCGGTCCTCCCGCGCCGCCTCCTCGCGGCCGATCCAGCTCACCAGCTCGCCCGCGATCTCCGCCGTCAGCCGCTCCGGGTCGGCCTCGATGCCGTCGGGATAGAAGGCGCTGGCGAGATCGCGCCCCGCCATGCGCGCCGCCTCGGCCTCGACCCAGGCGCCGATCGCGCCGCGCGCCGAGGGATGGCTCATCCGTGCCGCCGCCAGCCTCACATGGGCGGCGTTCTCCGGCGTCAGCGTCAGCAGCGTCACTGCCACCGTGCGCGCCATGTCTTCGAGATAGCGGGTTCCCGCGGGACCGGGCTCCATCCGGCTGCCGCCGACCGCCCATTCCGGCCCCGCTGCCGCCGGCAGCAGCACGGTCGCCGTCTCGCGGTTCGCCAGCCCCACGGTGAGCGCCAGGTTGGCGGTCATCGAGAGCACCAGCAGAAGGCTGAGCGCCAGGCGGATGTCCCGCACCCGGCGCACGGCATTGTCGAGATCGAGACGCCGCATGACCCCGCCTCAGCCGGTGAACCGCCGGAGATGGCTCGGCGGCGTCGCCTTCAGCCGCAGCACGAAGTCCGGCAGGAACCAGTAGAGGGCGTAGCGGGCGATATTGGCCCCGCCGCCGCGCTTCACTCGCCGCAGCACGAGCCAGCCGCCGATGCCGGCGACCAGCCCGGTGACGAACTGGTTGGCCGCGAGCCCGAGCAGGGCGGGGCCCATCAGCACCGCCGCCTCGTCGACGGTCCAGAACAGCCAGCGCTCCGGATCGTCGAGCCGGCGCGGGATGGCATGACGGGCGCTCTCGTTCATCAGATTATCGCCGTGCCGACCAGGCCGGTGACGATGCCGGTGCCGGCGCCCGCGGCGATGCCGACCCCGACCGCGCCCATCAGCTGCATGGCGTTGAAGCGCAGCACGGAGCCGACCAGGGCCGCGCCGACGGCCAGAGCCGCCGCCAGCTGCCCGCCCGTGCCGCCCACGATGTCCTGCACCGTGTCCAGCGGCGCGTCGAAGGTCGTGTCCGTGGTCGCGAACGCCATGTCCGGCCCGGCGAGCAGCGTCATGGCTGCAAGCGCCGCGACTGCCGTCCCGCGCCACGCGACGGATTCTGCGCCGAACGCCGGCACCCTCGCAGGCCCGATCATTGCGACGCCCCCGCAAGCGCGGTGCCGTCGTCCGAGGTGGACTTGCGCCGGCGCGTCTTCGCCCAGGCGTCGAGGTCCTCGCGCAGATAGCGCACCCGGCCGCCGAAGCGCAGGAACACCGGCCCCTCGCCCGACACCCGGTAGCGGTCCAGCGTGCGCGTCGACAGCCCAAGATGCGCCGCCGCCTGTCGCGTGTTCAGATAGATCGTCTCCCCGTCCGCCATTGCCGTCTCCCGTTGCTGCATGTCCCGGCCGGTCCCGGTCCGGGACGCATGTGCGGGCATCGGAGCGAAGAAGACGGACTTCGCATAGGGACGTTTTTCGGCCTCCCAAAAGTGTCCCCACTAAACGGCGACCGGGAACGCCGGACGGCGACAGACGCCGACGGGCGTGAGATTCCGGGGTTTTCGCGGGTTGCGCCGCCGACGGCCGGCGGGATCGAAACCGGCGCCGGAATGCGTCATGCGGCCGGTTCGCGGGGCGGGCCATTCAGCGCGGCGCGTCCTGCCCGCAGGTGATGTTTCGGCGGGGCGGCAGGGCCGGGAAGCACCTTCCGGCACCGAGCCTTGCCGGGGCCTTTTCGCCAACGGCGCCGACTGCCATCGCCGCCGTCCGGACAGTCGGGGGAACGCCGGTCTGCCGGCGTAGCCGTCTCCGCACCGGGCATGACGCGACATCACGTTGCCGCGCCAATGGATGACCGGAAACGGCCGCGCGGTCCCTGCCAGGACCGTCGTGGAGGCGGTTACGGCGAACGGCCCGCTTCGGCCGCGCCGGCGGCGCGATCGGCCGACTACGCGCCGGTCGCCTTACTTGCCGGTAGCGATGTCGCGGTAGTGCTTCAGGATCGCCCTTGCCCTGGCGTATTTGCGCTTGACGCGCTTTTCCATCCAGCTGTCGGTGTGGTACTCATCCGCGACCCGCTCGGGCGTCCAGAGCCGCATCGCGTAGTCCCGCTGCGTGATCCCCTCCGCCTCGCTCTCCAGCGCCAGCAGAAGCTCACCGTCCCCGTCCCCCGTGCCCGCCCCGATCGAGGGGCCGGGAACCCCGCCCAGACGTCCTCGATGGCGGCCACCTCCCGCTCCAGGACGAGGCGCAGCCCGCCG
>JAJDVH010000156.1 GCA_022826185.1 Alphaproteobacteria bacterium
TGCCAGATACTCCTCAACGACATGGCGCTTGAACGCGATGCTGTGCGTGCGGTGCTTTCTCATCGGCAATCTTCCTTCCAATGGACCCGCACCTGTCAATTCGTTTCAACTCAACTGTCCGGCCCATGGGGCCCACTCCACAGCAGGGGTCTCCGCCGCCGTCCCGGCCCTCCTCTCGTCATGCCCCGACTTGTTACCGGGCATGACGGGAACAAGACATGAGGCCCAAATCGAGGCCGTTGGCGTCAGATGCCCCGCATCCTGTCGTTCTTCGGGTCGTATAGCGGCCGGAGCGAGGCTTCAGCCGGGACCATGGCGCCTGCGACGTTTATGGCGAAGGAGCCGGCATCGAGCGCCTCGGCCGGCACATAGCCGAGCCCGACCGCGCCGCCCAGCGCATGGCCGTAATTTGCGGACGTCAATGTCTCCACCGTTCTGCCGTCGGCGAGGATCGGCTCATGGCCGTAAAGCAGCGGTTCGGGGTCCAGCAGGCGGAACTGCATCAGCCGCCGCGACGGGCCGGCCTCGCGCGCCCGGAGGAAGGCGTCGCGCCCGACGAAATCCTTGGCGTCGGGCTTCACGGCGAAGGCGAGCCCGGCTTCGACGGGATTGTCCGAAGGCGCGATATCGTGGCCCCAATGGCGGTAGGCCTTCTCGATGCGCAGGCTGTCGAGCGCGTGCATCCCGGCGGGCGGGGCGCCGGCCTCCCGCAGCGCCGCGAAGACCCGTTCCGCCTCGGCCCAGGGCACATAAAGCTCCCAGCCCAGTTCGCCGACATAGCTGATGCGCGAGGCCCGGACAGGCGCGCCCGCCAGTTCGATCTCCCGCGAGGCGCCGAACGGGAAGGCATTGTCCGAAAGGTCGGCCGATGTCAGCGGCGCGAGCAGGGCGCGCGACCCAGGGCCCATGACGGCGAAGACGCCCAGGTCATCGGTGATGTCGGCTATTTCCACGCGCCGGTCGCGCGCCTCCGAGCGGAGCCGGGCAAGGTCGCGCGCGGCGGCGGCGGCGGCCGTCACCACCATGTAGCGCGTCTCGTCGAGGCGGGTGACCGTCAGGTCCGCCTCGATGCCGGCCGCCGCATTCAGCCATTGGGTGTAGATCACGCTTTCGGGCGGGCGGCTCATATCGTTGGCCGAGACCCATTGCAGCAGCGCTTCGGCGTCCGGCCCCTCCACCAGGATCTTGCCGAAGGAGGTGAGGTCGAACATGCCGACGGCCTCGCGCACGCTCATATGTTCTGCGGCGCTCGCCCCGAACCAGTTCTGCCGCCCGTAGCTGTATTCATAGGCGGGCTCCTCGCCCGGCCGCGCGAACCAGTTGGCGCGCTCCCAGCCGGCCACCTCGCCGAAACAGGCCCCCGCTTCCGCCAGCGCGTCATGCGCCGGGGACCGCCGCTCGCCGCGCGCCGTCTCGAATTGCCGGTAAGGCCAGTGCATGGCGTAGAGCAGGCCCAGCGCCTCGCTCACGCGCGCTTTGAGGTAGGTCCTGCCGTTCTGGAAGGGCTGCATCCGGCGCGGGTCGAAGGCCGAGAGGTCGCAGGGCGGCACGCCCTCCTCGATCCAGGCCGCCAGCCGCTGGCCGATGCCGCCCGCCGCCTGGATGCCGATGGAGTTGAAGCCGGCCGCGATCCAGAAGCCCCCGACATTGCCGGCCGGGCCGAGATGGAACGCCTGGTCCGGGGTGAAGCTCTCCGGCCCGTTGAAAAAGAGGCGTATGCCCGTTTCCCGGAGCGCCGGCACGCGGTGCAGCGCGCCTTCCAGGATCGGCTCGAAATGGTCCCAGTCGTCGGGAAGCTGGTCGAAGCAGAAATCCTCCGGGATGCCGTCCATGCCCCAGGGCTTCGCCACCGGCTCGAAGGCGCCGACCAGCAGCTTGCCGGCGTCCTCCTTGTAGTAGGCGGAACTGTCCTGGTCGCGCATGACGGGAAGGCCGGCCTCGACGCCCTCCATCGGCTCGGTGACGATGTAGAAGTGCTCCGCCGCATGGAGCGGCACGGCGGCATCCGCCATCAGGCCGACTTCGCGCGCCCACATGCCGGCGCAGTTGGCGACGCAATCCGTCGCGACGGTCCCGGCTTCGGTCTCGACGCCCGCGACCCGCCCGCCGGCGGTGCGGATACCCGTGACCTTCACATTCTCCAGCAGGACGGCGCCGGCCTGCCGCGCGCCCCTGGCCAGCGCGGCGGCGGTGTCCGCCGGGTTGGTCTGGCCGTCGCCGGCGTAGAAGCTGCCGCCGATCAGATCATCGACATGCAGGAGCGGCCAGAGGCGCTTCAGGTCTTGCTGCGCGCAGAATTCGATCTCGGCGCCGTAAGCGCGGGCGCTCGCGGCGGCGCGCTTCAGCTCCTCCCAGCGCTCGGCGTTGCCGGCGGTGTAGATCGAGCCCGTTCGCCGGTAGCCGGTGGGCTGGCCGGTCTCGGCCTCCAGTTCGGCATAAAGCCGCGACGAATCGGCGAGGATGGCGGCGAGCGTCGGGTGCGGGGCGGCGGAGCGCACCAGGCCCGCGGCATGCCATGTGGTGCCGCAGGTGAACTGCTTGCGTTCGAGCAGCAGCACGCCGTCGCGTCCGGCCTTCGCCAGATGATAGGCGAGGCTGAGGCCGATAATGCCGCCGCCGATGATGACGATGGAGGCGTGGGAGGGGAGGGTAGCCATGACGGACGGAGTCTAGGCGCGAATGCTTTCCGCCGGAAGCGGAACCGTGCCACTCTGGCCCCTTCGCAATGGAAGGGTCCCGCCCCATGGACTTGCCTGCCCTCAGCCTCACCGCCGTCCCCGGCCGCCGCCTCGCAACGCTGGAACTCGCCCGCGAGATCGAGCGGCGGGGCTTTGCCGGCATGTGGGCGCCGAGCCCGTTCAGCGGCCTCGGGCTCTGCCATGCGCTGGCGCATGTGACGGAGCGCGCGGTCTTCGCCACCTCGATCGCGCCGATCTATTTCCAGCAGGCGGAGGAGTTCGCCCAGGCGGCGGCCTTCATCCACGAGGTCTCGGGCGGGCGGTTCCGCTTCGGCATCGGCGTGTCGCACCAGCCGACCCATGAGCGCATGGGGATCAGGCCCGGCAAGCCGCTCGGCGATATCCGCGCTTTCGTTGAGGAAATCCACAACGTCCCGCGCACCGGCGGGCTGCCGCCGGTGGTGCTGGCGGCGATGCGCCCGCGGATGATCGCGCTCGCCGGCGAGATCGCCGACGGCATCGTGTTCGCGAATGCCGCGCGCAGCCACATTCCGGCCTCGCTGGAGGCGCTGCCGGCGGGGAAGCGCGAGGACGCCGGGTTCGAGGTCGCCTGCATGACGCCCACCTGCGTTTCCGGTGACCTGGAGGCGGCGAAGGCGGTCAACCGCAAGACGCTCACGCGCTACGCCCAGCTTCCCTATTACCGGAACTACTGGAAGGACGCGGGCTACCGGGAGGAGATGGAGGCGGTGGAGCGCGCCATGCCCGAGGGAGATGCAGCGGTCGCCGCCTGCCTCTCGGACCGCTGGCTCGCGGATGTCACGCTCTTCGGCCCGCCGGCCCGGATTCGCGAGGGCGTGGAGGAGTTCCGCGCCGCCGGCGTCCGCACGCCGGTCCTCGTCCCGTCGTCAGCCGCCGGCGGCCCGATGAAGGCCTTCGAGGAGGTGATGGACGCGTTCGCATGACGGCGGCCCCGCTCAAAGCGCGTCGTAGTCGAGCACCACTTGGCGGGTGAGCGGGCGGGACTGGCAGGTGAGGACGAAACCTGCCTCCAGCTCCCAGGGCTCCAGCGAGTAGTTCTGCAGCATATCGACCCGGCCGGAGACGAGGCGCGCCCGGCAGGTGCAGCACATGCCGCCCTTGCAGGAGAAGGGCAGGTCGAGGCCGTGGCGGCGGCCGGCATCGATGATGCGCTCGCCGTCGAAGCTCATGGCGAAGCGCCGCCGGGCGCCGTCCAGCACGACGGTGACTTCGGCCGCGCCCGCGGCCCGTTCCTCGGCGGCGACCGTCTGCGGAGCGATAATCTGCCCGGGATTGCCGATGAAACGCTCGGTGCGGATACGCGATGCGGCCATGCCTGCCGCGACGAGCGCGCCGGGCACGGCCTCGGCCATGTCGCCCGGTCCGCAGACCAGCGCCTCGTCGAATGTTTCCGCCGGGCCGAACGCCTCCATCAGCGCCTGCGTTCTCGCGGCGTCGATGCGGCCGTGGCAGAGCGGCACCTCCTGGTCCTCGCCGGAGAGGATATGGAGCACGGAGAAGCGGCCGAGATGCCGGCTCTTCAGACCGTCCAGTTCGTCCCGGAAGATCACGTCCCCGGCGTTCCGGTTGCCGTAGAACAGCAGCACCTCGCTCTCCGGCTCCGAGGTGAGCAAGGTGCGCGCGACGGAGATAACCGGCGTGATGCCGCTGCCGGCCGCGAACAGCGCATAGCGGCCCCTTCCGCCCGGCTCGAGCGGGCGGTGGAAGCGGCCGTCGGGCGTCATCACGGAGAGCCTGTCGCCCGCCTTGAGATCGTTGTTGATCCAGCCGGAGAAGCGCCCGTCCGGCACCTCTTTCACGGCAATGCGAAGCTCGCCCTCGTCCAGGCCGGAGCAGATGGAATAGGACCGCCTGACCTCTTCCCCGTCGAAGTCCCGGCGGAGAGTCAGAAACTGGCCCTGCACGAAGCGGTAGGCCCCGGCCAGCGCCTCCGGCACCTCGAAGGCGACCGACACGCAGTCCGGGGTTTCCCGCCGGACCTGCGTGACGACCAGATCGTGGAAACGCGGCCTTACAGGCACTTGAAGCGCTCGAACGGCTCGCGGCAGCCGAGGCAGCGCCAGAGCGCCTTGCAGGGCGTGGAGCCGAAGCGGCTGAGTTCCTCCACCGCCGCGCCGCCGCAATGCGGGCAGGAGACTGGCCCGCGCACGGGCGGGGCGATGCCGTAGGCGGCGAGCTTCGTCTTGCCGGCCTCCGACATCCAGTCGGTCGTCCAGGCGGGCGCAAGGCTGGTCTCGACGACGGCGTCCGCAAACCCGCCCGAGGCGAGCGCCGCCTCGACATCGCGGCGGATCGCCTCGCTTGCCGGGCAGCCGCTATAGGTCGGCGTGAGGCGCACGACCAGCCTGCCGCCGTCCTCCTCCACCATGCGCACCAGGCCGAGGTCGCCGGCCGTCAGCACCGGGATTTCGGGGTCCGGCACGGCCTCCGCCAGCCGTCGGGCCTCCTCCGTGCGGCTCACCACCGGGCTCCCGGATAGGCGCGCTGCATGAACTGGAACTCCGCCAGCAGATGCCCCAGATGCTCGCTGTGCCGGCCCTGCCGTCCGCCTGTGCGCACCCCGGCGCCTTCCGGCGGCGCGAGCCCGGCTTCCTCCAGCACCGGCCCGACCCGCGCCTGCCAGTGTTCGCGCAGCGCAGACGGCGCCACCGCGATGCCCTTCTCCGCCAGGGCCGCCTCCACCTCGTCAGCCTCGAAGATCTCGCCGGCATAGGGCCAGAGCAGGTCGAGCCCGGCCTGGGCGCGGTCATGGCTTTCTTCCGTGCCGTCGCCCATGCGCACCACCCAGGCGGCGCTCTGCTCGACATGGTAAGCGGCTTCCTTGGCGGCCTTGCCGGCAATGCCCGCCAGCACCTCGTCGCGGGAGGCCGAAAGCCGGGGCCAGAGCGCGACCGCATAGGCGTCGAACAGGAACTGGCGCATCATGGTCTGCGCGAAATCGCCGTTCGGCTGCTCGACCAGCAGCAGGTTGGAGAAATCCAGCACGTCGCGCCCGTAGGCAAGCGCGTCCTCGTCCCGGCCCCGGCCTTCCCGCTCGCCGGCGCAGGCGAGCAGCAGGCGGGCCTGCCCGAGCAGGTCGAGGGCGGTGTTGGCCAGCGCGATATCCTCTTCCAGCTCCGGCCCGTGTCCGACCCATTCCGAGAGGCGGTGGCTCAGTATGAGCGCGTCGTCGCCGAGGCGCAGCGCGTAGGCGGCGGTCAGCGCGTCCGCCATCTACATGTTCTCGACGTCGTCGGGGAGGTCGTAGAAGCTCGGATGGCGGTAGACCTTCGACATCGCCGGCTCGAACAGCATGTCCTTGTCGGCCGGGTCGGAGGCGAAGATGCGGTCCGAGGCGACGACCCAGATGCTCGTGCCCTCGCCGCGCCTGGTGTAGACGTCGCGGGCCCGGGCGAGCGCCATTTCCGGATCGGCCGCATGCAGCGAGCCGCAATGGCGGTGGTGCAGCCCGGTGCGGGCGCGGATGAACACCTCGAACAGCGGCCAGTCCCGCTCGTTCCCGCCGCTTCTGTCGCTGTCGGACATGCGCTCCGCCCGCCGGGCGCTATTCGGCCGCTGCCGCCATGGCGGTGCGCCGGCGCTGCTTGCGCGCATGGGCAGTCGCCGCCTCCCGCACCCAGGCGCCTTCCGCATGGGCCTTGCGGCGCGCGGCCATGCGCTCGCGATTGCAGGGCCCGTTGCCGGCAAGCACCTCGTTGAACTCGCTCCAGTCGATCTCGCCGAAGCGCCAGTGGCCGCTTTCCTCGTCGTAGCGAAGCTCCGGGTCGGGCGGCTCCAGACCGATCAGGCGCGCCTGCGGCACGGTCGCATCCACGAATTTCTGCCGCAGCTCGTCATTGGTGAAACGCTTGATCTTCCAGCGCATGGAGCGCGCGGTGTGCGGCGATTCGGCGTCCGAGGGGCCGAACATCATCAGCGACGGCCACCACCAGCGGTCGAGCGCGTCCTGCGCCATGCGCTTCTGCGCCGCCGTTCCCTCAGCGAGGCGGGAAATGGCCTCGTAGCCCTGGCGCTGGTGGAAGCTCTCCTCCTTGCAGATGCGGATCATGGCGCGCGCATAGGGGCCGTAGGAGCAGCGGCAGAGCGGGATCTGGTTCATGATCGCCGCCCCGTCCACCAGCCAGCCGACCGCGCCGATATCCGCCCAGGTGATCGTCGGATAGTTGAAGATCGAGGAGTAGCGCGCGCGGCCTTCCAGCAGGCGTTCGACCATCTCCGCCCGCGATATGCCGAGCGTCTCGGCCGCGGCGTAGAGGTAGAGCCCGTGTCCGCCCTCGTCCTGCACCTTGGCGAGCAGGATCGCCTTGCGGCGCAGGCTCGGCGCGCGTGTGAGCCAGTTGCCCTCCGGCAGCATGCCGACGATCTCGGAATGGGCGTGCTGGCTGATCTGGCGGATCAGCGTCTGCCGGTAGGCCTCCGGCATCCAGTCGTTCGGCTCGATCTTCTCCTCGCGGTCGATCTTCGCCTGGAAGCGCGCCAGCAGTTCCGCATCTTCGGGTCCGCCCTCTTCGACGGCCTGATTGAGCCCCTGCGTGTACATGGCCCGCAATGTGGGCTTGAGCGCCCTGCTTGTCGAGAGGAAAACCGCGCAACCCGCCCCTGTGCCCCACCGCATCCGCACATGTCGTTTCAGCTTGTATCCGCTCCTCCGGCGCGGCCGAACATCGTCCCCTCCATCATGCCCGGACTTGTTCCGGGCATGATGGAGGAGTGCCCTGGCGGCGGCGGGGACCCCTGCGGGGATGTCATGAATTGTCATGTTTTTGCCCGGCGGTCCTCCGGTAATGTCATGTTTTGTCATGCGGCGCGCGCGGCGGCCTCCTGCTTTTCGCGCGCCTCGCGTTGCTTCTGGCGTTCGCGCCATGCCTCGAACCCGGGCGTGTCCGGCATGCCCACGGAGACCCGCTCGCCGACATGGCATTCGATCAGCCTGCCGTCATGGCCGGCCCCCGCATCCGGCCTCTCGGCGGCCGGCTGGCCGGGAGCGTCTGCGGGCGTGGCGGCGGTCTCCGGTTCGGGCATGCGCCCGGCGCTCCAGTCGAGCAGGG
>JAJDVH010000059.1 GCA_022826185.1 Alphaproteobacteria bacterium
ACAGTACGCTTACACTGGCCTGATCCCGGCTTGCGCACTCCGGGTCGAGGCCATGCCGCAACACATTGAAAATAAATCAAAACCTCCCGCTACCGAAGGCAGATTCCGAATAGGGGTGGACATTGGCGGCACCTTCACGGACCTCGTCGCCGTTGACCGCAAGGGCGAGACCCGGGTCGCCAAGGCGCCCTCGACACCGGCGGACCAGTCCCTCGGGGTGCTGGACGGGCTTGAACGCCTCGCCGGGTCGATGGGGCTCGACGTCGCGACCCTGCTCGGCAGCACCGAGCGGATCGTACATGGCACCACGGTCGCCACCAACGCCATCCTGGAGCGCAAGGGCGCCACGGTGGGCCTGCTGACGACCGGAGGCCACCGCGACGTGCTGGAGATGCGCGAGGGCCTGAAGCCGGATCGCTACAATCTCCGCCTGGCGCCGCCGGACCCGCTGGTGCCGCGCCGCAGACGGCTCGGTGTGACGGAACGGCTGCGCGCCGACGGCGCCGTCGAAACGCCCATCGATCCGGCCTCGCTGGACGAGGCGGTGGAGACGCTGCGCGGGCAGGGCGTCGACTCGGTCGCCATCTGCTTCCTTCACGCCTGGTGCGACGATGCGCACGAGCGCGCGGCGGCGGATGCCGTGCGCCGGGCCATGCCGGGAGCCTACCTGTCGCTGTCCTCCGACGTGTTTCCGCAGATCAAGGAGTTCGAGCGGGTCTCGACCACCGTGGTCAACGCCTATGTCGGCCCCGCGCTTTCGGGCTATCTGGGCCAGCTTGCCGCCCGGCTGGCGGAGAACGGCTATGCCGGCCCGCTGCTCATCATTCTGAGCCATGGCGGCGTCGCGCCGCTGGAGGAGGCGATCCGGCTTGCGGCGGGGACGGTGCTGTCGGGGCCGGCAGGCGGTGTGGCGGGCGCGCGCTATTCGGCCCGGCTGCTGGGCTCGGGCGACCTCATCCCGTTCGACATGGGCGGCACGAGCACCGACATCTCGCTCATCTCCAAGGGCGAGGCGGCGCTGTCGTCCGACCGGGGGATCGCCGGGGAGCGGATTGCGCTCTCCTCGCTTGACATCGCCAGCATCGGGGCGGGCGGCGGCTCCATCGCCCATGTGGATGCGGGCGGCGTGCTGCATGTTGGCCCGCAGAGCGCCGGCGCCGATCCGGGACCGGCCTGCTACGGGCGTGGCGGCACCTCGCCGACCGTGACCGATGCGAGCCTGGTGCTGGGCTTCCTCGACCCGGCGAACTTCCTCGGCGGGCGCGAGCGGCTCGACACCGGGGCGGCCGAAACGGCCCTCGACGGTCTCGCCGCCGAACTCGGGGTGGAGCGCATGGCGGCGGCGGAGGGCGTCCACCGGGTGGTGCATACCAACATGGCGGAGGGCATCCGCCTCGTCTCCGTGCGCCGCGGCGTGGACCCGCGGCGCTTCGCGCTGCTCGCTTTCGGGGGCGCCGCCGGCATCCATATCACCGATGTCGCCCACCAGCTGGATATCTCGCGGGTGGTGGTGCCGAGGGTCGCGTCCGTGCTTTCGGCCTGGGGGATGCTGGCGACGGACCTGCGCTTCGAGGCCTCCCGCACCCATATCGGCGACGCGGCGGCGCTGGACGGGGCGGGCGTGCGCGCCGTCTATGACGAGCTGGAGGCAGCCGCCCGGGAACGCCTTGCCGCCTGCCATTCGGGCGAGGTCGCGGTGCAGCGCGCCGCCGACATGCGCTATGGCGAGCAGATCTTCGAGGTGGATGTCGGGCTGGACGGGCTGGACTGGCAGGCGGACGACCTGCTGGAGCGCATTGCGGACCGCTTCCACGACCGTCACGAGGCGCTGTTCACCTACGCGCTGCGGGAGGACGACGTGGTGCTGGTGAACGCCCGCACCGCCGCGGTCGGAAGCCTGCCGGGCCTCCCGGAAGAGCGCGTGCCGGACGCCGGGTCGGACGCGGCCCCCCGCGTACATCGCCGCGTCCATATGGGCGGCTGGCTGGAAGCGCCGATCTTCGACTTCGCCGCGCTCAGGCCGGGCCAGGTGCTGGAAGGGCCCGCGATCGTCGAGAGCGACCTGACGACCGTCGTCCTCCGCCCGGGCGACCGCGCGACCGTCACCCCGCTCGGCTGGCTGGATATCGCCCTCGGATAGGGCGGGGTCGGGGGATTACCGCGCGTCCTCCAGCACCATCGCGGCGGCCTTTTCGCCGATCATGATGGCGGGCGCGTTGGTGTTGCCGGCGACGATGGCAGGCATGATCGAGGCGTCGGCGACCCGCAGCCCGGCGATGCCGTGGACGCGCAGTCTTGCATCGGTCGCGGAGTCCGCCTCCGGCCCCATGCGGCAGGTGCCGACCGGGTGGTAGTTGGCGACGGCGCGCGCCCGCACGTCGGCCAGCAGCTCCTCGTCGCTCTCGCAGGCCGGGCCGGGCAGCACTTCCTCGGCGACGAAGGGCGCGAGCGCCGGCTGGGCGGCGATCTTCCGGCACATGCGGATGCCGTGGAGGATCGCCTGCCGGTCATATTCGCTGCGCAGGAACTCATAGCGGATGACGGGGGCCGCCAGCGGGTCCGGGCTGCCGAGCCGCACCGATCCGTCGCAGTCCGGGCGCAGATGCACCGGGCTCAGCGTGAAGGCGGAGAAGGGATGCGGCACGATCGTGTCGGGCGTCCGGCTGGCCGCGCTCCAGCTCAGCATGTTGATCTGCAGGTCCGGGCCGTCGAGGCGCGGGTCGCTGCGGATGAAGGCGCCGGCGCAGATGCCCGTGCTGGCGAGCGGCCCGTCGCCGAACAGCAGGTAGCGCGCGCCGGCGGCGAGGCGGCGCGGCAGGCTGCGCGCCAGGTCGTTCGCGGTCACCGGCCGGGTGCACCGGAAGCCGATATAGGTGTTGAAATGGTCGCGGAGGTGGGCGCCGACCCCCGGCAGGTCCCGCACCGGCTCAATGCCCATTTCACTGAGATGCGCCGCCGGGCCGATGCCGGAGAGCTGGAGCAGGTGGGGAGAGCCGAACGCGCCGCCGGAAACGACGATCTCGCGCCGGGCCCGCGCCCTCCTCGGGCCGCTTGGCGACTGGTATTCGATGCCCGCCGCGCGGCCGTCCTCGATGAGCAGCCGGCGCGCCTGGGCGGAGGTCTCGACATGCAGGTTGGCCCGTTTTCTGGCGGGAGCGAGGTAGGCTTTGGCCGAACTCCAGCGCCGCTTGCGCGAGGCGGTGAACTGGTAGAAACCGGTTCCTTCCTGCTCGGGCCCGTTGAAGTCCGGATTGGCGGGGATACCGGCTTCCACCGCGGCCGCCACCATGGCGCGGTGCAGCTCCCACTCGGTCGGCACATCCGAAACCCGGAGCGGGCCGTCCGCGCCGTGCAGCGCGTCCGCGCCGCGCTCGTTGTCCTCGGCCTTGACGAAATAGGGCAGCACCGAGTCCCAGTCCCAGCCCTCCAGCCCGCGCTGGCGCCAGCCGTCATAGTCGCGGGGCTGGCCGCGCATGTAGATCGTGCCGTTGATCGAGCTTGAGCCGCCGAGCACGCGCCCGCGCGGCTGGAAGAGCCGGCGTCCGTCCAGCGCCTCCACCGGCTCGGTCTCGAACTTCCAGTTGACCCGCTCGTCGGTGAACAGCTTCGGGAAGCCGAGCGGAATGTGGATCCAGAGGTCGGTGTCACGCGGCCCCGCCTCCAGCAGCAGCACGCTATAGCGACCGGATTCGCTGAGCCGCGCGGCCACGGCGCACCCGGCCGAGCCTGCGCCGGAGACGATGAAGTCGAACTCCGCGCCGTCCGCCAGCATCCCGCGATCCCCCCGCTCCTCCGAAGCCGCCGGAAGCCTGTTGGCGCCCCCGCGGCTTGTCAATCGGCGCCCGGTGCGCGTCCGTGTGCATTTCCGCGACTTGGAGCCGCGTTGAATGCGGCGGCGGACGGGATAGGTTTCCCGCATCCGCCAGACAGTGCGAGACGCGATGAAACCCTCGGTTCGCCCCGCCAATCCGAACTTCTCCTCCGGGCCCTGCACCAAGCGGCCGGGATGGTCTCCGGCTGTCCTGGCCGACGCCCTGGTGGGTCGGTCCCACCGCTCCGCTCCCGGCAAGGAAAAGCTGGCCGGGGTCATCGCCCGGAGCCGCCGGCTGCTCGGAATACCGGACGACTGGCGGCTGGCGATCGTGCCCGCTTCCGATACCGGCGCCGTGGAGATCGCCCTCTGGTCCCTGCTCGGCGCGCGCGGCGTCGATGTGCTGGCGTGGGAGAACTTCGGGGCGCAATGGGCGGTGGATGTCCGGGGCCATCTCGGTATCGAGGACGTGCGCCTGTTCGAGGCGGAATACGGCGCCCTGCCGGACCTGTCGCAGGCGGACCCCGACCGCGACCTCGTCTTCGTCTGGAACGGCACGACCTCCGGCGTCTGCCTGCCCGACGGAGACTGGATCGCCGGGGACCGGCGCGGCCTCGCGATCTGCGATGCGACCTCGGCCGTGTTCGGCCTCGACATGCCCTGGCCGAAGCTCGATGTCGTCACCTGGTCCTGGCAGAAGGCCATTGGCGGGGAAGGGGCGCACGGCATGCTGGCGCTCGGCCCGCGTGCGGTCGAGCGGCTGCTGACATATGTGCCGCCGCGCCCGCTGCCCAAGGTTTTCCGCCTCGTGCGCAACGGCGCGCTGATCGAAGGCATATTCCGCGGCGAGACGCTGAATACGCCGTCCATGCTGTGCGTCGAGGATGCGCTCGACGCTCTGGCCTGGGTGGAAAGCGTCGGCGGCCTCGCCGGAACCCTCGCGCGCACGCAGGCCAACGCCGCCGTGATCGGGGACTGGGTCTCCCGGACGGCCTGGATCGACTTCCTCGCGCGCGACCCGGCGGCGCGCTCGCCGACTTCGGTGTGCCTTGCGTTCGCCGATCCAAGGATCGCCGGCCTGCCGGCCGACGGGCGCAGAGCCTTCACGCAGGCGCTGGCGGCGCGTCTGGAGGCGGAGGGAGTCGGGCACGACATCGCCAACCACCGGGACGCCCCGCCGAGCCTGCGCATCTGGGCCGGCCCCACGGTGGAGCGCAGCGATCTTGAGGCGCTCATGCCCTGGCTGGACTGGGCGTTCGAGGCCGAAGTCGGGAAGCTCTGAGCGCGGCCATGAAGAAGGTGCTGATCGCCGACCGCCTGAGCGCCCGCGCCGGAGAAATCCTCCGCGCGGCGGGGCTGGAGGTCGAGGAGGCGCCGGACCTCACGCCGGAAGCGCTCGCCGCGCGGATGGCGGGCGTTCACGGCCTGGCGGTGCGTTCCGCCACGCAGGTCACGGCGGACCTGCTCGACCGTGCGCCCGACCTGGAGGTCGTCGGCCGCGCCGGGATCGGCGTGGACAATATCGACATTCCGGCGGCCACCCAGCGGGGCGTCGTCGTGATGAACACGCCCTACGGCAACACGGTCACGACGGCCGAGCACGCAATCGCGCTCCTGTTTGCGCTGGTGCGCCGGATACCCGCGGCCGACCGATCGACCCAGGCCGGCAAGTGGGAGAAGTCCCGCTTCATGGGCAGCGAGATTGCGGGCAAGACGCTCGGCGTCGTCGGCTGCGGCAATGTCGGGGCCGTGGTCTGCGCCCGCGCCCGCGGGCTCGCGATGCGGGTGCTGGTCTTCGATCCCTTCGTGTCGGAAAGCCGGGCGCGCGACCTGGGCGCGGTCAAGGTGGAATTCGGGACCCTGCTTGCCGAGGCCGACTTCATCACCCTGCACACGCCGCTGACCGACCAGACGCGCGGCATGATCGACGCGGACGCGATTGCGCGGATGAAGCCGGGTGTACGCATCGTCAACTGCGCGCGCGGCGGCCTCGTCGTCGAGGCGGACCTCTGCGCGGCGCTCGACAGCGGCCATGTGGCGGGCGCGGCATTCGATGTGTTCGAGGTGGAGCCGGCCGAGGAGAGCGTCCTGTTCGGCCGCGACAATGTCGTGGCAACGCCCCATGTCGGCGCCTCGACGGAGGAGGCGCAGGAGAATGTGGCGGTCGAGGTGGCGGAGCAGATGGCTGCGTTCCTCAATACGGGCGCCGTCGTGAACGCGCTCAACGCCCCTTCCGTCACGGCCGAAGAGGCGCCTAGGCTGAAGCCCTATATGGGCCTTGCGGACGCGCTCGGGCGCTTCGTCGGGCAGCTCTGCGACGACGCGATCACCGGCATCGACATCGCCTGGCGCGGCGACATGGCGCGGCTGAACACGCGCCCGCTTTCCGGCCTGGTCCTGCAGGGCGTGCTGTCCAGCCAGCTCGATTCGGTCAACATGGTGAACGCGCCGCTCATTGCCCGCGAACGCGGAATCGAACTTCGCGAAGCCTCGAGCGGGGAGGCCGAAGGCTACAGGGCCCTCATCGAGGTCAGGGCCGCCATGGGCGAGCGCAGCCGGACCGTGGCCGGCACCCTGTTCGGCGACCGGGTCCGCCTCGTCCAGGTCCAGGACATCCATTTCGAAGCGGCGTTCGGACCGATCATGCTGTTCGTGAGGAACCATGACCGGCCGGGCGTGATCGGCAAGATCGGCACGATCCTGGGCGAGGAAGGCGTCAACATCGCCAATTTCCATCTCGGCCGGCCGGTAGCCGGCGGACATGCGCTCGCGCTCATCGAAATCGACGAGGACTGCCCGGACCGCGTCCTGGAACGCATCGCCGCGCTGCCGGACACCATCGCCCGCCCCCTGGTCCTCCGGTTTTGAGCGGGGCGGTCCGGCGTGCAACATTCCGGCCAAACCGTGTAGCCTTGGGGTGGCGAAAGTTCGGGCCGGGGATTCGATGAAACGGATGCAAGAGGCAGGGAAAAGCAAGGGTCAGGGTGGCACCGAGGTAGCGCGGACCGAAGACGAGCCGGCGGTCGATGCCGATTTCGACAAGGGTGAAGCGGAGCCTTCGGCCTTCGGCATGTGGAAGGACCGCGAAGAAATGGCCGACGTCGATGCCTGGGTCAGGAATCTGCGCCGGGGCCGCTTCGATGCCTTCTAGGGCGAAATCCTTTCGGATTGCACCCGGTCCCGGGCCGGGGCGACGTTCCCGATGACCGACAGAGCCTTGCTTCCGGCGGGACTGCGCGATGTCCTGCCTCCTGACGCCGCGTTCGAGGCGGCTGCCGAAGCGCGGCTGCTGGAGTTGTTCGCGCTGAACGGCTACGAGCGGGTGGACCCGCCGCTCGCGGAGTTCGAGACGAGCTTCCTCGCGGACGAGGGCGCGGCGATCGCCGCCGACACCTTCCGCATCATGGACCCCGTTTCGCAGCACATGCTGGCGCTGCGCTCCGACATGACGCTCCAGGTCGCCCGGATTGCGCGCACCCGGCTCGCCGGCGAGCCCCGCCCGCTGCGGCTCGCCTATGCGGGGCAGGTGTTGCGGGTCGGCGTCTCCCAGCTTCACGCCGAACGCCAGGTTGCCCAGGCCGGGGTGGAGCTGATCGGCGCGGAAAGCGTGTCGGCCGACGCCGAGGTCGCGCGGCTCGCCTTCGAGGCGCTGGAAGCGCTGGGCGTGCCGGGGGTGAGCATCGACCTCGGCGCGCCGGCGCTGGTGCGGGCGCTCCTCGGCGATGCAGGGCTCGAAGACGATACGGCGCTCGGCGACGCGCTTGGCCGCAAGGACGCCGCGGCGGTCGCCGCACTGGCCGGTCCGCCCTTCCCGGCCCTGATGGCCGCGACCGGTCCCTGCGAGACGGCGGCGCCGGCGCTGGCTTCGCTCGACCTGCCGGCGGAAGCGGGCGCATTGCGGGACCACCTGCTCGAAGTCGCGGCAGCGGTGGCGGCGGCGGCTCCGGGCCTCCGGATCACCATCGATCCGGTGGAGCACCGGGGGTTTCAATATTATTCGGGCGCGGCCTTCAGCCTGTTCGCAAGCGGCGGCCGCGGGGAAGTCGGACGCGGCGGCCGGTACCGCGCGGAGGGCGAGGCGGGCACGGGCGTCACGCTCTATCTCGACGCCATCCATCGCATGCTGACCCCGCCTGCGCCGCGTTCCCGCCTCTTCCTGCCTCACGGCACGGACGGCGCGGAACGCCGGCGCTGGCAGGCCGACGGCTGGATTACGGTGCAGGCGCTTGCGCCGGCAGCCGATCCCGAAGCCGAAGCGCGCCGCCTCGGCTGCAGCTATTTTCTGGGGGCCGGCGGCCTCGAATCCCTGGACGGAGACCCGCAATGACCAATGTGGCCGTCATCGGCGCGCAATGGGGCGACGAAGGCAAGGGGAAGGTCGTGGACTGGCTCGCCGAGCGGGCCGATGTCGTGGTGCGCTTCCAGGGTGGGCACAATGCCGGCCACACCCTTCAGGTCGCCAACGAGACCTACAAGCTGTCCCTGCTGCCCTCCGGCGTGGTGCGGGGCACGCTTTCGATTATCGGCAATGGCGTGGTGGTGGACCCGTGGGCGCTGATGGAGGAGATCGAGCGGGTCCGCGGGCAAGGTATCCCGGTTTCGCCCGACATGCTCAGGCTTGCCGAGAACGCAACGCTGATCCTGCCCTTCTACGGCCGGGTGGACCAGCTCCGGGAGCAGCGGCGGGGGAAGGGCGCCATAGGCACGACCGGGCGCGGCATCGGCGTCGCCTATGAAGACAAGGCCGGGCGGCGCGCGATCCGCGTGGCCGACCTGTATGACGACGCGACGCTCCGGGACAAGGTCGGCCATCTGCTGGAGCATCACAACGCCCTGCTCCGGGGCTGGGGCGCGGAGGAAATTGCGCCGGAAGAGCTCATTGCCGAGCTGAAAGAGATTCGCGGCCCGCTGACCCCTTATGTCGATTGCGTATGGGAGCGGCTGGACGGGCTGCGGCGGTCGGGCAGGCGGATCCTGTTCGAGGGCGCGCAGGGCATCCTCCTCGATGTGGACCACGGCACTTACCCGTTCGTCACGTCTTCGAACACGGTCGCGGCGGCTGCTGCAGTCGGCAGCGGCATGGGGCCGGGCGCCGTCGGTTATGTGCTCGGCATCGCCAAGGCCTATACGACGCGCGTCGGCGGAGGCCCGTTCCCGACCGAACTGCAGGACGAGGTGGGCGTGCGCCTGGCCGAGCGGGGCAGGGAATTCGGAACCGTGACGGGCCGGCCGCGGCGGTGCGGCTGGTTCGATGCCGCGGCGGTGCGCCAGGCCGTGCAGCTTTCGGGCATGGACGGCATTGCGCTTACCAAGCTCGATGTGCTGGACGGGATCGAGAGCCTTGAGGTTTGCACCGGATACCGCATCGGCGACCGCATGCTCACCCGTCTGCCCGCCAGCCAGGCCGAGCAGGCGGCGGTCGAACCGGTCTACGAGCGCCTGGAAGGCTGGTCGGAAAGCACGGCGGGCGCTACGGGCTGGGCCCAGCTGCCGGCCACGGCCGTCAAGTATGTCCGGCGCGTCGAGGAACTGATCGGCTGCCCGGTCGCGATGCTTTCAACCGGGCCGGACCGCGAGGATACGATAGCGATGTACGATCCGTTCGCGGATTAGGCGGCCGCTTCGCGGGCTTCGCGCTTCGCCTTGGCCTTTTCGATACGGCGCTTGATGCGCCGGGCTTCGACCGTCAGCTTCGAGTCGGGCCGGCCGAGCAGGAAGGTGTCGAGGCCCCCGTTCTTCTCGACGGTTCGCAGCCCGTGGCCCGAGACGCGCAGCCGCACCGGCTCGCCGAGGATTTCGCTCAGCAGGGTCCGCGACTGCACATTCGGCAGGAAGCGCCGGCGGGTCTTGTTGTTGGCGTGACTGACATTGTTGCCGGTCATCACGCCCTTGCCGGTGATCGCGCAGCGCCGCGACATCGCATTTCACTCCTTGCCGGAATCCGTCTCGCTCGGAACGCGGCTGTATAGGGACGCAGCCGAAGCGGGTCAAGCGCCCGGGCGCGTCAGCTTCCCAGTTCCCGGGAACGATTGGCCGCCGCCACGACCGCCCGCCGCATCAGCGCCGCCAGCCCGTCATCCGCCATCAGCACGTCGAGGGCGGCCGCCGTAGTCCCCCCGGGGCTGGTGACGTTGCGCCTCAGCGTGTCCGCGCTCTCCGGCGACCGGTTCAGCAGTTCCCCGGCGCCGGAAACGGTGGCGCGGGCGAGGCGCATCGCCATGTCTGCCGGCAATCCTTCGCGCTGGCCCGCCGCGGCCAGCGCCTCGACCAGGTAGAACACGTAGGCCGGTCCGCTGCCGGACACGGCCGTCACCGCGTCCATGGCCGCCTCGTCGCCGAGCCAGACGACCTCGCCGACCGCCTCGCAGATCGTCTGGCAAAGCGTCATCTGCGCAGGATCGACATGGCGGTTGGCGGTGAGGGCCGCAATGCCGCGGCCGACCGCCGCCGGCGTGTTCGGCATGGCGCGGACGACCGCTGCGCCCCGGCCCAGAATTCGTTCGAAGAACGCAACCGGAGTGCCGGCGGCTATCGAAAGAAAGACGGGCGCGCCATGTCCCGTATACCTGCCGTAAGCCGGAACGACTTCGTCCATGACCTGCGGCTTGACGGCGAAGATGACCGCGTCCGGGCGCACCCGGTCGGTGACGTTTTCGAGAGCCGTCGTGATATGGACGCCGGGCTTGCCGTGAAATTCCTGCGTGGCCGCTTCTTCCGGTTCGACGACCACGATCTGGTCGGCGAAGCGCCGCTCCAGCCAGCCCGTCAACAGGGCGCCGCCCATCTTGCCGCAGCCGACAAGGATCAGGTTAGGAGTGCTCATGCCTCACCCATCGGATGGATCATGGCGGCGGCAACCGCCTTTGCCGGCGGCTTGCCGCCCCACAGCGCATGCTGGAACGCGGGATAGAATTGGTCCAGCCCGCCGGTGGCCGCATGCAGGACATCCTCGAACAGTTCCCGGGAGGCCGAAGCGCCGCGCAGCGGGACGGCGTGGCGGAAGCAAAGCGCGCCCGCATCGCGGTCGAAGCAGAAATGCCCCATCGACAGGATATCGTTGGCGTAGATCAGCATTTCCCGCAGCGCGTCCTGTCCGTCCAGGGGCACCGGCAGCCGGCAGGCCGCGGCAATCTGCACGATTGCGGTGCGCGCGTGCCAGGCCGCGCAAACGGATGTGTCGCCCCAGTTTCCCTGAAGCTCGGCGGTGATGGTGTGCGGGTCGTCGCGGGCGTAGGTCCAGTCCCGGACCCGCGCAATATCTTCGACCAGATCGATGGGGTTCCCGGATCCGGCATGAGTGTTTTGCGCAAGCATGAGGCCTCATACAGCACAATATGTCGTATTGCCAACGACTCCGGGGCCCTACTTGTGGAAAAATTCAACGGCACGAGCCGGTCGGAAGGCGGGTTCGGGCAAACGGTTCGCGGCGTTGTCATGCAGGCAGGACAGGCTATATTCGCCGAAAGCGGGAAGCGGGCGGACGTCGATGAGCGAATATGTCGTCCAAAGGGCGAATATGGTGGAGTGCCAGTTGCGCGCCGGCCGGGTCACGAATTCGGCATTGCTCGACGCGATGGGCAGCGTGGCGCGCGAGGAGTTCGCCCCGATAGCGTTGAAGCCGATGGCCTATGTGGATGAAGACCTCCGGTTCCGGGGCCGGGTTCTGGTGGAGCCGATGGTCTTTGCGCGCCTGGTGCAATGCGCCGAGCCGGGGCCGGACGACTATGTCCTCGATGTCGGCGCGGGGCTCGGCTACTCAAGCGCTGTTCTCGGCCGCATGGCGAGCGCCGTCGTGGCCCTGGAGAGCGACCGGGACCTCGCGGACCGCGCCCGCAAGGCGCTGGCGGAGACGGCCAGCGACAATGTCCTTGTGGTGGAAGGGTCCCTTGAGGCCGGCTGCCCGGAGGAGGCGCCGTTCAATGTCATCGTGATCGAGGGCGCCGTCGCATCCGTTCCGCCGGCGCTGCTGGAGCAGTTGGCCGAAGGCGGCCGGCTGGCGGCGGTCGTGCGTTCCGGCGACGGCCTCGGGCGGGCGACGATCTACGCGAAGCGGAGCGGCACGGTTTCCGCCCGCACCGTTTTCGACGCCGGCACACCCTATGTCGCGGGCTTCGAGCCCAAGCAGGAGTTCGTGTTTTGAACGCTCGACGGTTCCGACGTGCGTCTCTCCCGGCCGTAGCGGCGGCGCTTGCGCTTGCCCTGCCTGCGGTCGCCGCCGGCGACACGCTGCTGGAGGCGATGGCGAAGGCCTATGTCGCGAATCCGCAACTGGAAGCGGAACGCGCGCGCCTGCGCGCCGCCGACGAGGGCGTGCCCCAGGCGCTGTCCGGCTGGCGGCCGACGGTAACGGCCAGAGGCAGCGTGGGTTATGGCCAGTACAACACCAGGAGACGGTCGGGTTCCCCCCCTATTATTCCTCTTCGCTGGAATGAAAGCACCCAATCGCGCAATCCGACGAGCGTGCGGGTCGAGGCGACGCAGCCGCTTTATGACGGGAACCGGAGTACGGCCCGGCTGCAGGCGGCCAAGCACCGGGTTTCCGCCCAGCGTGCGCGCCTTGTGTCCATCGAGCAGACGGTCTTCCTCAGCACCGGCGTCACATTCATGGATGTGGTCCGCGACCAGGCGGTGGTCGAACTCACCGTCAACAATGTCGCCGTGCTGCGCCGGCGCCTTCAGGCGGCGCAGGACCAGTTCGAGGTCGGCGAGGTGACGCGCACCGATGTTGCGCAGGCGGAGGCGCGGCTGGCGCGCGCCATCGCCGAACAGGCCTCCGCCGAAGGCCAGCTGGAAGCGTCGCGCGCCGGTTATGAGCGCGTGGTCGGCGAGCTTCCCGGCCGGCTGGAGGCGCCCCCGCCGCTCGCCGGCCTGCCCGCGACGAAGGAAGAGGCGGTCGAGGCTGCCTCGCAGCAACATCCGGATGTGACGGCCGCTTCCTTCGAGGAGCAGGCGGCGCTGGCGGATGCCGACGCGATCCGGAGCGAATTGCTGCCGAGGGTGAACCTTGTCGGGACCGTCTCCCACGCCTCCGACGCCAGCGGGCGCGGGACCCGCAACAACGACGTGACCGTCGCCGCCACGGTTTCCATGCCCCTCTACGAGGCGGGCAGCGTCACCTCCCGCCGGCGCGCGGCCATCGAAACCGCCTCGCGCATGCGCGCCGTGACCGAGGACCGCCGCCGCGTCGCAATCGAACAGGCGGTCCGGGCATGGGAGAACCTTGCATCCGCGCAGGCCCGGATGGAGTCGCTGGAAACTGAGGTCCGGGCCTCGGAGATTGCGCTGGACGGCCTGCAGCAGGAAGCCGAGGTCGGCACCCGCACCCTGCTCGACGTGCTGGATGCGGAGCAGGACCTTCTGGATGCCCGCGTGAATGTGGTGCGCACCAAGCAGGCGGAGGCGGTGGCCAGCTACCAGCTGGCGGCCGCGATGGGCCGCCTGACGGCGGAGGCCCAGCAGGTGCCCGTGCCGCTGTACGACTACCGGGAAAACTACGACCGCGTCCGCTCCCTCCGGTGGGACCCGGGCGCAATATTCGGCGGAGGCCGCAAAGATGAGTGATCCTGCAGGCGGCGGCGGACGCGGCGAGGACGAACGGACCATGGAGGAAATCATGGCGACCATCGGCAAGGCTGTGACCGAGGAAAGTCGAGGCAGCGGGGCTGCGGAGCTGGAAGCCGGCGACGACGACGTGCTGGAACTCGTCGACGAAGTGCCGCCGGAAGGCGATGCCCCCGCCGCCGGCGCGGAGGCGGAAGAACTGGTTTCGACGGTGGCCGCGGCCGCGTCGGCCGAGGCGTTTTCCGGCCTCGCCAAAGCGGTGGCGCAGGACGAGACGGCGGCGCGGCGGCTGCCCGTCAGCGAAGGCGGGGAGACGATTGAGGATATGGTCCGCGCCATGCTCAAGCCGATGCTGAGCGAATGGCTGGACGCGCATCTGCCCGACATCGTCGAGCGTCTGGTCGAAGAGGAGATTCAACGCCTGTCGCGGTCCGGCAGGCGCTGACGGGCCTTTCCCCTCCGATAGAACGGATTTCCCATGCTGGAGAAGACCTACCGTTCCGACGCGGTGGAAGCGCCGCGCTATGACGCCTGGGAGCGCGCCGGCGCCTTCGCCGCGGGCGTGAAGGCGGACGCGGCGCCCTACACGATCATGATGCCGCCGCCGAATGTGACCGGCAGCCTGCATATGGGCCACGGCCTTACCTTCACGCTCCAGGACATCCTGATCCGCTACCACCGCATGAGAGGCCGGGACGCGCTCTGGCAGCCCGGCACGGACCATGCCGGAATCGCGACGCAGATGGTGGTGGAGCGCCAGCTCGACGAGGAAGGCCTCAAGCGAACCGACCTCGGGCGCGACGGGTTCGTGGACCGGGTCTGGGAGTGGAAGGCGGAATCGGGCGGGCAGATCACCCGCCAGCTGCGCTCGCTCGGCGCGTCGGCCGACTGGGCGCGCGAGCGTTTCACCATGGACGAGGGCCTGTCGAACGCGGTCACCAGAGTTTTCGTGCAGCTTTACCGCGAAGGCCTGATCTACAAGGACCAGCGGCTCGTGAACTGGGACCCGGCGCTGGAGACCGCGATCTCGGACCTGGAGGTGCAGCAGACCGAGACCGACGGCCATCTCTGGTATATCCGCTATCCCGTCGAAGGCAGGGAGGGCGAAAGCCTCACCGTCGCCACGACGCGGCCCGAGACGATGCTGGGCGATACGGGCGTGGCGGTGCATCCGGACGACCCGCGCTACAGGCACTTGATCGGCAGCCATTGCATCCTGCCGCTGGTCGGCCGGCGCATTCCCATCGTGGCCGATGCCCATGCCGACCCGGAACAGGGATCGGGCGCAGTCAAGATCACCCCGGCGCACGACTTCAACGATTTCGAGGTCGGACGGCGCCACGGGCTGGATGTCGTCAACATCTTCGACCGGACCGCGCATCTGAACGACACGGCGCCGGAGGCCTATCGCGGCCTGGAGCGGTTCGCCGCACGAGAGCGCGTGGTCGCCGATCTGGAGGCGGCGGGCGTGCTGGAGCGCGTCGAGCGCCACCGCCACACGGTCCCCTATGGCGACCGGGGCGGCGTGCCCATCGAGCCCTACCTGACCGAGCAGTGGTATGCCGACGCCGCGACCCTCGCGAAACCGGCCATCGAGGCGGTCGAGACCGGGCGCACGCGCTTCGTGCCGGAGAACTGGGCCAAGACCTATTTCGAGTGGATGCGCAACATCCAGCCCTGGTGCATCTCGCGCCAGCTCTGGTGGGGGCACCGGATTCCCGCCTGGTACGGCCCCGAAGACTCGGTGTTCGTGGCGGAGACCGAGGCCGAGGCGAGGGCCGAGGCCGAGGCGCGTTTCGGACCGGGCGTGGAATTGCTGCAGGACCCGGACGTGCTCGACACCTGGTTCTCGTCCGCGCTCTGGCCCTTCTCGACGCTGGGTTGGCCCGAACCCGCGCCGGAACTCAAGCGCTACTATCCGGGCGATGTGCTGGTGACGGGCTTCGATATCATCTTCTTCTGGGTCGCCCGGATGATGATGATGGGCCTGCACTTCATGGGCGATGTGCCGTTCCGCACCGTCTATATCCATGCGCTCGTGCGCGACCAGCACGGCGCCAAGATGTCCAAGTCCAAGGGCAACATCATCGACCCGCTGGACATGTGCGCGAGCTACGGGGCCGATGCGCTGCGGTTCACGCTGGCCGCGCTCGCCGCGCCCGGCCGCGACATCAAGCTCTCCGAAAGCCGGGTCGGGGGCTACCGCAACTTCACCACCAAGCTCTGGAACGCCGCGCGGTTCTGCGAGATGAACGGCTGCGCCCCCCGGCCCGGATTCGATCCTGCCGGCGTCGAGCAGACGCTGAACCGCTGGATCGTCGCCCGCACCGTCGAGACGCGCCGGCAGGTGGAGGCGGCGATGGACGCCTACCGCTTCAACGAGGTGGCCGACCTGCTTTACCGCTTCGTCTGGGGCGAGTTCTGCGACTGGTTCATCGAGTTCGCCAAGCCGGTTTTCGCCGAGGGCGGCGAGGCCGCGGAAGAGACCCGCGCCGCCGCCGCCTGGGTGCTGGACCGCGTCCTGCGGATGCTGCATCCGCTGATGCCGTTCGTGACCGAGGAGTTGAACGAGGCGCTCGACCTCGTGGAAGGCGGGCTGATCGGCGCGGCTTGGCCCGATGACGAAGCGGGCGAGGCGCCGGGCGAGATCGGCTGGGCCATCCAGTTGATCTCCGAGGTCCGCCGGGTGCGCTCCGAGCTCAATGTCCCGGCGGGCGCGAAGATCGACGCCGCGCTTGTCGGCGCCGACGGGGAGACCGCCGCCCGCGCTGCGCGCAACGCGCCGCAGATACTCCGGCTGGCGCGGCTGGAAAGCCTGTCGGATGGCCCGGCGCCGGAGGGTTCGGTCGAGGTGGCGCTTCCCGGCGCGACGGTGGCGCTGAAGCTCGCCGAGGTGATCGACTTCGACAAGGAGCGCGAACGGCTGGACCGCGAAGTCGCGAAGATCGATGCGCGGATCTCCGGCATCGACGGCAAGCTCGGCAATGAGCGGTTCCTCTCCCGCGCCCCGGCCGAGGTGGTCGAGGACCAGCGGGAGCAGCGCAGCGAACTCGCCGGCCAGCGCGCGGCGCTGGAAGGGGCGCTCGCCCGGCTCGGCTGAGGGCTATCCCTCTTTCCTGAACGGCGTGAAGTCCGCGAGGAACTCGATTTCGTCGCCGACGGCATCGCGCTCGCGCTCCAGATAGTCCGCGACCGCCCGGCGGAAATTGCGGTCAGCGATCCAGTGCGCGCTGTAGGTCTCGACGGGGACGTAGCCGCGCTGGATCTTGTGCTGGCCCTGCGCGCCGGCCTCGACCCGCTGGAGGCCCTCGCGGATCGCGTAGTCGATGGCCTGATAGTAGCAGGCCTCGAAATGCAGGAAGCGGAAGCGCGTGTCGCAGCCCCAATTGCGCCCGTAGAGCGTGTCGGCGCCCCGCATGTTGAGCGCGCCGCAGACGATCCTGCCCTCGCGCCGGCCGACGATCAGCACCGTGTTGTCGGCCATGGTCTCGTGCAGGCGGAAGAAGAAATCGCGCGTGAGGTAGGCGCCGCCCCACTTCCGGTCCACCGTGTTGCGGTAGAAACGGTGGAACAGGTCCCAGTGCTCCTCGCGCAGGTCGCCGCCGGTCAGCGCTTCGAAGGTGAGACCCCATTCCTCCAGCGTGCGGCGTTCCTTGCGGATGGTCTTGCGCTTGCGCGAGTTCAGCGCGGCCAGGAAGTCGTCGAAGCTCCGGTAGCCGTCATTGTGCCAGTGATATTGCTGGCCGAGCCGCTTGAGGAAGCCGAGCTCGCCGAGATAGTCCCACTCCTCTTTCGGGAGGAAATTGACATGGACCGACGACAGGCCGCTCCGCCTCGCCACCTCGATCATCGCCGAGGCGAGCGCCGCGCGGGCCTGCTCCGCGAACTCGCCCGGCCGCACCAGAAGGCGCGGACCCGGCACCGGCGAGAAGGGCACGCCGCAAAGCAGCTTGGGGTAGTAGCGACCGCCGGCGCGCTCATAGGCATGCGCCCAGCCGTGGTCGAAGACATACTCGCCATAGCTGTCGCCGCGCGCATAGAGCGGCGCGACGCCGGAGACCCGGCCCTCATCGTCCTCGACCACGAGATGCTGCGGCAGCCAGCCGGTATCGGCCCCGACCGCGCCGCCGTCCTCGAGCGCTTTCAGGAAGGCGTGCGAGATGAAGGGATTATCGTCTCCGGCGCAGGCGTCCCAGTCTTGCGCCGGGACAGCGTCGATACCCGACGCGATACGAACGGAGATCGGTTCCTTGCCGTCGGGCACGGGAGGTCAGTCGATCTCGAACACGGCATCGACCTCGACCGCGAAGCCCATGGGTAATGCCGGCGCGCCGACGGCGAACCGGGCATGGCGGCCCTTGTCGCCGAAAATCTCGACGATGAGGTCCGAGGCGCCGTTCACGACCTGGGGATGCTGGACGAAGTCCGGCGTGCTGGAGACGAAGCCGCCGAGCTTGACCACCCGCGCCACCCGGTCGAGGTCGCCGCCGCAGCCGGCTTTCGCCTGCGCGATGAGGTTGAGCGCGCAGGCCCTGGCCGCGGCCACGCCCTCGTCGAGGCCGAGATCGTCCCCGAGCCGGCCCTTGTGAACGCCCTGGTTGTTGCCGGAAACCTGCCCGGCCACGAACAGCAGCTTGCCGCTCCGGACCCAGGGCACATAGTTGGCGGCGGGCGCGGGCGCCTCCGGCAGTTCGATGCCGAGTTCGGCGAGGCGGGCGTCGATCTTTCCGGCCATGAAGGGGTCTCCGCTTGGGGTCAGGGGGTCAGGAGGCCGGCCGCGGGTCGATGGCCGGGAGGGCGCCGACCGCTTCCTCGATGGCGCGGCCTGCGGCGATCGCCATGTCCTCGCGCCTGACCGGCGCGACGATCTGGAGACCGACCGGCATGCCGTTCGGAGCGAGGCCGGCCGGGATCGCCAGGATCGGGCAGGAAGTCAGCACCGTGCCCCAGCATTGCTGGAACCAGGGCGGCGGCGCCTCGGACCATTCGTCCACCCGCGCGCCTCGTTCGTCGACCGAAAAGGCGGTGCAGCAGACCGTCGGCATGACGATGACATCGACCTGCTCGAAGGCCTGCGAGAGGCGCTGGAAGACGGCGGCGCGCTCGCGCTCGGCCCAGATGAAGTCCTCGGCGGTGAGCCTGTTGGCGTAGTCGAGCAGCAGCCCCAGCACGCGCTCCAGCTTGTCGCGGTTCCCGGCGATGAAGTCGGCGCGCTCGATCAGCGTGTTGTGGCCGATCATCACCGAGAACAGCCGGGCCATGTCGCCGAAATCGAGCGCAAGCGGCTCCACGGGAATGTCCAGCTTGCCGAGCGCGCCTTCCACCACGGCGGCGACATCGGGTTCGACGCCGCCCAGGCCGATATCGGCGACATAGCCGATCCGGGCCGGCCGCTTGCCTTCGGCCCGGAACGAGCCGGCGGGATCGGGCAGGCTCAGCGGATCGCTCGCCAGATAGCCCGCCATCGCGTCAAGGAACAGGGCGATGTCACCCACCGAGCGCGCCATCGGGCCCTGCACCGACATATGGTTGAAGCAGCGGTGGGAATGGGTGCGCGGCACCCGCCCGGGGCTCGGGCGCAGGCCGCACACGCCGGCAAAGGCCGCCGGGATGCGCAGGCTGCCGCCTATGTCGGAGCCGTGGGCGAGCGGCACTTCGCCCGCCGCCAGCGCCGCCGAGGCGCCTCCCGACGAGCCGCCCGGCGTCGTCCCGAGGTTCCAGGGGTTGCGCGTGTGGCCGAAGACCCGGTTCGTCGTCACCGGCATCATGCCCATTTCGGGCGAGCTCGATTTGGCCACGACAATGCCGCCGCGCGCCTCCAGCCGGGTCACCAGCGGGTCGGACTTGTCCGCGACATTGTCGGCGTAGAGCGGGCAGCCATAGGTCGTGCGCATGCCTTCGACGTCGATCAGGTCCTTGATGGCGATAGGCAGGCCCGCCAGCAGGCCCCGGTCGCCGGGCGGAATGTCCTGAAGCCGCTTCGCATCGTCGCGGGCCCGCTCGAAACGGTGCAGCGGCAGCGCATTCACGGCCCCGTCCACGGACTCGATCCGGGCTATCGAAGCGTCCACAAGCTCCAGCGGCGACACTTCGCCCGCCGTCAGCCGGCCAACCGCTTCCTCTGCAGACAGCTCCCAGAGTTCGGCCATGGTACTCTCCCCTCGCAACGCGGTTACTATAGCCCGAAAGGGGGAGCAGGGAACGTGGCAGGCAGGCGCGAGGATGCCCGGTTCATAACGGGACGGGGCCGCTATCTGGACGACATCGAGGTTCCGGGCGCGCTCTGGGCGGCGTTCCTGCGCAGCCCGCACGCCCATGCCCGCATCCGGGCGGTCGAGGGCAACGGGGTGCAGATCTTCACGGCGGCGGACATTGCCGGCCTCGGGGGCCTGCGGCCCTACCAGCCCGCCAACATGCAGACCGGCGAGCCGTTCGACAGCGAGCCGCAGCCGCTTCTGGCGCGGGATGTGGCGCGCTATGCCGGTCAGCCGGTCGCTTTCGTGACCGGGGCCACGCCGGACGAGGCCCTGGACATGGCGGACAGGGTGCATATCGCCTATGAGCCGCTGGAGATGGAGCCGGAAAGGCTCTGCCTCGATTGGCGGACCGGCGATGCCGACGCCGTGGAAGCCGCATTTTCGCGCGCCGCCCACCGGGTCGGCGTCGCGCTCCTCAACCATCGCGTGGTCATCAACCCGATGGAGCCGCGCGGCGCGGCCGGCTTCTACGATCCGGCGGACGGGCGCTACACGCTCCGGCTCTCCAGCCAGAACCTGCATGTCAACCGGGACCATGTGGCTGCGAGCTTGGGCGTGGAGCCCGCACGGGTGCGCTTCATCGCGGAGGATGTCGGCGGAGGCTTCGGCGTCAAGAATTTCGCCTATCCGGAGCATGTGCTTCTGCTCTGGGCTGCGCGCCGGCTGGCCCGCCCGGTGCGCTGGACGGCGACGCGGTCCGAACTCTTCCTGAGCGACCACCAGTGCCGGGGGCAGCGCGCCGAGGCCGAGCTCGCGCTGGACGGGGAAGGGCGCTTCCTGGCGCTGCGGGTATCGAGCACGGCCAATGTCGGCGCCTGGTTCGGCAATGTCGCGGGCGGCGTCCAGACCGGGCAGTTCGTCCATCTGGCCGGCACGGTTTACGCCATTCCGGCAGTCGCGCTGCATATCCGCGCCGTGCTGACCAATACGCCGCCCGAGGGTGTGACGCGCGGCCCCGGATTCGCCGAAATGGTGAACATTCTGGAACGCCTGATCGACAAGGCGGCGGTAGAGACCGGCATCGCCCGCGAGGCGCTTCGCCGGCGCAACCTCGTGTCGCACCTGCCTATGACCAATGCGCTCGGCTTCACGGTGGACAGCGGCGCGTTCCGGCAGGGATTTGCGCTCGCCGAACGCTCTGCCGAGGGTTTCGCGGAGCGCCGGCGCAAAAGCGAGGCGGCGGGCCTGCTTCGCGGGCTCGGCTTCGCCTGCCACATCAAGGCCACCGGCGGCTATCCGGAGGAGAATGTCGAACTGCGGTTCCACGGCGACGACCGGGTCGACCTCGTGACCGGCACGCAGCATATCGGCCAGGGGCACGAGACCACCTTCCCCGAAATCGTGGCACGCTGCCTCGATTTGCCGAGCGATTGCATTCGCCTCGTCCAGGGCGACACGGACGAGATCGCCATGGGCGGCGGCCACGGCAGCTCGCGGGCGACCTACATGGCCGGCACGGCGATCTTCCGCGCGAGCGAGATCGTCATCGAGAAGGGGCGTGCGCTGGCGGCCGACCGGCTGGAGGCGGCGGAGGGGGATATCGAATACGAAGCGGGCGCGTTCCGCGTCGCCGGCACCGACCGCGCGGTCGGCCTGTTCGAACTTGCCGGAGACGGCGCGCTCGACACCTATTACCACTGGGCGCGGGAGTGGATGACCTTCCCGAACGGCACCCATCTGGCGGAAGTCGAGATCGACCCGGAGACAGGGGCCGTGCGCCTGGTGCGCTATGCGGCCTTCGACGATTACGGCGAGCATATCGACGACGCCATCGTCGCGGGACAGGTGCATGGCGCCATCGCGCAGGGCGTTGGTCAGGCCTTACTGGAGGAGGCGGTGTTCGAGGCGGAAACGGGCCAGCCGCTAACGGGCTCGTTCATGGACTACGCCATGCCGCGCGCCGACGACCTGCCGCCCTTCGACATCGCGTTTACGCCGACGCGCTGCACGACCAATCCGCTGGGCGTCAAGGGCTGCGGAGAGGCAGGCGCCATCGCCGGATATCCCGCCGTGACCAACGCCATTCTGGACGCGCTGGCCCCGCTCGGCGTCACGCGCTTCGAGGGGGCCGCCAGCCCGTTCCGCATCTGGCGCGCGATCCGGGACGCGGCGGAGCGGCGCTGAAACCGGGAGCCGCGCGCGGGCTGCTTCGACGCCCGCCCGGCAGGCCCTTTGGCGATTCCGCCTGTTCCGGCAACCGCGATTCGCCTATTCTGTGGAGGGAGAGCGACGCTCCCGCGAACCCGTTGGAGAAAACCGGAAAATGCTGGACATGATACCTTTGTTGAGTCCGTTTTCGGTGTTCGTGCTCATCGTGCTGGTCTTCGCCGTGGCGCTCGTCTTCATGGGCGTGAAGACGGTCCCGCAGGGCTTCGAGTTCACGGTGGAGCGGTTCGGGCGCTACACGCGCACGCTGGCGCCCGGTCTGCACCTGATCGTTCCCCTCGTGGACCGCATCGGCCAGCGCCAGAACGTGATGGAGCAGGTGACCGACGTGCCGTCGCAGGAGATCATCACCCGCGACAATGCGATGGTGACCGTGGACGGCGTCGTGTTCTTCCAGATCCTGGACGCGGTGAAGGCGTCTTACGAGGTGCGCCGCCTCGAAATCTCGATCCTGAACCTGACCATGACCAACATCCGGACGGTCATGGGTTCCATGGACCTGGACGAGCTGCTGTCGCAGCGCGACAAGATCAACGCCGAGCTGCTGAAGGTGGTGGACGAGGCGACTGCGCCCTGGGGCGTCAAGATCACCCGCATCGAGATCAAGGACATCACGCCGCCCACCCAATTGGTGGACGCCATGGCGCGCCAGATGAAGGCCGAGCGGGAAAAGCGTGCGGTCATCCTGGAGGCGGAGGGTGTCCGGCAGGCGGAAATCCTGCGCGCCGAAGGGCAGAAGCAGGCGGCGATTCTCGATGCGGAAGGCCGGCGTGAGGCCGCATTCCGGGACGCCGAAGCGCGCGAGCGCGAGGCCGAGGCGGAAGCGCGCGCCACCGAAATGGTCTCGAAAGCCATCGGCGAGGGCAATGTCCAGGCGATCAACTATTTCGTCGCCCAGAAATACGTGACGGCCCTTGAGGGCATTGCCAGCGCCCGCAACCAGAAGGTCGTGCTGATGCCGCTGGAGGCCTCCGGCGTCATCGGCGCTCTTGCAGGCCTGACCGAGATCGCGAGGGAAGCCTTCGGCAAGGACGGGGAGGGCGGCGGTCCGCCGGCTCCGGGCCGCCGAAGCTCCGTGCCGCCCTCCGGTTCCGGTGCCTGAGGCCGGGTCGATGGAAGCGTTTTCGCTCGCAGATATTTCCTACTGGCACTGGCTGGCGCTCGGCGTATTGCTGATGCTGGTGGAAATCCTGGTTCCGGGCGTCGTCTTCCTCTGGCTCGGGATCGCCGGCGTCCTGACCGGCCTGCTGCTTGCCGCCGTTTCGGACATGGGCTGGCAGGTTCAACTGGTCGTCTTCGCTGTTCTGTCTGTGATGTCGATCTTCCTCGGACGGCGCTTCGTGGCGTCAAGGCAGGGGCCGACCGACCATCCGACCCTGAACCGGCGCGGACGCAGCATGGTCGGCACGCGCGCCACGCTGCGCGATGCAACCGTCAGCGGCCGCGGCCGGATACGGATCGGGGACACGATGTGGGCGCTCCGCCTGGCGTCGCCCGACGGCGAACTCCCGGCGGACACCGAAGTGACGGTGGTGGAGGTGGACGGCGTGACGCTCGTCGTCCGCGAGGTCCCCGAGGAGGATGTCGAAGAGGAACAGCCCGGCTAACCCGGCGGCCCCAGGCGGCGCACCCGGATTGCCAGAATGGCGGCCTCCGCGCCGTAGCCGGCCATCCAGGCGGCCAGCCCGATGACGGCTCCGTTGCCCCCGGGCAGCAGCAGGCAGGTCGCCGCAACGAGGGTCGCGGCGGATATGCGGGCGATGCCCGAGACGGCGAGCGCGCCCGTTACCCTCGCACCCGCCAGAAGGCCGCGAAATACCGCCGACAGGCCCCAGAATGCGGCCATGACGAAAGCCGCCTGCATGGCAGGAGCGCAATAGGCCTCCAGCACCGGCTCCAGGCCCATGGCGTCGGAGAGAATCAGGCGGTCGAAGGGCGTGTGGAACAGGAACAGGGCGACAGCCCCGAAGAACAGCATCTGCTGCCCGGCGAACTTCAGAATCACGCGCCGGTCTTCGATCCGGCGCACGAGCGTCTGGGCGCTCTGCACCAGGTTGCGCAGCGGGCTGAGCATCAGGCCCGCCAGGCCATATACGATTGCGAACGCGGCGAGCGCCAGATCGGGGTCCGGAAGACGGCCGAGAAACACGCTGATGGCGAAGACCATGCCCATCTCGGCCGAGGTATTAAGCATCAAGGGCCATGAGAAACGCCATTGCGCCCTCACGGTCGGCGGCGCTTCGCCATGCTCGGGCAGGCCGGCAAAGATGCGCCGGGCGAAAAAGACCGCCACCACGGTCTCGCTGAACATGGCGAAGACCAGCGCACCGGCCCCCACCGCTGCTCCCTCCAGCACCAGCGGCAACACGACAAGCGAGCCGGCAAGCGAGCCCAGCCGCGCGACGGTCGCCCAGGTGATGAAGATCGTCTTCTGGCCCATCATCAGCAGGCCGAAGGCGACCGACCGGCAGATCAGGATGGGCGCGCTGAGCGACAGCAGGAAGGTCGCCGTCTTCGCCTCGGCAACCGCGGCGTCGCTGATTCCGAACAGTGTCTGGAATGCGAAATCGCCGACGGGCGTGAAGGCAAGCACCTGCGCGACGGCCCAGGGGACAGCCACGATGACGCCCATGAAACGCAGCAGATGGGCAAGCGCGCGGCGGCTGCGGAGGTAGGAAAGCGTCAGGAGCGAGCAGACTTCCGTGCCGCTGGCGATGGAATAGTAGAGGGTGAAGGCGCTGTGGAAGGCCGCAAGCACGATGCTGCTGTCGTCCATGCGCGCGAGGAAGGCGTTGATGACCGATTTCGAGATCATGTTGAGTTCGGTCATGAAAATGAGCGGCACGAAAAACCGGTAGCAGGTTCCTAAAGTGATGCCCCCTGCCGCCGCCCCGCTCATGCGGCCATTAGACAGGCCGGATGCAAGCTTGCAAACTCCCGCCCGTTCCCCGTGCGCCGGAGGTGGCCTGCATGATCGTCGAGCGAATCGAAGCCATCCCGATAGAGATTCCACTGTCCCGGGTCTTCGGCGGCAGCGTCTATGCCGTGCCGAGCCGTTGCACGGTCATTACCCGGCTCACGGTCAGGGATGGGCCGACCGCGGAAGTCTATAACGGCGACAACCGCTCCGAGGGCCGGGAGATCGCCCGGCTGGTGGAGGAGGTCCTGGCCCCGTTGCTGGTAGGGCGGGACATTCGCGACTGGCGGCGTCTCTACGATGGCATGTTCGCCCGCGTGCCCGCTGCGGCCATGGCTCCGAAGCTGCTGCTGGAGGCCATTGCCTGCGTCGACAGCGCGGTCTGGGACGGGCTGGGGCGCATCTACGGGGTTAGCGTTGCGCGCCTGATGGGCGGTGTCCGCGATTCGCTGCCGATCTTCTCCATCGGCGGCTATTACGAGGACGGCAAGACGCTGGACGATCTGGGCCGGGAAATGCGCCAGCTCCGGGATTGGGGCATGGCGGGCTGCAAGGTGAAGGTCGGCGGCCTGTCGCCCGAGGAGGACGCGGAGCGCGTAACCGCGTGCCGGGAGGGCGCCGGCCCGGATTTCATGCTGGCGGTGGATGCCAACCGGGGTTGGGACCGGCGCAGCGCCGAACGCTTTGCGCGGCTGGTGGAGCCACTCGACATTTCCTGGTTCGAGGAGCCGTGCCACTGGTTCGACGACGTGTCGGCGATGGCGGCCCTGCGCAATGCGACCTCGATTCCGATCAATGCGGGCCAGAGCGAGATCACCGCGCACGGGGCCCGCCGGCTGGTGGAGGCCGGCGCCGTGGATATGGTCAATATCGACGCCTCGGAGTCGGGCGGCCCGACCGCCTGGCTGGATGCGGCCGCCGTCTGCCGGCTGCACGATGTGCAGATGACCCACCATGAGGAGCCGCAGATCGCGCTGCACCTGCTGGCCGGCGCCTCCAACAGCTTCGCGGTGGAGTGCTTTGCGGACCCGGAGCGCGACCCGATCTGGCCGGGCATGTGGCTCGACCCGCCCGAACTCCGGGACGGCCGCCTGCACGTATCGGACCGGCCCGGTTTCGGCATCCGGCTCGACCCCGACAAGGTTGCGGCCTACAGGATCGACCGATGACCGAGGGCTATGTCGAGACGGGCGGGAACCGTTTCTTCTATCGCTGGGAAGGGCGCGGCGACGGCCCGGTGGTGATGATGGCGCACGCCATGGGCACGAGCCACCGCATCTGGGATCATCAACTGCCGGCGCTTTCCGGCCGCTACCGGCTGCTGCTCTACGACTGGCGCGGCCACGGCGCGAGCGATGCTCCGGAAGGGCCCTATTCGCTGGACGGCTTCGTCGCCGATGCCGTGGGCGTCATGGACGCGCTGGACATAGACCGGGTCATCTGGGTCGGCATTTCCACCGGCGGGATGATCGGGCAGGGCGTCGCCATCGGGCACCCCGACCGCGTGCAAGCGGCGGCGCTCTGCAACACCATGGCGCGCGCAACGCCCTGGTACCGCCAATGGGTCGTCGAGCGACAGGCGGTCGTGCGCGCATCGGGCATGGCGCCGGTCTGGAACATGACCCACAAGCTCTGGTTCTCCGATGCCTATGCGGACGCCGCCGGACCCGACTACGCCGCCGTCCGCGATGCTTTCAATGCGACGAACATTACCGGCTATCTGGCTGGCACCTCGGCCGTTGCGGAGCTCGACTATCTGGACCGGCTGCACCGTATCTCCTGCCCGGTGCTGGTGCTGGGAGCCGATGACGATCCTGTGACGCCGCCGGTGCGCGCGGAGGAACTTCGCGACGGGATCGCCGGCGCCGAACTCGTCATGCTGCCGGGGCTGCGCCACTTCTCCAATGTCGAATCGCCGGAGGCCTTCAACCCGCCGCTGCTGGCCTTCCTCGACCGGGTTACCAGCCCGCCGCGTTGAGCGCGACGCCGAGCGCCGAGCCGAGGGCGGTCACGGCCCCGGCCCGCGCGAGCGCGCGCCTTGAGAGGAGCTGGCGGCCGAACCGTGCGGCCAGGCCGGTCCACGCGCCGTCCACCGGCGGATTGACGAAGATGACGAAGGCGGCGAAGGACGGAACGGCGCCCAGCACGAATCCGATGCCGTAGGAGCCGGTCCAGGCAAGCAGCCCGCCATAGATCGCCGGATAGATCATCATGGCGATGGAGGTGAAGGCCAGCACGCCGCCGGTGACGCCGCCGACCTGGCCTTCCGGGGCGAGGCGGGCCGTTTCCGCGAGCAGGATGCCGTGCCAGCTCAGCGCCGTCATGTTGAAGACGATGGCGACCGCGGTGATTTCCCAGAAGCTCCACTCCGCCCCGTAGAGCGCGGTTGCGACTGCCGACAGCCCGGCCACCAGCCCGATGCCCGCCATGATGATGCGCGGCGACACGGCGCCGCCGCCGAGCGCGCCCCAGAGGATGCGCGCCCAGACGGCGGAGAAGGATGCGATGGCGAAGGCGGAGCCGGCTTCGGCTTCCGAATAATCCAGCCCGTCGATCAGGAAGAGGATGAAGAAGCCGGAAAAGAGCGCCTGCAGTCCGCCGAAGGCGAAGGCCGCGAATGACAGGTCGCGCAGCGGGCGGATCGCAAGCACTGTCTTCAGCGTCGCCGGCAGGTCGCCGAAGGCGATCTTCATGTCGGGCCGGCGGTCCGCGTCGAAGAAGCCCCGCACCGGCTCCAGCGACACCATGACGGCAAAGACGACCAAGCAGGTGACGAACGAGGCGCCGTAGGGTCCGAGGCGGACCGACACGCCGAACGTGTCCGAATACAGGGCCAGCCCCAGCAGGAAGGGCACGAGCAGGCCCCCGATGAGCGCTCCCACCGGCACGCCCGTCTGCTTGATCGAGAAGATCAGCGGCGCAAGGCGCAGCGGCGTCACCCGCGCCAGGATGTGCGAGCTTGCGGGCGTCGAGACGGAGGCGGCGCCCAGCAGCACCGCGCCCAACGGGAACAGCCATAACTGCGCCGACGCGGTCACCAGCAGGCTTGCGCCCATCAGCAGCAGGGCGACCTGACTCACCCGAAGCGGCCCGTAGCGCAGGATGAAACCGCCGCAGCCGACCGCCGCAATGATTGCAGCCACGTTCTGGAGAAAGAGGTAGAAGCCGAGCCAGGCGCGCGAGATGCCGAAATCCTCGGCGATTCGGTCGGCCAGGATCGGGAGCGCGATCTGGCAGACATAGGAGAAGGCCTGCTGGATCAGCATGGCGACGGTCGCCGCCGCCATGATCGTGCGCGGGCTGAAGCGCGCGAGGTCCATCAGCGTATGCGGATGTTGACCGAGGCGCGCATCCCGGGCCAGACGGTCTTCTCCACCGCCGGAATGTCTATGAACACGGGAATCTTGCGCGCGCCGCTGCGGCCGTTCGCCTCGCCGCCATTGACGGTCGTGCGGCCGACGGCGCGCACCCGTCCCTCCAGGGTCTCGTCCGGCCATGCGTCGAAATCGACGGCGACCGCCTGCCCCGGCCGGATGTGCCGGATGTCGGATTCGTCGATATCGGCCTCGATCCATACCCGGTCCGGGTCGTGGATCAGGAATACGGCGTCGCCGTCCTCCACATAGGCGCCGGGATTGACATGGACCTCGTCGATGACGGCGCGGACCGGCGCGCGGATGTGCATGTCTTCCAGCCGTTGGCGCGCCTGCTCCACGCCGACGCCCGTCTTGTCGATCTCCCGGTCGATGACCGCAAGCCGGGTCTGGAAGAGCCGCTCCCGGCCCGCGGTGCCGGCCAGCTCTTCGGCCTCCCTCAGGTTCATGGCGATGCGGGTCTGGATGTCGCGGAGCTTGCTTTCCATCTCCAGCAGCTCGTCGCGGGCCTCGTCGATCCGCCGCTGCGGCACGACATCGCGTCCGAGCCGCCTGTTCCGCTTGAGATTGTCCTCCGCGATCTGCTTGCGGCGCTCCAGCGTCGCCAGCTCCAGGCGCAGCAGACGGACCGTTTCCTCCACCGTCGCGATCTTGTCGGCGAGTTCGGACTTGAAGAGCGCCAGTTCCGCTTCCACCTGGCCGCGTTGGGCCTTCTGTTTTTCCAGTTCGGCTTCGAGCCCGCGAAGGTCGAGCGCCGCAACGGTATCGTCCATGTCGGCAAGCGCGGCGCCCTTCTCGACAATATCGCCCTTGCGGACCCGGATCGCCGCGACGCGGGCGTTGACGCTGGAGGAGAGCAGGGTGAAATCCGCCGCCACGCGGGCATCGGGTTCATAGACATTGTGCCACCAGTGGATCGCTTCGTTCACGCCGACAGCGATCAATGCCACCGGCAAGGCCAGCAACAGGTAGCCGTAAGGCCGGCGGCGTTTCTTGACGGGGATTTCGGCCATTGGTGACGATTTATTCTATGCTGCGCGGGTATCGCGCGCCCGCAAACCTAGCACGGGCGGCGCGCGAGGCCAGACCGGGGACAGAGAGGCGATCGCGATGAACGACAGCGACTGGCGGCGAGCGCCGTGGCCGGACGACGCGCGAATCGCGCTGTCCCTGGTGGTGAATGTCGAGGAAGGCGCGGAAGCGCGCATCGACGACGGCGATCCCTACCCCGAACCCGTGGACGAGCTGGGCGCCAGTCCGAGGCGGGCGGTCCGCAATTACGGCAATGAGAGCAACTATGCCTACGGCATCAGGGCGGGCGCGCCGAGGGTCATGCGGCTCCTGGAGGACCGGGGGCTGAAAGCGACCTTCACGGCGGCGGCCGTGGCGCTGGAGCGGGCGCCGGAGCTCGCGGCCAGGATCGCGGCGGGCGGTCACGAAGTCTGCGCCCACGGACACCGCTGGGTGCACCAGTTCCGCATGGAGGAGGAGCAGGAACGGGCGTTCATCAGGGATGCCGCGGCCTCGATCGAGCGGACGACCGGCGCGCGGCCGAAAGGATGGCTCTCGCGCTACCTGCTGACGCCGAACACGAGGCGGCTGCTGATCGAGGAAGGCTACGCCTACCATATGGACGACTATTCGGACGACCTGCCCTTCTGGCACGAGGAGCCGGCGGGCCGGATCGCGGTCGTGCCCTACGCGCTCGACACCAACGACATGAAGATGTGGACGGACCCCGCCTACACGCCGGAGCACTGGCTGGACTATGCCAGGGAGAGTTTCGACCGGCTCTACCGGGAGGGCGTCGAGGGCGCGCCGAAGATGATGAGCCTCGGCGTGCATCTCAGGATTATCGGGCGTCCGGGCCGCATCGGCTTCCTGGAGCGTTTCCTCGACCATGTGCAGGGGCACGGCTCCGTCTGGGTCGCGTGTCGGCGGGACATAGCGGACTGCCTGCCGTGAGCGGCCTGCTCGGCCGGCTCGACGTGGCGGCCATGCTCCGGGACTATCCGATGGGCCGGGCGTTTCTGGAGGGGCCGGCGGCGCTCTCCCGCGATGCGCTGCGGGCGCTGCAGGAGCGGCGTTTCGCTGCTGTCATGGAGCGCGCCTGGCAGGTGCCCTTCTACCGCGACCGCTGGGCTGCGGCGGGCATGGAGCCGGGCGACATTTCCGGCCTGGACGACCTCGCTTCCATCCCGTCCTTCTCCAAGGACGACCTGATGGCGAGCGTGGCCGAGGCCCCTCCCTTCGGAACATTCGACGGGCGCAACGCGGAAAATTCCTTCGCCGTCTTCCACACGACTTCCGGCACGACCGGCGTCCCGCAACCGCTGTTTTACGGAGCCGAAGACCGGGAAATCCAGAACCTGCTGCTCGCCCGCGCCTACCGTCTGATGGGCCTCCGGGACGGCGATATCGTCCACTCGGTTTACGGCTTCGGCACGGTCAATGGCGGGCACTATGTCCGCGAGGCCGTGACGCATTTCACCGACGCCTTGCTCGTTCCGGCGGGAACGGGGCGGGACATGCCGTCCGAGCAACAGGTGGAAACCATGGCCCGGCTGGGCGCAACGGTGCTGGTCGGCTTCGGCGATTATGTCCGCCATCTTGCCGAGACGGCCGAGCGAAAGGGCCTGCGAATTCCCCTGCGCCTCGTGCTCGGGCATTTCGGGCGCGGCGACCGGCAGGCGGTCTCGGACGCCTGGGGCGGGGCTGCGGTCTACGATTGGTACGGGGTCGGCGATACCGGCGTCATCGCGGCCGAAAATCCGAGCCGGAACGGGCTGCATATCTTCGAGGACGCGCATCTCGTCGAAGCGCTCGACCCGGAAACCGGAGCACCCGTCGAGGACGGCCATGCCGGCAATCTTTGCGCGACCGTGCTCTTCAAGACGGGCATCTATCCGATCGTGCGCTTCGACACCAAGGACCTGACGACCCTGTCCGCGCCGGACGCGGAGTCCGGCATCGGCTTCCGTCGCATGTCCGGGTTCGAGGGCCGGTCGGACAATATGGTGAAGCTGCGCGGCATCAATGTTTATCCGACCGCCATCGGCGCATTTCTCGAAGAGTTCAAGCCGTTGACCGGCGAGTATGTCTGCCGCGTGTTCAGGGCCGGGGGGCGCGAGGAAATGGCCGTCGTGGCGGAGGCGCGCGAGCGGAGCGACCGTCTGGCCGGGGAGGTGGGCGAACGGCTGAAGCGGGGCATCGGCGTGCAGGTTGCCGTCGAGCTCGTCGGACCCGGCGAAACGGCCGCGCTGACGCAGATCAACGAACGGCAGAAACCGCTCAGGCTCGTCGATGAGCGCTGAAACTCTCCGGCCCGAAGCGTAGATCCCGGTTTGCCGCCCGGCCCGGCTTTGCAATTCGATAACGGTCAGGAACCGGCCATCTACCGCGGCTGGTGGGTGGCCGCCGGCGGCTTCGTCATGGCGTTTTACGCCTGGGGTGTGGGGTTTTACGGCCACGGGTTCTACATGGTCGTTCTGGGCCGCTCGACGGGTTGGCCGGCCGCGACGCTTTCAAGCATGGTCGCGGGTTTCTGGCTTGCGAATGTCCTGTCCAGCCTCGCAATCGGGCGGCTGGCTGACAGGTTCGGCGCGCGCCCGGCCGTGGTTTACGGCGCGCTTGCCATGGCGGCCGGCTGTTTCGCGCTGGCGGCGTTCGAGTCCGGGTTCTTCAGGGCGGAGTGGCAGCTTTTCGCGGTCTTCGCCCTCATGGGCAGCGCCTATCCCGGCCTGGCGGCGATGGCCGTCAGCGCCTCCCTCGTCCCGTGGTTCAAGCGCCGGCTCGGGCTTGCTCTCGGCATCGCATTGACCGGCGCGAGCGCGGGCGGCGCGGCCATACCGCCGTTGATGGCGTGGCTTTCCGCCCGTTACGGCTTCGCCTTCGCGATGACGGGGATCGGCGCCGCGCTGGTCCTCTCGCTGTTGCCGGTCGCGCTGTTGCTGGTCCGCCCGCCCGAAGAAGGGGAAGCCGCGAGGGAAATGGGAGCGCCCGCCGCTGCCGCCGAGGCGCATTGCAAACCGCCGACGGCGCGGTTTCTGGGGGATTTCCGCTTCTGGCTCGTTGCTTCGGCCTGCAGCCTGTCGCTCGGTGCGCAGGTCGGGTTCCTGATGCACCAGATACCGCTGCTGCAAGGCTCTCTCGGGCTCTCCGGCGCGGCCTATGCGGTCAGCGTCGCGGCCTTGAGCGCGGCTGCCGGGCGGTTCGTGCTGGGCGCGCTGAGCGGTCGTTTCTCCCTGCCGGCTCTCGCAGCCGGGTGCTACCTGATACAGGCGTTCGGCCTGCTGTTGCTGCTGGCCGGGGGACCGTCCCTGCTGCTGTTTGCCGCCTCCGCGATCGCGGGCTTCGTCATTGGCTGCATCGTGATGCTGCCGCCGCTGCTGCTGGTGGACGGCTTCGGTGCGGCCGGCTACGGAACCGCATACGGCCTGACCGCGGCGGGCATGTTCGTCATGGCGAGCCTTGCGACGGCCGCGACCGGGTGGCTCTTCGACGCGACCGGCGCCTATGGCTGGCCGTTGATCGCGCTGGCGGCCCTGCATGTGCTGGCAAGCCTCCTGGTGCTGTGGCACGGTCGGCGGCAGCGAACCGGCGAGGCTGCGCGATGAGCACCGAGTTTTCCCTGTCCGGACTCCGTGAGGCCTATGCGGACGGAAGCCTCGATCCTGTCGCGGTCACCGAGGCTTATCTCGACCGGATCGCGCAGGAGAACCCCCGGCTCAACGCCTATGTCGCCGTCACGGCCGAAGCTGCGCGGGAAGCGGCGGCGGCGTCTTCGGCGCGCTGGCGGGCAGGGCGGCCGGTTTCCGCCATCGACGGCGCTCCCATTGCGGTCAAGGACAATATCGACATGGCCGGCGCCGTCACCGCCAACGGCCTGCCGGGCGGGCGAAGGGCGGAGACGGATGCGGCTGTCGTCGCACGGCTCCGCGAGGCGGGCGCGGTGCTGCTCGGCAAGACCAACCTGCACGAGGCCGCGTTCGGGACGACGACCTTCAACCCGCATTGGGGCATGACCCACAACCCGCACCGGGAAGGCTGGACGGCGGGCGGCTCCAGCGGCGGCTCCGGCGCGGCCGTGGCGGCCGGACTGGCGGTTGCCGCGCTCGGCTCCGACACGATGGGCTCGATACGCCTGCCGGCGGCCTATTGCGGCTGCTTCGGCCTGAAGCCGACCCGGGGCGCGGTGCCGCTCGAAGGCGTCACGCCGCTTGCGCCGAGCCTCGACCATGTGGGGCCGCTCGCCCGCACGGCCGAGGACGCGCTGGTTCTTCTGGAAGTTCTGTCGGGCCGTCCTCTGGGTCCGGAAGGAGACTGGCGTCCGGTCAGGCTGGCGGCGTTCGACGGCTACCCGCTCGAAGCGGAGGTCGAGGACACCTTGCCACCGCTCGACCTGCCGGCGCTCGACTGGCCGGATTACGACCCCCCGGCGGCGCGCATGGCGGGCCTGCTGGTGATCGAGGCGGAAGCCTTCGCGGCGCTCGGCATCCCGGAGGGCGCATCGGACGAATTGCGCGGCTATCTGGAGTACGGCGCGAAGCTGGCCCCGGAGCGGCTGACGGCGGCGCGCGAGACGCTCCGGCGTATCCGGGAGGACGCCGCCGAGCGCATCGGCGACGCCGTCATCGTCGCGCCGGTCGCGCCCTGCGGTCCGTTCCCGCGTTCGCGCAAGGCGCCCGCCAACCAGGGCGAATTACTGGCCTTCGCCAATCTCACCGGCCTGCCCGCGCTCGCCTTCCCCCGCGGACGGATGGCGAACGGCATGCCCTTCGCCCTGCAGGCGATAGCGGGGCCGGGGCGCGAAGCGGCGCTGGTGGCTGCGAGCCGGGTGTTCGGCCGGGCACTGTAGCGTCCGGCCTCTATCTCATTCGTCAGCCCGGACTGCGGTCCGGGATAGGCTGCTGCGCTCCGGCGGGGATAACCGATGAGGTGGTAATTATGGCCAAAGCGCTTTGATTTCCTCCCAACAAAGAATATTGTCCTCGACCATCCAACCTTGGCAAATCATGAATTGAATTTGGTGATTGTTCTTGCTACCCCCTACAATGAATGGAATCACTTCTTTTTCGCATTTGCGCAGCCCAACGAGGATCTTGGCCATCACATATTGCCTGACAAGTTGATGCACGAGGACTAATTCGCTATTCGCACCGAAATTTGATTCGTGTTTAGCCTCTCCGATGAATAGATGATCGGGTGTTTCGATAACAATATCTATCTCAGTGTTGATAAGATTGTTGCAAAGACTTTCCTCATTTCCTTTTGAAATATAATTCCCTGATTTCAATTCTCTAAATTTTCCATAATCTTCAATACGATCACGAAGGCTTTGAAATTGAGAATCGTAACAATGGGCAAGCTTCTTCGGATTCCTATCCTCCTTGGTCTCATAAACATGATCTCGCATTCCTTTCCAATACAACTCCAAACGGGCATCTGGAATTTCATTCTCCGGCTGCTTTAGAATCTTTTGCGCTAAATGAACGCCGCCATTTGAAAATAAAGGCGTGAAAAAGCGCGCCGTTTTCCAGTTTTCCGTCCTGTTGCGGATACCGAGAATGCCCTTGACGCCCATCTTTTGCCGTCTCCCTGTCGGTGCTGCGCGTCCGACATAAAGGAAAAATGCCTGCGAGGCCAAACGGTCATTGCCGGTGGGCGCCTGGGGAGGTGGGGCGCCGGCGCGGAACGCCTGCCGGCGGCCTGTTGCGGATACCCGCTGAAAGCGAATGCGGAAGACGCCATGCCGCCACTCGACCCGACGGCGCACTCCTTCGGCTGCGGTAGGGCGGCGAACGGCATGCCCTTCGCCCTGCAGGCGATAGCGGGGCCGGGACGCGAAGCAGCGCTGGTGGCGGCGAGCCGGATGTTCGGGGACCGGGTCGATGGCTGAGATTACTGTTTGTTCATAATTTCAGATTTATTTCCTGAAAAATAGATTGACTTCTCGGACATCTGCAACAATTTCAAGACCGGAGGAAGGGATCGGCATCCTGGGAGCCGCTCTGCTTCCTGCATTCGCGCCGGCGCGAAAAAAGCTCTGAAGAGCCGAAGGGAGATGTGCGTCCTGCGCTTGGGCCTCGCGCAGGCGCGGGCGCACCAGGGCGGTCAGGCACGCGGTTCGCGCCGCCGCGAAACGCGCGGGAGCGGGCGCGCAGGCGCCGGCGCGCATTATGCGCGAATCAGGGTCCCGCCGCGCCGGGCAGCCGGGCGGCGGGGAGAACAGAGCGAAGATGGATGGAAAGGAGAGACCCACGCCGAAAACGGAAAGAAGGGGGTACCCGGATGGAATGTCAGGAGCGGCGGCCCGAACCGACGGCTCCATGCCCGGAATGACTGCAGGCTATGCGCCGTCCGCATGCAAAACATGACACATCATGACACCGCGCGGCCCTCGCATGACAAAACATGACATCTCATGACACTGTGCAGGAGGTCCTCCGGGCGGCATCTGTCGGAGGCCGGTCGCCGGCCCGTCGCTCCCGGGCGGCTCCTCGGGCAGCGGGCGGCCGGCGCGCGGCAAGTGGGCATCGCCGGCCGTCCGGGCTAAAGTCCCGCCGGTGCAGCACGGATGCGGGGGGTCCTGCGTGACGGAACGACTGCCTTTCGAGGGCCTGAGGGTCATCGACTTCACGCATGTCATTGCGGGGCCGCTGGCGACCTTCCAACTGGCGATGATGGGCGCGGACGTGGTGAAGATCGAGCCGCCGGGCCGGGGCGACCAGCTGCGGCGCATGGGCGGCGAACCCGGCCGGGTGGGGAGCGGGCTGGGCACGGCCTTCCTCGCCATCAATGCCGGCAAGCGCTCGCTTGCGCTGGACCTCAAGCGGCCGGAGGGGCGCGACGCGGCGCTCGGGCTGATTGGCGGGGCCGACGTGGTGACGGAGAACTTCCGCCCCGGCGTGATGGAGCGGCTCGGCCTCGGGGCGGAGGCGGTGCGGGAAATCAACCCCCGTGCGGTCTATTGCTCGCTCTCCGGTTACGGGCGCCATCCGGACTGGGCCTGGCGGCCGGCCTACGACCATATCGTCCAGGGCGTCGCCGGAGCCATGTGGACGCAGGGCGGGGAGGGCGACCCGCCCATCAAGATCGGCTTCCCGATGGCCGACACGGCGGCGGGCTACGCGGCCTTCACGGCGATCTGCGTGGCGCTGATCGAGCGGAACGCGACGGGCCGGGGCCGGCATATCGACGTTTCGATGATCGCGGCGACGCTCGCCATGATGGCGACGCCGGTTCACGGTTTTCTCGGAACGGGAGCCCTGCCGGCGCGGATCGGCAATACGGCCTTTTCGGGCTCGCCGGCCTCGGGCACTTACGAGACGGCCGACGCGCCGGTCGTGCTGACCGCCAATACGGAGGCGCAGTTCGCGGGGCTCTGCGCCGCACTCGGGCTGGAGGGGCTGGAGGGGGCTTCCGATCCCGTCGCGTGGCGGGACCCGGCGGTGGACCTCTCCCATGTGCGCCGCGCCGTCGCGGCCTGCCTGAAGCGGAAGGACGCCGCGCACTGGGAGCGGGTGTTGAACGAGGCGGGCGTGCCGACCGGCAAGGTGCGGACCGTCCCGGAGGCGCTGGCGGAAGCCTGCATGGCGGACCGGGGCTTCGTGTCGGCGGTGCCGGATCCGGAGCGGCCGGGCGAGGAATTCAGGCTGCACGGGACGCCCTATGCATTCGATGGCGAGACGCCGGCGCCCGCCGGCCCGGCGCCGCATCTGGGCGAGCATTCGCGCGCGCTGCTGGCGGAGGCGGGCCTGGACGCAGGCAGGATCGACGCCCTGTTCGCGGAGGGCATTGCGGAGGAGATGCAGGCATGACGCTGAGGAAGCCGCTCGACCATCCGAGCGTCTGGCGGCGCGAGGACATGGAGGGGCGCGACGACTGGATACGGGTGTTCACGGACGCCGAACTGGACGAGATCGCCGCCGCACTGCCGCGCCGCTTCGGAGCCCCCGGTTTCGGCAGGGCGGACTTTCCCCTGCCGGTGCTCGGCCCCCGCCTCGCGGAGATGGTGGACGAGCTGGAGAACGGGCGCGGCTTCGTGATGATGCGCGGCCTCGACCGGCTGGGGCTCGACCGGCAGGGGCTCCGGGACGTCTATTGGGGCCTCGCCCAGCATATGGGGCGCACCATCTCGCAGAACTCGACCGGCGCGCTGATCGGCGAGGTGTTCGACCGGGGCCTCAGCTATGACGACAACAATGTGCGCGGCCACACCACCAACGCCGAGATCGGCCCGCATTGCGACACGGCCGATGTGGTGGGGCTGCTCTGCGTATACCCCGCGGAGGAGGGCGGCGAGAGCCTGATTGCGTCCTCCGCCGCGATCTACAACGAAATTCTCGCGACCCGGCCGCACCTGGTCGAGGCGCTTGCGGCGGGCTTCCGCATCGACCTCGCGGGGAAGGGGCCGACGGGGGCCGCAGACGAGGTGACGCGGTCCCGCATCCCGGTCTTCTCCTGGTACGAGGGACGGCTCTCCTGCCGGTTCAACCGCAAGCAGATCGAGGACGGGCAGCGCAAGCTGGGGCGCACCCTCTCCGATGACGAACTCGAGGCGGTGGAGACGGTGGAGCGGCTCGCGCTCGACCCGCGCTTCCGCCTCGACATGGACTTCCGTCCGGGCGACATCCAGTGGCTCAACAACCACGCCATCCTGCACGGGCGGGCGGGCTACCGGGACAGCGCCGACCCGGAACGGCACCGGCTGCTGCTTCGGCTCTGGATCAACATTCCGAACGGCCGGCCGCTGGCGCCGGCCTTCGCGGACCGGCTGAACACGGGCCCCCGGGGTGGCGTCTATGCAAGGGAAGCGAGGGCATGATGTTCCGGTTCCGAAGCTCATATCGTTTCGGTCCGGCGTGCCCGACAGCTATTGCGTCATGCCCTCATACCGTCATGCCCGGACTTGTTCCGGGCATCTCCCTCGGGGCCATTGCGACGGCGGAAATGGATGGCCGGAACAAGTCCGGCCATGACGAGTGGGGCGGCAGGGCCGAAGTCACGCGAACTTCAGAAGCGGGACAGTAGGCGATGGCTCGAATACGGACCCCGATCTGCGAGCGGCTGGGCATCGAGCATCCGGTGTTCCAGGCGGGCATGGGCTGGGTCGCGCGCGCCGAACTTGCCGCCGCCGTCTCGGAGGCGGGCGGGCTCGGCGTCGTGGGCGCCGGCTCGACCATGGACGGGGAGCAGCTGCGCGCCGAAATCCGCCGGGTGCGGGCGCTGACCGACAAGCCCTTCGGCGTCGATATCCTGTTCGCGACCGTGCGCGCCGAGGGCGAGCGGGTGGCCCGTTACACCGATACGGTGCAGGGCATGGTCGAGGCCGTGCTGGAGGAGCGGGTGCCGGTGCTGGTCTCCGGCCTCGGCAGCCCGGCGGCGGTCGTGCCGGCGGCGCATGAGCGCGGCATCTATGTCATGTCGGTCGTCGGTGCGGTGCGCCATGCCGAGAAGGCGGTCGCGGACGGCGTGGACGCTGTGATCGCGTCGGGCATGGACGGCGGCGGCCATGTCGGGCGCATCGGAACGGCGGCGCTCGTGCCCGCTGTGGTGGATGCGGTGGATGTGCCGGTGCTTGCCGGCGGCGGGCTTGCCGACGGGCGCGGCCTCGCAGCGGCGCTCGCCTTCGGCGCCCAGGGCGTGTGGATGGGCACGCGGTTCATCGCCACGGCCGAAAGCCGCAGCCACGACAACTACAAGCACCGGATCGCCGCGACCGACGTGGCCGGCACGGTGGTGACGCGCGCCCATAGCGGCAAGCCCTGCCGGCTGATCGACAACCAATTCACGCGGGGCTGGGCCGGGCGCGAAGCGGAGATCAAGCCCTTCCCGCTGCAGGCGATGGAGGTCGGCCACCCGGCGTCCGAACGCGGGCGGATCGAGGGCGATGTGGAGGCGGGCGTACTGCCGGCCGGGCAGAGCTGCGGCATGATCGGCGATGTCGTGCCGGCGGGCGAGGTAGTGCGCCGGGTCGTCGAGGAGGCGGCTGCGGCGATGGAGAGGATGCGGTCTTTCGGAGGGTGATCGAGACCATGCGAATGAAGGACAGATGCGGGATCGTGACCGCGGCGGGCTCCGGCATGGGGCGCGCGGGGGCCATCCGGTTTGCGCAGGAAGGAGCGGCGGTCGCCGTCGTGGATATCGATGCCGAAGCCGTCGCGGCGGTCGTGGCCGGGATCGAGGCTGCCGGCGGGCGCGCGGTCGGGATACCGGCGGACCTCACGCAGGACGACGACAGCCGGCGGATCGTGCGCGAGGCGGCGGCTGCGCTCGGCGGCATCGACTTTGTCTGGAACCATGTCGGCCATCCCGGCCCCGCCTCGGTCGAAGGCATCGAGATGAAGGATTTCGATACCGCCGTGACGCTCAACATGCGCACCGTGCTCGTCACCACCGATGCGGCGATCCCGGAAATCCGGGCGCGGGGCGGCGGCTCGCTGCTCTACACGGCCTCGACCTCCGGCCTGCAGGGCTCCCAGTTCAGCCCGGTCTATTCGGCGGTGAAGCATGGCGTGGTCGGCTTCGTGAAGGCGCTCGGCAAGCGGCTCGCGAAGGAGAACATCCGCGTGAACGCTATCTGCCCCGGCCCCATCGACACGCCGATGCTCAGGGTGTTCGTGTCGCGGCCGGACCAGCAATCGACGCACGGCCTCGACAAGGAGGAGCTGATCGCGAGGCATGGCGGCGCGCTGCCCATCGGCCGGCCCGGCAGGCCGGAGGAGATCGCCAATGCGGCGCTCTTCCTCTTGTCCGACGAAGCCTCCTTCGTCACGGCAACCACGCTGGCGGTGGACGGCGGCTCCACCGCGTGACGGCCTCCGGGGAGGGCGTAACGACGGGTGCCCTGCGGCATCCCGCGGCGCTGGCGCTGGCCGGCTGCCTGGCGCTGGCGGTCGCCATCGGGATCGGGCGCTTCGTCTATACGCCGATCCTGCCCTTCATGACGACCGGCCTCGGGCTCGGCAAACCGGAAGCCGGGCTGATCGCGTCGGCCAACTTCCTGGGCTACCTGCTGGGCGCGCTGGCGGCGGCATGGCGGCCGGTGCCGGGCGATGCGCGGCTCTGGCTGGTCGGCGCGCTTGCGGCGAGCGCGGCGACGACCGGCGCGATGGGGCTGACGGAGGACCTGGGCGCGTTCCTCGCGCTGCGCTTCGCGAACGGGGCGCTGGCGGCGCTGGTGATGGTGCTGGCCTCGTCGCTGACGATGAACCGCCTTGCCGCTTCCGGCCATGCGGTCTGGGCGGCGGGCATCTATGCGGGCGTCGGGGTCGGCATCGCGGTCTCGTCGCTGGCGGTTCCGCTCGCCGCTCTCGGCGACGGCGATTCGCAAGGGCCCTGGCTCGTCTGCGGCGCGCTTGCGCTCGCGCTGTCGGTCCCCGTCTGGATATTGTTGGGACGACGGGAGCGGGCGAAACCGGCCGAAGCCGCCGCCGCGGCGGGCGCAAGGGCGGAGGGCTTCACGCGCTTCGCCGTCGCCTATGGGCTGTTCGGCTTCGGCTATGTCATCACCGCCACCTTCATCTCCGACATGGTGCGCGCCGACCCGGTGCTGCAGCCGGCGGAAAACCTGGTCTGGTTCTTCGTCGGCCTGGCGGCGGCGCCTTCGGTCGCGTTCTGGGGCTGGGCCGGGCAGCGCTGGGGCAATGAGCGCGCCTTCGCGGCCGCCTGCCTGGTCGAGGCCTTCGGCGTGCTGCTGAGCGTGCTGGGCGGCGGCATCTGGATGGTGCTGACGGCCGCCGCCCTCCTCGGCGGCACCTTCATGGGTCTGACGGCGCTCGGACTCGTCAATGCCCGGCGCCTCTCCATCGGCGACCCGCGCCGCAACCTCGCGCTGATAACGGCGGCCTTCGGCCTCGGCCAGATGATCGGGCCTGCGCTTGCGGGTGTCCTGCACGACTGGACGGGCAGCTACCTGGAGCCCTCGCTCATGGCCGCCGCCGTACTCGCCGCCGCCGCCATGCTCGCTGCACGGTGAGCGGGTCGTCTCGTGGATCGTCGGCAAGTGAACATTTATGTTGACATGAACACTTGTGTTGACTCAATCTGCCGATGAACGCGAGTGAACTTCGCCGCTGGCTCAGGAAGCGGGGCTGCACGTTCGAGACCCACAAGGGCGGCAGCGGCCACTTGACCGTACGTCGCGGAAGCCGCACCTCGCAATTGCCGGTACACGGCGCCCGCAAGGAACTCGGCAAGGGGCTGGTGGCGAAGATCAAGAAGGACCTGGGACTGGAGTGATGCTCGACTATCCCGTTGAACTTACGTCCGATGACAATGGCACCTTGCTCGTAACCGCGCCGGACTTTCCGGAATTGACGACCTTCGGGGAGGATCGGAAAGACGCCCTGGCGCGTGCGGAGGACGCGCTGGAAGAGGCGATTGCCGCGCGGATTGCGCATCGCGACGACGTGCCTCGGCCATCGGGAGGGAGAGTGACGGTCACTCTGGGAAGCCTGACGGCCGTCAAGGTGCTCCTTTACCGGGGAATGAGGGAGCAGGGCGTCGGCAAGGCCGAGCTGGCGCGGCGGCTGAACTGGCACCTGCCGCAGGTCGATCGCGCGCTGGATATCGGGCACAAGTCGCGGCTCGACCAGTTGGACGCCGCCTTGCTTGCCATCGGCCTGCAGTTGCGGATAAGCGCACAGCACTGCTGAACGGAACCGCGATGCCCGGCAGGGCTTCAGGCGAGATATTGTCCGCCGTTTATGTGGACCGTCTGGCCGGTGATGCGACGTGCGGCGGCGGAGGCGAGGAAGACCGCCAGTTCCGCCACGTCTTCGGGCAGCGTCAGCCCTTGCAGCGGAATGAGGCCGGCCGCTTCGGCTATCTCGTCCTCTGTCATCCCGTAGCGCGGCTGGGCGGTGTCCGCCAGGCCCGGCGCGATGGCGTTCACGCGGATGCCGTGGGGCGCGAGTTCAAGCGCGGTGGCGCGCGTCAGTCCGACGAGGCCGGCCTTGGAAGCGGCATAATGCGCCCCGCGCGGAGACGAGGTGAACGCCGAGCGCGACGAGATGTTCACGATGGCCCCCTCCCGGCCGGCGGCGGCCATGCGCCGCGCCGCGGCCGACGAGCAGAGGAACGGCCCCTTCAGGTTCACCCCGAGAAGCCGGTCCCAGTCGGCGACCGTCATGTCGAGGAAGGCCACGCGCGGGAAGATTGCGGCATTGTTCACGAGAATATCGACGCCGCCGAGACCGTCGGCTGCCGCCATGAGGCGCTCGACCTCCTCCGGCTGCGAAATGTCGGCCTGCACGGCCACCGCTTCCGCGCCGGCCGCCCGCGCCGATGCAGCGACCCCGGCAGCGGCTCCGGCGTCATCCAGATAGTTGACGACGACCGAAGCGCCCGCTTCGGCGGCGGCCAGCGCAATGGCGGCCCCGATGCCCTGCTGTGCGCCGGTGACGACGGCAACCCTGCCTGCAAGAACGCTCATCTGTCCCTCTTCCCGAAGTCGTTTCGCGAAGAGAGTAGCAAATCGCTACGTTGTACGAGCGGCCGGCCGCGCAGGCCGGCGGCGTCGGACGGGAGGCTTCGACCATGAAAGTGACGGTGGCGGCGGTCCAGATGTCGTGCTCGGACCGGGTGGACGAGAATATCGGGAAGGCGGACGGCCTCGTGCGGCGGGCCGCGGCGGCCGGGGCGAACATCGTGCTGCTGCAGGAAATGTTCTCCACCCGGTTCTTCGGCATGCTGGACTGGGATTCGGACTATTTCTCCCTGGCGTCCACCGCCGGGGAAAGCGTTGCGGTCCGCCACATGGCCGCGCTCGCGGCGGAACTCGGGATCGTCCTGCCGGTCAGCTTCTTCGAGCGCGCGAACCAGTCCTATTTCAACAGCGTCATCCTGATCGATTCCGGAGGGACGCAGCGCGGGCTCTACCGCAAGTCCCACATGCCGCTCGGCCCGCCCCGGTGTTTCGAGAAATACTTCACCACGCCCGGCAATACCGGGTTCCAGGCCTGGGACACGGAGTTCGGCCGGATCGGGGTCGGGATCTGCTGGGACCAGTGGTTTCCGGAATCCGCCAGGTGCATGGCGCTCATGGGCGCGGAGCTCCTGTTCTATCCGACGGCGATCGGGACCGGCTCCCACGACCACTGGCAGATCGTCATGCAGGGCCATGCGGGCGCGAACATGACCCCGCTGGTGGTGTCGAACCGGGTCGGGCCGGAAAGCGGGCCGTTCGGCACCACGGACTTCTGGGGAGGCTCGTTCATCGCCGACGAGAAGGGCGCAATTGCCGTGAAGGCGAGCCCCGACCGGGACGAATTCATCGCCGCCACATTCGATCTCGTGGCCATCCGCCAGCAGCGGGCCGACTGGGGCCTCTTCCGGGACCGGCGTCCGGATCTGTATCAACCGCTGTTGACCGTGGATGGCGGCGCGGGCGGCGTCTAGCCCGGATTTCTCACCGGGTGTAGGTGCATCGGGGCTCTGCATGTGAGAAAGTACTTCTGCTTCAAAGACTTGTCCTGTTGCAGAGGAGCGCCCCGATGCGTACAGAGTGTAACCTGACCCCGATGCGATTTGCAC
>JAJDVH010000130.1 GCA_022826185.1 Alphaproteobacteria bacterium
ACATCCCCCGGCAGGAACCGCGCCTCAGGCGCAACCCATACCCCTGCGCCCTCAAACCGAAATACAAAACCCGCCACCGCCAACACCCAGCCGATTGCTAAACTTGGCCGGACGACGCTCGCGGTGAGAAATCCGGGGTAGGCGCGGGCGGCGCCGGCCGGCAGCCCCCGTATTTCACCGACTTGTGGATGCAGGACCCGGATATCCGGCGGCGCAGTCCGTTATTCCGTCGCCTTGCGCGGCCTGACCCGGTTGAGGATGTCCCGGGCCCGGTGCCAGTCGGCGGTGTTCTCGGGAAGCTTGCGGACCGCGCGGCCGGCGAGGGCGGCGGCGCGGCGGATGTCGCCGGTGAGAAGCGCGTGTTCGGCCAGCGCAAGATCCGCCAGGGCCGGCCGGCCCGAGCGGCCCTCCGCAATGCCGAGCCAGTACCAGGCGCCCGCGCTTCGCGGAGAGCGGCGCGCGACCTCGCGCAGGTTGCGGACGGCCTCGTCGAGCGCGTCCCGCGTGCCGGCCTCGATGGCGGCGCGGCCGAGCCCGACGCGGATCAGGCCGGCATGGGGAGCGATGCGAACGGCCTCGCGGTAGGAGTCCAGCGCCTCCGCGCCGCGCCCGTTCTCAAACAGCATCTGGCCGCGGAGTTCATGGAAATAGGGGTCGTCCGGCGCCTCCGCGATGAGGCCGCCGATCACGGCGAGGGCCTTGTCGAGGTCCGGGATGCGATAGAAGGCGATCGCCCGGGCGTAGCGCGCCGCCTCTCCGGTGTCGGCGGCGTCGTAACGGGCAAGCGTTTTCTCGGGCGGGTCCAGAAAGCCGTCCAGCTTGGCGACCATCCGGGCGTGGCGGCGATAAAAGTCGGGCGGCACGTCCCGGTCTGTCCAGGGCGAGTTCGCGGCATGGTCGCGCACGGTCCGGACGCGGTCATCGGTTAACGGATGGGTGCGCCGATACAGGTCCTGGGCGCCGCCGGCGATGGTTTCCCGGTGCTCCAGAATTTCGAGGAATTCCATCAGCCCGCGCGACGAGAACCGCGCCCGGTCGAGATAGAGCAGCGCGGCCTGGTCGGCGGCGGATTCGTCGGTTCGGGAATGGCGAAGCAGGCCCCGTTCGGCGAGCGTGACGCCGCCTGATATCACCGCCTGGGCGACGCGGGGGTCTCCCGTTGCAATGCCCGCAGCGGCGCCGAGCGCCGTGGAGAGAATCGCCTGCGTGGTCCGGGTTTCGATCTCGTCCTTGAGCCGGGCGAGGTGGCCGCCTGCGATATGGCCGGTCTCGTGGGCGATCACGCCGATAACCTGGCTCGGGTTCTCGCTGATCCGGAGCAGCCCGGTATTCAGGAATATCCGCATCCCGTTGGAAACGAAGGCGTTCACCTGGTCGCTATTCACGAGATGCAGGCGTATGCTCTCCGACGAAACGCCGGCTGCTTCGAATACGGGCTTCGCGTACAGGCGAAGCGTTTCCTCGATTTCCGCGTCACGAACGAGGTTGAGCGACCGGGCTTCCGAGGGTGGGGCGGCCGAAAACGCAAGGCATGCGGCGAAGAGGCCGCAGAGAAGGGATCGCATGGGCCTCATGAATGGCGACCTCGCAGGGCGTCGGGAGCAAGCTAGGCGTCGGTTCCGCCGGCGTCAATCGGCGCCTGTGTTTCTGTTTCTGCTGGCGCTCGGCGGATGCGGGGGCGTCTCCGGCATTCAGCCGACCGTCGTTCCGGGCCAGCCCTATCTCGGCAGCGTCGCCGCCGCCGAGCCCAATGCCGCGCTCGCGGCCCGGGATGCTCTGAAAGCCGGCGGCTCCGCAGCCGATGCGGCGGCCGCGCTGGCCATGACGCTCTCGGTCACCATGCCGTCCCGCGCCGGCCTGTGGGCCGGAGGAGCCTGTCTGGTGCATGACACGAAAGAGGGAGAGCAGCAGACCTACGCCTTCATCCACCCTGCGGGCGGGGAGGGCGAAGCGCCGCCGCCCATGCTGGTCCGGGGGCTGGCGCTCATGCATACGGCCCATGGACGCCTGCGCTGGGGCGCGATACCGGCGGCGGCCGAGCGGCTGGCTCTCCTGGGCCACCCGGTATCGCGGGCCCTGGACCGGGACATCCGCTCGGCTCCGGGCGCGGCGGCGGCGGTCTTCGGCGGCCGGCAGCTCCGGGAAGGCGACCGTCTGGCGCAGCCGGAGCTTGCCCGAATCCTGGGGCGGATACGGGTGGACGGGCCGGGAGCGCTGTATTCCGGTCGCGCCGCGGAAGCGCTGATGCAGGGCGCGGCTGCTGCGGGCGTCCGCCTCGGGGCGGCGGCGCTGGAGCATGCGCCGTCGATGCAGGAGCCGCTGTTTGCCGAGGACGACTCCTGGGTCGCCTATTTCGTTGCGGACCGGGCGAGCGCAGGGCCGGGCCAGGCCGCCTTGTGGCCGCAGCTGGTCGAGGACGACCGTGTTGCAGACACCGATGAGCCCGTGCTCCCCGTCGCAGGCGACGCCGCGGCCGGCGATGCCGGCGGCGGCACCGGCTTTGCGGTCGTGGACGCTGACGGGCTCGCGGTTGCATGCGGCCTCACCATGAATGCGCCCTTCGGCGCCGCCCGGATGGCTGCCGGCACGGGCATTGCGATTGCCGCGCCGAGGCTGGAGGGCGCGGCCGATCCGGCCCTTTCCCCGTTTCTGGTTGTCCACGGGTCCGGGAACGACATCCGCTTCGCCGGCGCTGCGTCGGGGACGGGAGCCGGAAGCATCGGCCCTGCCGTGGCGCTGCGGGCGCTTCTGGAGGGGGATACGCTCGAAGGCGCTCTCGCCCTGCCTCGCGCCGTGCGGAGCGCCGGGCGGGAGACGATTGTCGAAGCGGCGGTTCCGGAAGCCGCGCGCGCCGGACTCCGGGAGGGCGGTTCGACCCTCTCGGAAGTCGGGAAGATCGGCTTTGTCGCAGCGGTCCAGTGCAGGGAAAGGGCGCCGGGCGACAAGCAGGGGATTTGCAGGGCGCATGCCGACCCGCGCGGCGCGGGCCTGGCCATGCAGGTGTTCGGCGAGTAGCCGGCCGTGGCGTTCCGGGTTTCGGGCCGGGGCGGGATCGACCCGTTCATCGTCCTGCAGGTGCTCCGGGCGGCGGGCGAGCGCGCGGCCGCGGGCAAGGCGGTATTCCCCCTCCAGATCGGCCAGCCGAGCACGCCGGCGCCTGCCGGGGCGCGCGAAGCCGCAAAGGCCGCTATCGACGAACGGGTGCTCGGCTACACCGACGCGCCGGGCATCGACCCGTTGCGCCGCCGTATCGCACGGCATTACCGGGACCATTACGGAGAGGACGTGGCGCCGGACCGGGTTTTCGTCACGACGGGCTCGTCCGGCGGTTTCGTGCTGGCTTTCCTCGCGGCCTTCGATCCGGGCGCGCGGGTGGTGCTCACAGACCCGAGCTACCCCTGCTACCGCAACATGCTGGGCGCGCTCGGCATAGAGACGGTGCAGGTGCCCACGGGGCCGGAAACGCGCTTCCAGCCGACTCCGGAGCTCCTGGAGCGTGTCGAGGGGCGGATAGACGGGCTGGTGGTCGCCAGCCCCTCGAACCCGACCGGCTCCATGCTGTCGCCGGAAGCGCTCGGCGCCCTCGCGGCCTGGTGCCACGACCGCGGCGTCCGCCTGGTCTCGGACGAAATCTACCACGGCATTGCCTATGGCATGGAGGAGGCGACGGCGGTCGGTTCGCCGTCCGCCATCACCGTCAACAGCTTCTCGAAATATTTCTCCATGACCGGCTGGCGGGTCGGATGGCTGGTATTGCCGGAGGACCTCACGGTCGCAGTGGAACGCCTCGGTCAGAATCTGTTCCTGAACACGCCGACAGTGTCCCAATACGCCGCGCTCGCGGCATTCGACTGCCGCGAGGAATTGGAAGGCAATGTCCGGCGCTATACGCGCAATCGCGAGATATTGCTCTCATCCCTGCCGGCCATGGGCATAGGGGATTTCGCCGCGCCCGACGGCGCCTTCTATGTCTATGCCGATATCGGCCACCTGACGAATGACAGCATGGCCTTCTGCGGGCGGCTGCTGGACGAAACCGGCGTGGCGATCACGCCCGGCGTCGATTTCGACCGGGAGCGCGGCAGCCGCACCGTCCGCCTCAGCTACTGCGCCGCGACCGAGGATGTCGAGGCGGCCATGGACCTGCTGGCGTCGTTTCTGAGGCGGGCGGGGTAGAGCGGGAACCGTTCAGACAAGTCCGCGGTTCGATCCGAGTCCGAAATCGTCGCCCCGGCCTCCGAGCCTACCGCATGCACATCGGTTTCCGGTGACTTCGCAACGCACGCCTCCAACCGTCGCCCCGGACTTGCCTGCCCCCGCGCAGGCGGGGGATCCGGGGCCCAGCCTCGGTCCTGGCGGCAGTTTCAGCCGGTTGAGCCTGCTCTCCACCGGCTGCGGCGGTGGCGCGGGTCAGGGATGGGCCCCGGCTCGGGGGCCGGGGCGACGGTGGAGGTGGCTCCGCCGTCGGTTCCGGTCAGCGACCGCTGGTATAACGCCGCTCAGGCCGGGCGCTTTCAGCGGCCGGTAAAGGCGGCCGGGCGTTTCTCGCGGAAAGCGGCGACGCCTTCCTCATAGTCCTGTGTCCGGCCCGCATCGGTCTGGGTGTCGGCTTCCAGCTTGAGCTGCGCGCTGTAGCCGTTCTCCAGGCTTTGCCAGTAGAGCCGGCGGATCATCCCCAGCGCCGCCGGTCCGGCGGCGAGGCGGCGCGCCATCCCCATTGCCTCGTCCATCAGCGTCTCGTCGTCCGCGACCCGGTTGACCATGCCCCATTCGAGCGCCGTCCCGGCAGGCAGCCTCTCCGCCAGCATGGAAAGCTCCATCGCGCGGGCCATGCCGACAAGGCGCGGCAGGATCCATGTGGCGCCGCCGTCCGGCACCAGGCCGATGCGGGCGAAGGCCTGCAGGAAATAGGCGGAACGCGCCGCAATGCGGATGTCGGCGGACAGCGCGAAGCTCATGCCGATGCCGGCGGCGACGCCGTTGACGGCGGATACGACCGGAATGGGAGACGCGCGCAAGCGCTCCAGGGTCGGGTTGTACCAGCCCTCCAGGTCGCTCTTCTGCTCGCCCCGCGCCTCGGCCTCCCGGTCGCGCGGCGGGCGGTCGGGATCGTTCAGGTTCGCGCCCGAGCAAAAGGCCCGGCCGTTGCCCGTCAACAGGATGCAACGGGCGTCGCTTGCCTCGATACGGTCGAGCGCCGCGGAGAAATCCTCGCGCATCCGGTGGCCGATCGCGTTCAGCACGTCCGGATCGTTGAAGGCGAGGACGGCCACGCTCCCTTCGAAGCGCAGCTCCATCTTGCCGTTGCTCGTCATGGCGCGGTCGGGTCCTCTCGTTTCGGGCTCAGACCAGATTCAGTTGCCGCCGCCACCAGCCGCGGCGGCGAGGGGCTTCCGGCTCGTCCGCCGGGATCGCGCCGGGTTCCGCCGGCGCTTCCTGCAAAGGCGGCTCGGGCGAAGGCGGTTCCTCCGGCTGCGCTTCGGACGCGGCGGCCCCGGTCGCCTCGGCGGCGGCTTCGGCCGGCGCCTCCTCCTTCTTGCGCCGTGTCCGCCGCCGCCGCGGCTTGGGAGCCTCCTCGGGCGTTTCGGCCGTTCCCGCTTCCGCCGGAGCCGTTGCCTCCGCCTGTTCCGCTGCCGGCTCGGCGGCAGCTTCAGCGGGCGCCTCTTCTTTCTTGCGCCGTGTCCGGCGCCGTCTCGGCTTGGGCGCTTCCTCGACGGTTTCTGCGGCTTCCGCCTCGGCAGGCGGAGGCGCGTCGGACTCCTGCGCTTCCGGCTTCGGCTCGGCAGGGGCTGCGGTGCGCCTCCGCCGCCTCGGCTTCGGCGCTTCGCCGGCCGCGTCCGGAGCGGGGGCAGGTTCGGGCTCGCCGGAATCGGAAGCCTCGGCCGCCTCCACCGCTTCGACCGTCTCGGCCTCGTCGGAAGCGCCGCCTCTCCGGCGCCGGCCGCCTCGCCGGCTGCGCCGCCGCCGCTTCGCGCCGCCTTCCTCGTCCTCGTCCTCCGCCGTTTCCTCGGCCGCTACATCGGCGGCGGCGGCCGGTTCGTCCCCGGCGCTCTCGTCCGGAGATTTGGGGGCGAGGCTTTCGAACCGCCAGGCGCCGGGCGGCTGCGAATCGTCGCGCTGGAGCAGCGCCGTAACGCCGTAATCCTGCGTCAGGCGGTTCAGCAGGTCGCGCTTGTGGTTGAGCAGGTAGAGCGCCGTGTCGGTGGAAAGATAGACGGACAGCACGGAATGCTTGCCGCTCAGCGCCTCCTGTTCGATGGCCCGGGCGATCTGCAGGGCGCTGGATTCGGTGGAGCGCACGAAGCCGGTGCCGTTGCAATGCGGGCAGACGACGGTGCTGCTTTCGTGAATGCTCGGCCGAAGCCGCTGGCGCGACATCTCCAGCAGTCCGAGCGAGCTGATCCGCCCGACCTGGACGCGGGCCCGGTCGGTGCTGAGCGCGTCCTTGAGCCTGCGCTCGACCTGCGAGTTGTTGCGCCGGTCGTCCATGTCGATGAAGTCGATGACGATGAGGCCGGCGAGGTCGCGCAGCCGCAGCTGGCGGGCCACTTCGTCGGCCGCCTCGAGATTGGTCTTGACGGCGGTTTCCTCGATATTGCGCTCGCGCGTCGCCCGCCCGGAGTTCACATCAATGGCCACCAGCGCTTCGGTCGAATCGATGACCAGATAGCCGCCGGACGGAAGCTCGACCCGCGCCGTGTGCAGATCGTAGAGCTGGTCCTCGATGCCGTGGGCGGCGAACAGCGGCTCCGGCTGGTCCTTGTATTGCTGCACCCGCCTCGCATGGCTCGGGATCAGCGCCTTCATGAAGTCCTTGGCGCTGCGGTAGGCCCGGTCGCCCTCGACCAGTACCCGGTCGATCTCCCGTCCGTAGATGTCGCGGATCGCCCGCTTCACGAGGTCGGCTTCCTCGTAGATGAGAGCCGGCGCCGTGCTCGACAGCGTGTCCTCGCGGATGCCTTCCCAGGTGCGGGTCAGGAAGTCGTAGTCGCGCTTGATCTCGGTCTTGGTGCGCTTGACCCCCGCCGTGCGCATGATGACCGCCATGCCGTCGGCGACCTCCAGGCCGTCCACGATGGTCTTCAATTTCCGCCGGTCGGTCGCGTTGGTGATCTTGCGCGAGATACCGCCGCCATGCCCGGTGTTCGGCATCAGCACGCAATACCGCCCGGCGAGGGAGATATAGGTGGTCAGCGCCGCCCCCTTGGTGCCGCGCTCTTCCTTCGAGACCTGCACCAGCACGATCTGGCGGCGCTTGATGACCTCCTGGATCTTGTATTGGCGGCGCAGCTTGTTGGTCCGCCGCCTTTCCTCCTGGGCCTCGTCGCGGCCGTTGGCCTGCGGCTCGGCCTCCTCGACATCCTCAGCCTCGAACCCGCCTTCGAGGTCCCGGTCGCGGCGCGCGGCCGCTTCCTCCTCGATCAGCGCCTGCCTGTCTTCCTGGGGCAGGCGGTAATAGTCCGGATGGATGTCCGCAAACGGCAGGAAACCGTGCCGGTTGCCGCCATACTCGACGAAGGCGGCCTGCAGCGAGGCTTCGACGCGGGCGATCTTGCCGAGATAGATGTTGCCTTTCAGGGATGTCCGGGCAGCGGCTTCGTAGTCGAAGTCCTCAAGCCGGCGGTCGTTGACGACGGCGATCCGGGTTTCTTCCGGATGCGCTGCATCGATGAGCATGCTCCTGGTCATTAAGGTAAAGCTCCGGGAATGCGGCAGCGCAGGGGCGGGGGCAGCGATCCGGCAGGCTCGTAACACTCATTCCGGCCTCCGATCGCGCGGGCTCGACCGCCCGGGCGCGCCGTGGATGGGACATTGAACGCTCATTGCCGGTCCGTGTAGACCCCGGCCGGCCGGACTTTCACTGGCGGCGCAAACGAAAAAGCTATTCGGATGGCGACAGGGACGGCCCGCTCGGCAAAGGAATGCAGACCAGCAAGCGCGTGCCACAATAGCCGGATATGCGGCTGGCGGCAATCGCTAATCCGGGCCGCAAGGAACAGGCCTTGATTTTGCCATGAAGTTGGTCTGTTTGTGCGCGGTATGATTCGTGTGCTGCGCTTCTTCTACTGGCTTGCCGCCGCCGGCATCGTCCTCGGCGGCGCCGGCGCCCTGTTCGTGGCGGACCATTACTCCCGCGGCCTCCCGGCCTATGGCTGGCTTGCGACCTACGAACCGCCGGTCGCCACCCGCGTCCATGCCGGCGACGGCCGGTTGCTGGCGGAGTTCGCGGTCGAGCACCGGCTGTTCGTGCCGGTCGAGGCGATGCCGAAGCGCGTCGTCGATGCGTTCCTGGCGGCCGAGGACAAGACCTTTTACGACCATGCCGGCCTCGACCCGGCCGGGCTGTTCCGCGCCGTCTACACCTTCGTTCGCAGCAAGCTGTCCGAATCGGCCCGCCGGCCGGTGGGCGGATCGACGATCACGCAGCAGGTCGCCAAGAACTTCCTGCTGAGCGCGGAGGTTTCCGTCGAGCGGAAGGTCAAGGAGGCGATCCTGGCGCTCCGGCTCGAAAAGGCGCTGCCCAAGGACGCCATCCTGGAGCTTTACCTGAACCAGATTTACCTGGGCAAAGGCTCCTACGGGGTGGCGGCCGCAGCGCTCAACTACTTCAACCGGTCGCTCGACGACCTGACGGTCGCGGAAGCCGCATATCTCGCCGCGCTGCCCAAGGCGCCCAACAATTACCACCCCGTCCGGCGGCAGGCGCAGGCGCTCGCGCGCCGCAACTGGGTCGTCGGGCGGATGCTGGAAGACGGGCGCATATCCGGCGTCGAGGCCGGGGAGGCCGCTGCGGCGCCGCTTGAGGTCCGCTCCCGCGATGCGACGGAATTCTTCCGCGCCGACTGGTTTGCCGAGGAAGTCCGCAGGGAGCTGATGGAGGTCTTCGGCGAGGAGAAGCTCTATAGCGGGGGGCTGTCCGTCCGCACCACCATCGACCCGAGATTGCAGCGCATCGGGGAGCGGGCGCTGCGCGCCGGGCTCCAGAGCTATGACCGCCGCCACGGCTGGCGCGGCCCGCTCGGCCGGCTGGGCACGGACGATATTGCCGCGGCGCTGAAAGATGCGGCCCGGCCGCCGGGGCTCGGCCCCTACCGGCTCGCGGCGGTCACCGGCGTCTCCGCGGGCGCCGCCGACATACTCCTGCAGGACGGCGGAGCCGGGCGCATCCCGCTTGAGCAGGCCGAGTGGGCGAGGCGCAGCCTTCCGGAACAGAGGGTCGGCGCGGCGCCGAAGCGCATGCAGCAGGTCCTGGCGGCGGGAGACCTGATCGCGGTTGAGCCGGCCGGGACGGGACCGGGCGGCGAACCCTATCCCGAGGGCGCATGGGCGCTCCGCCAGATCCCGGATATCGAAGGCGCGCTGATCGCCATGGACCCGCATACCGGGCATGTGCTCGCCATGGTGGGCGGCTACGATCCGGAGCGCAGCGAGTTCAACCGCGCGACCCAGGCGATGCGCCAGCCGGGCTCGGCCTTCAAGCCGTTCGTCTATCTGGCGGCCCTTCAGGAAGGCTATACGCCCGCCACGCTGCTCGCCGACATGCCGATCGTCATCGACCAGGGCGGCGGCCTCGGCCTCTGGCGGCCGCGCAATTACTCCGGCTCTTTCCACGGGATCGTGCCGCTGCGTATCGGCGTCGAGAAGTCCCGCAACCTGATGACCGTCCGCCTTGCCCAGGCCGTCGGCATGGACGGCATCTCGGCCATCGCGGCGCGTTTCGGCATTCAGGAGGACATGCCGGAGGTGCTGTCGATGTCGCTCGGGGCGGGCGAGACCACGCTCTCCCGGATGACGGCGGCCTATGCGATGCTCGCCAATGGCGGCCGGCGCCTGATGCCGACGATGATCGACCGCGTCCAGGACCGCCACGGGCGCACGGTCTTCCGCCACGAGCGGCGAACCTGCGAGGGCTGCAACTCGCTTGAGGAGCTCGGTCCCGAAGTGCCGTATCCGCCGGACCCGCGCGAGCGGCTCGCCGATCCCCAGAGCGTTTACCAGGTCGTCTCGATGCTGGAAGGCGTCGTGTTGCGCGGGACCGGGCGCAGGCTCCGGAAGATCGGCAAGCCGCTCGCCGGAAAGACCGGCACGACCAGCGACTATGTCGATGCGTGGTTCGTGGGTTTCGCCTCCGACCTGGCGGTGGGGGTGTATGTCGGCTTCGACCGTCCGCGCACGCTCGGCCATGCCGAGACGGGCTCGACGGTGCCGGCGCCCGTCTTCGGCGCCTTCATGCGCGAGGCCCTCGACGAGGCGCCCGCCGCCCCGTTCCGGATTCCGCCGGGCATGTCGTTCCTGCGCATCGACCGCACCACCGGCAAGCCGGCGGGACCCGGCGGCGGCGACATCATCCTGGAAGCCTTCAAGCCGGGGACCGAGCCGCGCCCCGGAGGCCCCGACCGCCTGTCGGCGGGAAGCGGGGAAGGGCCTTCCGGTATATACTGACCCGATCCCTGTTCCGGTGGAGAGCGTTCGATGCGTGCAGAAGCGCAGGCCCTGGTGGATGACATCCGCGACAGCCTTGTCCTGATCCGGAGGCATCTTTGACTGGGATGCGTCCACGGCGCGGCTGGAGGCTCTGAACGCCGAGGCCGAAGCCCCGGAACTGTGGAACGACCCGGCGCGCGCCCAGGAGGTGATGCGCGAACGGACGCGGCTGGCCGACGGGCTGGACGGCTACCGCGCGCTGGAGAGCGCGCTGGACGACGCGGTCACGCTTTACGAGCTCGGCGAGGCGGAAGAGGACGAGGCGGCGATGGACGAGGCCGAGGCGGACCTCGAGGCGCTTCGGGACCGGACGGAGCGCCGGCGGCTGGAGAGCCTGCTTTCCGGCGAGGCCGACGGCAATGACTGCTACCTGGAAGTCAATGCCGGCGCGGGCGGCACGGAGGCGCAGGACTGGGCGCAGATGCTGCTGCGCATGTATGTGCGCTGGGCCGACGCCGGCGGCTACAAGCTCGAATGGCTGGAGGAGAGCCCCGGCGAGGAGGCCGGCATCAAGTCGGCCTCCGTGCGCGTCAAGGGCGAGAACGCCTATGGCTGGCTGAAGACCGAGAGCGGCGTCCACCGCCTGGTGCGCATCTCGCCCTTCGACAGCCAGTCCCGCCGCCACACCAGCTTCGCCTCTGCCTGGGTCTATCCGGTGGTGGACGACCGCATCGAGATCGAGATCGACGAGAGCGAGCTCCGGGTGGACGTCTATCGCGCGTCCGGCGCCGGCGGGCAGCATGTGAACAAGACGGAGAGCGCCGTCAGGATCACGCACATGCCGACCGGCATTGTCGTCCAGTGCCAGAACGACCGCTCGCAGCACCGCAACCGGGCGACGGCGATGTCGATGCTGAAGGCGCGGCTCTATGAGCACGAACTCCAGCGCCGCGAGGCCGAGGCGGCGGCCGAACAGGCGGCGAAGGCGGACATCGGCTGGGGCAACCAGATCCGCTCCTACGTGCTCCAGCCCTACCAGATGGTGAAGGACCTGCGCACCGGCGTGGAGAAAGGTAACGCCCAGGGCGTGCTGGACGGCAACATAGACGACTTCCTGAGCGCCGCGCTGGCCGCAAGGGTGGGCGCGGACCGGGCGGCGGAGACGGGGTGAAGCCTCTCGACGACAAGAGGTTTCGCCCTCTGGAGGGCGCGCCGGACTGGAGCGACGAGGTCTTCGACCGCAGCGCGGACCTCACGGCGCTTCTGGAGGCGCATTCATATCGTTTCGCCCGCACAATGCCCGGCGCGCCGCATTCCTACACGCTCAAGCGGACCTGGGAGAGCGGGGAGCTGTTCGTCGAGGCGCTCCGGAAGATGCGGGCCGTGGAGCGCGTCGAGGAGTTGTTCGGCGGCCGGTGGTACCGCCGTTTCACCGCGAACGGCTACAAATACTGGACGATGGGGGCAGGGCTCGACCACATCCTCGTCAACCGGGCCATCCACGATACCGGGTTCGACCATTATGCGGCTGTCGCTGACGCCTACGACCTCGGCGTCCACAAAAGCAGGTCCGAGGCCGAGCGCACGCAACGGGTTTACGATTCGGTCGGGATCGAGCCGGGGGCCGATATTCTCGACATCGGTTGCGGCACCGGGACTCTCGTCGATTTCCGGTTCAAGGACATGGAACCGGAGCGCTATACCGGTATCGATCCGAGCCGGGGAATGCTTGGCGTCTTTGCGGACAAGCACCCGGAGTTCCGCAATCGTCTGGTCCGAACCCGGTTCGAGGATTACTGGCCGAAACCGGGACGGCAATTCGATCTGGTCGCGGCGCTGTTCGGCGTGCCGTCCTATCTCCCCGACCCCGATTTCGTCACCCGGAAAATAGGCTGGCTTCTCAAACCCGGCGGCGCGGCCGTGCTCATGTATTACAACGGGAAGCCCAAGGAATCGGCGATTTACCGGAATCTCGGCATCAGGGGGCGCCGCCCGCGCGGCGAACCGCTGGTAAGCGGCGGATTCTGGGCCATTCGGGAGGACGATTACCCCGACTGGATCACATTTGTCGGCTTCAAGCCTGGCTAATTGTTAGGAACCGCCTTCAGCAAAGCGTCGGCGATTTGCTCAATCTGCATGGCGGCGTCTTCTATAACACTTTCTCGTTCGACGCCAATTTTCAGGCGGATGGGGATGCCGAGAGTTTCATTTGGGGTCCTCATATCCGTGAAGCTTCCACGGATCATTTCGAAAGCGTTGACTGTGTTGGTCTGTGGAAATAACCACAAGGGCGAGATTCCATGATCACGCCATACTTTAAAGACAATCGCTAGAGATAGTTCAAATTTGTCGTGCATACGGAAATAGCGGCGGATATAGTCGAAGGTGGCAGCGGGCATAAACCCCTTTACATCGGCAAGATCGTTGTTCACGAGCTTGCCGACGATTCCGTTGATCAATCCGATGTAATTCATCAATCGGCGCACTGTCTCTTGGTCGGTGACCTCATCGTTGCGTAGCGGCAAGAACGCCTCAGTGTCCATCCGGTCTGTCAGTGCCTGTAACTGGAGGATATCGCGCCTTAAGTCGTCATGTCCTCTGGCGCGGGCAGCCTCCAGTAATTTATCCAGAACATACCGCCAGCTTGCAATTAGCATGGCTTTGCCGCCGACGCGGGCCCAAGTCATGGCACTCCCGCCGGGGGCGTCCGTCCATTCGAGCCCAGCCTTGTCGCATCGCACTTCAAGCTCATTCCAGACCGAAGCCATCCTCTGCTCGGGAACGATGAACAGGAGGGCCGACGGGGGCTCCCGCCGCATCTCCTGCAGGTAGGCCACCGGTTGCGCGGGGGTAAGGCCGGCCCAGAACTTGTTCTCAACGAAGATCCGTCTATGGCCGTTGCTGTCTTCGATGGTCAGGTCCGGTCGGGCCTCTCCATGTTCCTGTTCGGCCTCGATACGCGCCGGCTCGAACTCGATGCCCGCCTCTCCCAGAATTCCGACGAACGCCTTGGCGATATCCGGATTCGAATTCAGAATGTAGGCCAGAGCTTGCGTTGCAGCGGGCTCGGCCGCCAGCGCCCCTCTATCGACGACATGCGCCAACACGCTCACGATTCACGCTCCCCGGTTTGTCCGTCTGATGGTCCTTTGCCGGATGGCGGCGCGTTCGACCGGACCGGGCCGCGCCGGAACCGGATCGGACGGCAATTCGGGCCGGACTGCAACCCCGCCTGGGTGAAAGCGGCATTGTGTTCTTGAATTCTGGAAATAATTCTCTATAGGGGCTTGACCTCCGGCGGCCGATAGCCAGATAAGGGGGCGGGAGACGAGTCGGCATCCGCGGGGCCGTCTCGCCTTCCGGTTCGCGCCGGCGCGAAAAAAAGCCCCCGAGAAACGGACGGGAGACGTGCGCCCTGTGCCCGGGCTCGCGCGCGCAGGCGCAATCAGGCGCGCGAACCGCGCCGGCGCCGACGCCCGCCCGCCCGCGCCCGCGATACGCGCGGAAAAGGGTCCCGCTTGCCGGGCAGGCCGGCGGCGGGGAGAAGGGAACGAAACGGAACGAAACGGGATGAAGGAACGACATTCGGAATGCGGAAGGACGGACCCTCCGAAGGACGGGCCTGGCAGCCCTGCGGCCCGGCAGGACCCTGCCGGGACGGGAGACGGCGCTCCGGCAGGACGGAAAGGGATCGGGCGGGAGGCGCGGCGGACCATGACAAAACATGACATTTCGGGCGGCCCTCATGACAAAACATGACATATCCTGACACTTCCGGAGGGGTGTTCCCGCAGACAGGCCGCGCCGTCTCCGCCGGCCGCGGGCTGCTGGCGGCGGTTCCCCGAAGGACCGCCGGCTCATCGGGGGCGAACCGTGTCCTGTTGCACGATCCGTTTGGATTGAAACGGCCTTGTCCGTATAGCCTCAACCGTCACCCCGGACGGAGCGGAGCGGAGATCCGGGGGCCATCCCCCGGCGTTCGCACCAGGCCGAACCGGTCGAGGTTGGGCCCCGGATCGGGGTCCGGGGCGACGGATGAGATCAAGGCCCTACGCTACCTGGCAAAGGCAGTCGTTTCAGTGGGAATGGGTCGCGCCCTGAGCCGCCGGCGCCACCCGGCAGGGGATGCCCTTGAAGTGGGGGATGCCCTGTTCGCGGTCGAGGAAGTCCTCGTCGTCGGGGCAGAGCTGGGCGTCGGCCATCTCCCAGGCGCTCTCCAGCCCGGCCTCCGGCAGCCACCAGCCGTGGGGAATCCGCACCAGGCCCTTCTGCATGTCGTCGCGGACGGCGGCCTTCATCCGGACCTTGCCCTGCGCCGTCTCGGCGACTGCCGGCTCGCCGTCGGCAATGCCGGCCTCCATCGCATCCTCCGGGTGCAGGAACAGCAGCGGTTCGGGGGAGCGGGCGCGAAGGGCCGGGATATGGCGGTGGCCGGTCTGGAAAAAGGCGTCCTCGCGCAGGCCCGTGAACAGCCTGAGCGGCATGTCGGGCGGCGCGGGCGGCTCCTCGCGCCAGTAGGGCAGGGGGTCGAAGCCGAGCCCGGCGAGCACCGACGAGGAAAGCTCGACCTTGCCCGAAGGCGTTGCGAAGCCTGTCTCTTCGTATTTCCGGAACTTGAGGCCGTCGGTGTGAGCGGCATGGTTCGCGGCGAAGCTGTCGAAACCCATGCCGAGGCCTTCCACCCGGTGGTCGAGCAGGGCGTCGGCAGTCTCCCACGGAAAATGGGACCGGAGGCCGAGCCTGACCGCGAGGCCCCGCCAGAAATCGTAAACGCTGCGCGCCTCTCCGGGAGGGGACACGGCCTGCTGGGAGGTGCGGCAGATCGCCGTCCAGCCGAAGCCGTCCGCCAGCGCCTTGCGTTCCGTCCACGCATCGCCCGGCAGGATGTAGTCGGCGAGCGCGGCCGTCGGCGTCTTCATGTGCTCGAAGGTCACGAGCAGGTCCTGGTTCAGCAGCGCCCTGTGGATCAGCTGCATGTTGGCGAAGCTCAGCAGCGTGTTGTTGCCGAGCGCGAAGAACGCCTTGACCGGATAGGGCTCGCCGTCCGCCATCGCGCGGAACACGGCCGAGGGCGTGGCCATGTAGCAGCCCGAGACCAGGTTGGCGTATCGCCGCCCCCAGACGCGCAATGTCGGCTCTTCCAGGGGCGCGGCGCCGCGATAGGTGAACACCGGGTGCGTATCGGAACCAAGCTGTTTCGCCTTCTGCGCCTCCGGCAGCGCATCGTGCATTTCGAGGTCGGTCTCCGGCACGATGCGCGGGTGGAAGCCGTGCAGCACCTCCCCGCCCGGCGCGTCGAGATTGCCGCAGACGGCGCGCAGGATCGCCTGGAGGCGGATGGCGGAGGTCGAATTGCGCTGCTGGTCGGTGATCGGCGACCAGGGAATGACCGCCGGCCCGGACCGCGCGTAGAGGCGCGCCGCCTCCGCAATCCGGTCGGCCGGAACGCCGGTGATCTCGGCCACCCGGTCCAGCGGGAACTCATTGACCCGCGCGCGCAGCTCGTCGAAGCCCGCGGTCCAGCGCTTGACGAAGTCCCGGTCCCAGAGGCCCTCGTCCATGATGACCTTGAGCCAGCCGAAACACATGGCGGCGTCCGTGCCGACCCTGAGCGGCAGCCAGATGTCCGCCAGCTCGGCATTCTCCGACCGGCGGGGATCGAGCACGATCAGCCTGGCGCCGCGCTCCTGCGCGCGGCGGATGGCGTTGTATTCCGGCGTCCAGGAATGCGGTTTCGGGTTGTGCCCGAAAAGCACGATGCACTCGGTCCTGGTGAAGTCCGGATAGGGGAACCAGCCATAGACCGTGCGGTTGACGGCGGCCGTGTTGCCGGCGCAGAGCGCAACGCCCGATATCCAGTTCGGCGAGCCGACAAGGTTCATGAAACGCCGGCACATGCCCTGATCGGTCTGCGTGTTCCAGGAGCTTGTCGAGACGGCGAATCCCTCAGAGCCTGACCCAAAAAGAGTTGAGCGGTTTCAAGGGATTGTGATTCAGTTCGGTTATGCAGCTGAACGGAGCCACGAATGCCCTGGACCGAAACCGCTCGCCGGGAGTATCGGCGGGACTGCCCACGATATGCAAG
>JAJDVH010000007.1 GCA_022826185.1 Alphaproteobacteria bacterium
GCCTCCTTCCAGGCAAAGGGCGGGACGGGATGTCCCTGTTTTGCGCGCGTTTCGCGTGCGGGCGCGGGCGGGTGTCGGCGCCGGCGCGGTTCGCGCACCTGATTGCGCGCGCGAGACGGCGCACGCACCTCTCGCGCTTGCTCACGCCGGGGTCTTTTTCACAGCCCCCAGCCGGTCGCTTTCTGCAGAAACGCCGAAAGGCGGCCCCGGAAGCCGCCTCTCTCTACTTTCATCATACACCATACCGCCAAATGTCAAGCCTCTCCGGGAACAAAAAATGAAAATGCCGGTGATTTTTCATCAAACGCCGGCAGCGGGGGCAGGCGGGGGCTGGGGCTGCGGCCGTCCTGCTCCCCCGGCCCCGACGCCCGGCCGGCGGCCGGGGGTCGTTACTCTCACCGGATGTCGTCTCCGGGTTCCAGAGCGGTCGGCTTGAAATAACGGCCCTCCAGCTTTCCGTCGTCCTGGAGCCCGATTCGGAGCCCGGTATCGGGGCGGTCGCCCGCAAGCGGGCTGCAGACCGCAAGGCAGTAAGCCGTGCAACCGTCGGGCCAGTTGGACGAGAGCGAATAGGGCGACTGCGCCGTTGCGGACGGCCAGCCGACAGAGCACTTCTCCTTCACCGCGCAAAAATCCCAACAAGCCTGCGCGGCCGTCCGCTCCTCCGGCAGGCCGGGCAGCGGCCCGAGCGGATAATCGCTGGCGAACGCCATGCCGGCGGCCGCGGCGAGGGCGGCGCAGGCGGCCGCCAGTCTCAGGGTTCGTGTTATCACAGGCGTCCTCCTCCCGTTAGTGTGTCGAACACAGGCACTTAGGCCACCGGCCGCATAGACTGAAGATTGGCTACAGTCGACTCGCCTTTTACGCAGAATTCGATAAATTGTCAGAAATTGTTCTGGAGGATTTTTCTCAGAATTTTCTTCTGGAAATGCCGATCTCCAAGGATTGACATTCGATCCAGAAGGTCGGAGAGTAACTGGATGGAGAAAGTCGCGAGTCAAAGCTGGCAGGAAGCGTACCTGAAACTATGTACGGCTACGGCGAAGGCGTTGGTCAAACGGGCAAAGTGCCGCAAGCTTAAGGTGAACGCCAAAGGACCGGGTGCTAACTCCTTGATTGGTATCGTTTATTCGAAAAAAGAGAGGAAATCTCCAGGTTTCAAAGACAAAATCGAAAGTATGGCGGACCGGCTGATCGACGATACCGATGCGGCCAACATACTGGTCCTGCTGTCGGATCAACCGACGGGAGCGATGACCAGAAGGTCGCTGGTCCGCATCTTGGGAGGAAAAAATCCGGAGTCGGAAGACAAGCGCACGTCACGGCGCCTTGCTGTCGCCCTGTCATGTTACGGATTAATCAAGGCGGTCCCATACGGCGACTATGCCGGAGAACAGAAAACTCCCAGCGATTTAGATTTTGAAGGGATCAGCAACCGTAAAACGCCGGCGGAGGATCATCTGTGCTTCGAGCTCACCCACGAGGGGCGGGAAATTGTTGAATACATAAGGGATGGGCAAGAATTCGGCGATGCGATCGTCCAATTCGTAACGGCAGTAATCCAGGACAAATCGAGGCTCGGAAAACGGGTCCGGAGCGAAATAGCGAAGGCGTTGAGCGAAACCGCTCGGAAGGAAGGTGAAAGATGAAGTCGGCAATAGTATCGGTGAGGGCGGCGGTTCCGCTTGCTGTTCTGTCGTTCGTCCTGATTACTACCGGTGTTGCAGCGCAAACCGTAACGTTTCCGATGATGACGTCGCCGCCCGTGCTGCCGTATGCGGCGGCACCGATGATGGGGGCCGGGATAACGAATGTCGGCTTGAGCGCATCGGGGATAGGCGACTATCTCGAATGGAAGCGGTCGATGCAACTGAAAGAGCAGGAGAAGGTCAAGGAAACTCCCCGGAAAGCTGCCTCCTACCGGATCGACGACTGCGCCGCTTCCATGGTACGGAGTCTGGTGGCCGGCGAGGTCGACCGTCTCGACTCGATCCCGAGCCTTGGCGGGCCGTGGCCCTGCCTGCCGCCGAGGCGGTGGATCGACGGGGCGGCGGTCGAACTCCGCGCGGCGACCGGCTGGGCGGCGGCGGATGATGACATCGAGGACCCGCCCTTCCCTTTGCCCCTGCCGGGCGTGGGCGAGACGAGCCGCGGGCTTGCCGCGTTGTCGGCCACCGGCTTCCGGGTGATCCACTGACTACCGCCGGCCCAGCGTCTCGATGACCGCGGTGTAATAGTTCCGGGCGAAGCCGGCGTCGCGGGTGACATTGGCGGCCATGCAGTCGAGCAGCGGGCGGATGCGCTCGAAGGTCTCCCCGCTGCCGCGCATCATGATCGAGAGCGTGCCGTCGATGGCGGCCTGCGCCGTGCGGGCTACGGGGGCGTCCGCGAAGGCGGCGAGACCCTATATCCCTTCCCCCGCCTGTTCATCGTGGCGCGGATGCAGGCGATGGAAATGACGGGACTTCGGGAATCGGCCCGGTTGCAGCGCGGTATAACCGAAGTTATACTGCAATCATGAAAACAGCGATTTCCATTCGCGACGACATATTCGAGGCAGCCGAACGGGTCGCGCTGGAGATGGGCATCTCGCGAAGCGAACTCTACAGCAAAGCCGTCGAACTGTTCGTCTCCCGCCACGAGAACGAGCGCGTAACCGAAAGGCTGGACGCTGTGTATGGGGAAGCCGGGTCCTCGTCGGCGCTCGATGGAACGCTCGCAACCCTTCAGACCCTGTCTTTGCCGACCGACGAGGAGTGGTGAGGAGAGGGGAAATCCGGTGGGCCGACCTTCCCCCGCCTCACGGGTCTGAACCGGGCTATCGCCGCCCGTTCCTCATTGTCCAGTCCGACCACTTCAACCGCAGCCGGATTCAAACGGTCGTCGCGGTTGCGATTACGTCGAATCTGCGACTGGCGAATGCGCCCGGTAATGTGCTGCTTGCCCGGCGGGTTACGGGTCTGCCGCGCGACTCTGTCGCGAACGTGTCCCAAATCGTGACACTGGACGAGCGGTTTCTCTCCGAACGGGCAGGCCGAATCTCCGATACCCTGCTCCGTCGCGTGGAACAGGGGTTGCGCCTGGTCCTCGGCCTGCCGCAATAGGCTTCCCGCCCGCATCCCTTGCGCTGCCAGGCAGGCGTCCTCCGTCAACTGCAAGTGCGTTCCCGCAACCGCCTACCGCCGCCCCAGCGTCTCGATGACCGCGGTGTAGTAGTTCCTTGCGAAGCCGGCGTCGCGGGTGCGTTCCATGAGGTCGCGGGTGACATTGGCGGCGCGCATCTCCATCCCCGCGCCTTCGGCGAAATCGAGGGCATAGCCGAGGTCCTTCAGGATGTAGTCGGTCGGGAAGGCGCCTTCGGTCGGGTGCTCGCCGGTCAGCAGGCATTTCATGCCGTGATTGCGCAGCACGAAGCTGTCGGCGGAGCTGCGCGCCAGCGTCTCGAACAGCACCTTGCCGTCCACCGCCCCGGAGGCGCGGGCCGCCGAGAGCGCCTCGGCAAGCGCCACCACCGTCATCGCGACGACCATGTTGTTCAGCAGCTTGACCGCCTGGCCCGCGCCCGCGCCGCCGCAATGGGTGGTCTCGGCGGCCATGCAGTCGAGCAGCGGGCGGATGCGCTCGAAGGTCTCCCCGGCACCGCCCACCATGATCGAGAGCGTGCCGTCGATGGCGGCCTGCGCGGTGCGGGCGACAGGCGCGTCGGCAAAGGCGATGCCGCGCCCGGCGCAGGCTTCCGCCAGTTCGCGGGCAAGTTCGGGCGGCGCGGTCGAGCAGTCCACCAGCGCCTGTCCCGGCCCCATCGCCGCAACCAGGCCGCCCGCGCGGTCTTCGCCCAGGCAGACGCTGCGCACCTGCGGCCCGCCCGGCAGCGACAGCAGCACCGTGCCGGCCCGGCGCGCGATCTCCTCCGGCCCCGCCGCCTCCGCGCCTTCGGCCGCGAGGCGGGCTACCGGCTCCGGCCTCGCATCGTGGCAGAGCACCCGCCGGCCCGACTTGCCCAGAATGTTGCGGCACATCGGCTCGCCCATTACGCCGAGCCCGATGAATCCGACCGTGTTGTCGTTCGCCATTGCCTGTATCCCACATCTTCGAAGCGGCTTTTGCCGCCGAAAGCCTAGCATTCCGCGGGCTTCCTTGCGGGCGGGGTATGTGCAAGACTGGCGCCGCCGGTGTTAACCGAAACGGGAGAACCTCTATGTTGCAGGGGATGAAGACTGTCGCCGCGGCTGCGGTCGCAGGCGCGCTTGCGCTTGGCGCGGGCGTTGCCGGGGCCGCCGATTACGGCAAGAAGGAATTCACGGTGGTCGGGACCTGGAGCTTCCTTGACCACTGGAAGGAACGCGAGAGCAAGTTCTGGCAGAAGATACTGCCGGAGGCCACCGGAGGCGCGCTGACCGCAAACGCCAAGCCGAACGACCAGCTCGGCCTCTCCGGTTTCGAGCTGATGCGCCTGCTGAAGCTCGGCACCTATGACGCCGCCCATGTCGTGACGACCTATATTTCCCAGGACAGCCCCGCCCTTGAAGGCACCGACCTTTCGGGCGTCATCCAGGACTTCGGGGACTACCGCAAGGCCGTCGAGGCCTACACGCCGATCCTGGAGCGGGAGTTCCATGAGAAATACGACGCCAAGCTGCTCATGATGTATGCGTGGCCGAGCCAGCAGCTCTGGTGCAATCTCGGCGACAAGAGCATCACCGACTTCAGCCTCGACGACCTCGAAGGCAAGAAGATCCGCGTCTATTCGACCACGCTCGGCGATTTCGTCGAGGGCGTGGGCGGCAGCGCGGTCACGATCGCCTTCGCCGAGGTGGTGCCGGCCCTGCAGAAGGGCGTCGCCGACTGCGGCCTGACCGGAACGCTGCCGGCCTACAACGCCAAGTGGTGGCAGGTGGTGACCCACAACATCCGCATCCGGCTCGGCTACGCCTCATCGGCGCTGGTCATGAACAACAACACCTGGGCGAGCCTGACTCCCGACGCGCAGAACCTCATCGTGGCCGAGCTGGCGAAGCTCGAAGAGGAAATGTGGGATGCGGCGCAGAAGAACGACCAGCGCGGCATGGACTGCAACGCCTCGGGCCCGTGCGATCTCGGCGAGCCGGGCGGCATGACGCCGATCGAGGTGTCGGACGCCGACCGCGACAAGCTCAAGCAGATCGTGTCCGACTTCGTGGTCAAGCGCTGGGCCGAGCGCTGCGGCACGCAGCAATGCGTCGATGAGTGGAACGCGACCATCGGCAAGATCGCAGGGATCGAAGCGAGCCTGTAATCCGGCCGGGGCGCAGCCCCGCACACAGCGATCGGGGCGCCGCCGCGCCAAGGCGGCGCCCCGTTTTTCCGGCTGGCGCACCTGCGCAACCGTTGCGCGCCCGCCGGGGTGACGGGGGACGGAGACGCAATGTTGGAACGCACACACGGAGTCCTTGAATGGATCTCCCGCCGGGCGGTCTGGATCGGCGGCGCCGCCCTGCTGGTTGCGGCAATCCTCGTCACGCTCGATGTGGTCAGCCGCAAGGTCTTCAATGTGACCATGAGCGGCGCGGACGAAATCTCCGGTTATGTCTTTGCCGCAGGCACGACCTGGGCCTACAGCTATTGTCTGCTCCACCGTGCGAATATCCGCATCGACGCGCTCTACAATTTCCTGCCGCGCTGGGTCTGCGCCGTTCTGGACACGGTCGCCGTGGCCCTGCTGCTGATCTATAACGGCGTACTCGCCTACCGGGCCTGGGGCGCTTTCGAGGTGTCCTGGGACAGGGACTCGGTCTCGATCACGACGCTTGCCACCCCCCTGTGGATTCCGCAGCTATTCTGGGCGTCGGGATTGGTTTTCTTCGAATTCGTTCTGTTGTTCGTCTTCCTCTACACGATGGTCGGCCTTCTGCGCAGCGACCTCGACCTCGTCAAGCGCATCGCCGGCGTGCCGAGCGTCGCCGAGGAGATCGAGGCCGAGACCCACGGCATGAACCTCCAGACCGGCGTGCGGGAGGACTGACGCCATGGTTGTGGGGATCCTCGTCGCGCTGATGCTGCTGGTGGTCGCCGCGGTGCCCGTGGCGGCCATTCTCGGCATTCTCTCCTTCGGCCTCGACTCGATGTATTTCGGCGGCCGGCTCACGCCCGCCATCGGCGAGTTCGTCTGGGACAAGAGCAAGGAGTTCATCCTGGTCGCGGTGCCGATGTTCATCCTGCTCGGCGAGATCATGCTCCGGGCGGGCATCGCGGCGCGCATGTACACCGCCGTCGCGCAATGGCTGTCATGGCTTCCGGGCGGCCTCATGCACGCCAATATCGGCTCCTGCGCCATTTTCGCGGCGTCTTCGGGCTCGTCCGTCGCCACCGCCGCCACCGTCGGCACCGTCGCCTATCCGCAAATCGAACGCCACTCCTACAATGAGCGCCTGTTCCTGGGCTCGCTGGCGGCCGGCGGCACGCTGGGCATCCTGATCCCGCCGTCGATCAACCTCATTCTCTACGGCCTGCTGACCGACAGCTCGGTGCCGGAGCTCTATCTCGCCGGCATCATACCGGGAGCGATCCTTTCGGCGCTGTTCATGACCGCCATCGTCGTCGCGTGCCTCTGGCGGCGCGAGTGGGGCGGCGCGCGCGTCGAGACCAACTGGCGCACCCGCCTCCGCACCTTGCCGGACCTCGTGCCGCCGATCCTGTTGTTCGTGGTCGTGGTGGGCTCGATCTACGCCGGACTGGCGACGCCGACCGAGGCCGCGTCGGTGGGCGTGTGCTTCGCGCTCATACTCTCCGCATCGACCGGCACGCTCAGGCTCACCATGCTGCGCGAGGCCTTCGAGGGCACCATGCGCACCACGGCGATGATCATGCTCATCATCCTGGCGGCGGTGTTCCTCAACTTCGTGCTGGGCTTCATCGGCGTGACCCAGGCGATGATCCACTTCATGGCGGAGCTCGGCCTGACGCCGCTCGAGTTCATGATCCTGCTGGTGATCTTCTACCTGATCCTCGGCATGTTCATGGAAACGCTCTCCATGATGCTCACCACCGTGCCGGTGATCTTCCCCATCGTCGTGCAGATGGGGTTCGACCCGGTCTGGTTCGGCGTGATGATTACCGTGCTGATGGAGACCGCGCTCATCACCCCGCCCATCGGCGTCAACCTCTACGTCGTGCATGGCATTCGCGCGCGCGGCGGCAAGTTCAACGATGTCGCCTACGGGTCCATCCCCTTCGTGGTGTCCATGCTGGTCATGGTGGCGCTGCTGATCGCCTATGAGGACCTCGCGCTCTACCTGCCGACCCTGGTCTACCGCTGATACTTCCAGCGGGGCCGGCGTCGTGCCCCCATATCGTCCCGCCCCCTATCGTCATGCCCGGACTTGTTCCGGGCATCCATGCGGCCGTCCGGGAGGAGCTGTGGACGGAGATGCCCGTAACACGTCCACGGCTGTCCGGTTTAGGTTTGGGTCCATTGAAAGGCGGTTTGGCTGTTGCATTTTGGGGGTGGGATGTTGTGTGCGATGAGGCGGTCGATGCGCTTTCTGTGCATGAGATTGGTGCGCACGAGGCGGGCGA
>JAJDVH010000088.1 GCA_022826185.1 Alphaproteobacteria bacterium
CGAGGGCGTCTATCCCATGGCCTTCGAAACCGCCCAGGACGTCGCACAGCAACTGCCCCGCTTCATCGACGCCTACAACAACAGAAGACTGCACTCCGCCCTCGGATATCTCAGCCCGAACCGCTTCGAGGAAAAACAACAACCCAACCCTGTCAAAAAGGCCGCTTGATACTGTCCAGCCCATGGGGCCCACTCCAGGAACATGACAAAACATGACATATCCTGACACTTCTGCCGGTCTCCCGGCCGCAAACCGGGACGGGGTGCGGACATGCGGTGTGGCTCTTGACGCGGGAGGCCCCCGGTCGCAGCCTCGCCGCGACGGCAATTCAAGCGGGAGAAGCAATCCATGGCCGACTATGCGGTCGTCTGGCCCCGGGGCGAGAAGGCGCAGGAGCTGCAGGCGCTGGCGCCGCGCCTCGACAGCCTCGAGGGCAAGCGCGTCGCCTTTCTCTGGGACTACCTGTTCCGGGGCGACGAGATCTTCCCGATGCTGGCCGACGGGCTGGCGGAACGCTATCCGGGCGTCGATTTCATCGGCTACGACGTCTTCGGCTCCACGCATGGCGACGAGGAGCGCGAGATCATCGCCTCCCTGCCGGACCGGCTGAGGGAGCTCAAGGCCGACGCCGTCATCTCCGGGATGGGCTGCTGAGGCTCCTGCACTCCCGCCGTGTTGCGGGTGAGCGCAGTGGCCGAAGCGGCGGGCGTGCCGTCCTCTTCCCTGGTCTGCGAGGGCTTTGTCGGCCAGGCGGGCACCACGGCCGTCGGGCTCGGCATGCCGAACCTGCCGCTGGCGCCGGTGGCCGGCCATGTCGATACGCAGACCGACAACGAGCTTCGCTCCAATGTGCTGGGCGAGACCCTGGACGCGGTGATCGCAAACCTGACCGAGACGCCGGACGAGGCCGTGGAGACCGTCGAGCCCGAGCCGCGCGACATCGTGTTCGAGGGCAGTTTCGAGGAGGTGAACCGCCTCTTCTACGAGAACCGCTGGTCCGACGGGCTGCCGGTGGTGCCGCCCTCGGTGGAGAAGATCGAGCGCTTCCTCGCCTTCTCGGACCGGCCTGCGGATGCCGTGCTCGGCAAGCTGCCGCCGGACAACCGGGCGGCGACGGTCTGGAATGTCGCCGCGAACGGCGTCATGGCCGGCTGCCGGCCCGAATACATGCCGGTGCTGGTGGCGCTCGCCGAGGCGATGGCGGACCCGGAATACGGCGTCGAGCATTCCGGCAATACGCCGGGGGCGGAGACGCTGATTACCGTCAACGGCCCGGTCGCGAAGGCGCTCGGCTTCAACTATGAGCAGGGCGCGCTCAGGGACGGCTTCCAGGCCAACACTTCGGTCGGGCGCTTCTGGCGGCTCTACCTGCGCAATGTCGCGGGCTTCATCCCGCACGAGACCGACAAGGGCACCTTCGGCAACACCTGGCGGGTGGCGCTCGCCGAGAACGAGGATGTGCTGAAGCGGATCGGCTGGCCGAACACGGCGACCGACATGGGCCTGCCGGAAGGCGCCAACGCCGTCACCGTGTCCCGCTATACCGGCGGCGATGTGGTGACGTCCGTCTTCGGCCGCCGGGCGGAGGAAATGCTGCCCTATCTGGCCGATGCGCTGGTCAAGCAGTCAGGCTGGGAGCTCGTGTTCACCGTCGGCATGGCGACCGGCACCTACCGGCCGCTGCTGGTGCTCTCGCCGATCCTGGCCGAGACCATCGCCGGGTCAGGGCTGTCCAAGGACGACATGCGCGACTGGCTCTACGAGCATGCGCGGATGCCGGCCCGGAAGTTCGAGCAGTATATCTCGGGCTGGACCAACCTGGTGCCGGGCCACCGCTCGCTGGCGGAACTGGTGGCGCTCGGCAAGGCGCCGGAGGTCTTCGCCGAATCCGACGATCCGGAGCGGATGGTGCCCATCGTCTGCGATCCCGACGATTTCGGGATTGCGGTCGCGGGCGACCCGCTGCGCACCAACGCCTATGTGTTCGCACACAACGGCATTCTCGGCTTCCCCGTGACCCGGGAGATCGAGCTTCCGGCGGACTGGGAAGCCAGACTGGCGGCCGGCGATTAAGCGCGAGAGACATTGGCCGGAGACGGACGGCTCCGGCCGGCGCCTTGCCGGCCGTTTGAGGTAAGGGAAGCAGGTTCATGAGGGTTTCCGTCACCGAAGCGAAGGGACAACTGGCCGAACTCGTTCGCCGCGCGGAGGCGGGCGAGGAGGTTGTGTTGACCCGCTACGGTCGGGCTACCGTCAGGATGGCGCCTGTCCGGCGGCATCCCGATGCGGAGTCCCGGCGCGCCGTAATTGCTGCCGTGCAGGCGTCCGCGCGCAGGGGGCTCCCCGGCCCCGACGCGGCCCGCAGCCAGGACTTCCTTTATGACGACGACGGCTTGCCGGCCTGAAACTGGCGCTGTCGCCGCAGGCGCGGAACCGAGGGCATGAGCGGCGAAACACTCTGGCTGCTGATCCCGGCAGGGCAGCGGGCGAACGGGGCGTGGATCGACGACACGCTCGTCCAGCGGGCGCGCGAAAAGGGGATGACCGCCCGCTTGACGGAGGCCGGGCGGTTCCCCCGGCAGCGGGTGGAGGTGCTGCGCGGCGGGGACGCGGGCGCGCTCTACTACCGCCGCGGCTGGACCGACGGGCTGCCCATCGTGCCGCCGACGCTCGACCGGGTGGACGCGATGCTTCGCGGCTGCGGGCGGGGGCGCAACGAAAGCCTCGGCGAGCTCGACCCGCTGAAGGGCGTGGCGAGGGTCGAGCGCGTGGCCGCCAACGCCGTCATGGCGGGCTGCGCGCCGGAGCATTTCCCGGTCGTCCTGGCCGCCGTGGAGGCGCTGGCGGACCCCGCCTTCAACCTGCGCGGCGTGCAGACGACGGACGAGAACGTGGCGCCGCTCATCCTGCTGAGCGGGCCGGTCGTGGAGCGGCTGGAGGTGAACAGCGGCTTCGGCATGCTGGGGCCGGGCTGGCAGGCCAATGCCGCCATCGGGCGCGCGGTCCGCTTCGTGATGAACAATATCGGCGGCGGCTGGCCGGAGGCCGTCTCCTTCGCGGGGCTCGGCCAGCCTGGCCGCTACACCCTGGTGCTGGCCGAGAACGCCGCCGCCAATCCCTGGGAGCCGCTGCATGAGGAGCTGGGCGGCGAGAACGTGCTGGTGCTGATGCGGGCGGAGACGGCGGTCAATGTAACCGGCGGGCTGGACGATCTGGCCAGCGTGATGGGCTCCGCCGCCTCAGCCTTCAACATGGCCTGGGAGGGCAAGGCGGCGGTGGTGATGGCGCCCTTCGTCGCGCAGGAGCTGGCGGGGCAGGGCTGGTCGAAGGCGGATGCGAAGGAGGCGCTCTGGCGGCGGGGACGGATGCCGCGCGCCGCGTTCGACAGGCTCTGGCTGCGCACCCGCCTCATCGGCGGCAAGCGCTGGCCCGAATGGACGCAGGGCGGGGACGCCGTGCCCGCGGTCGCGCGGCCGGAGGACATCGTGCTGATCGTGGCCGGCGGCGACATCCCGATCCCGCAATGCGCCTGGTTCCCGTCCTGGGGCTTCCCGCCCTGCTGCATCGTGAAGGAGATCGCCGCGTGAGGCCGCTCGACCTTGTCGTGGTCGGCGGCGGGGTTGCGGGTCTCGCGGCGGCGGACGAGGCGGTTTCACTGGGGCTCGCGGTGGCGCTGTTCGAGTCGGGGCTCTATGGCGGCCTCGTCGCCAATGTTGGCGCGCTCGACGGTTGGCCGGCTGCCGTCAGCGGCTCGGAGCTGGCCTATGGCTGGAAGGAACGGCTCGTGGCTGCAGGCGTGCGCTTCCACGAGGAGCATGTGGAGGCCGTCCGCGCGCAGGGCCGCCGCCGGATCGTCGAAACGGACCGCGGCCGCTACCGGGCGAAAGCGGTCGTGGCGGCGACCGGCGCGCGGCTCCGCCGGCTGGGCGTACCGGGCGAGGAAGAGCTGACCGGACGCGGCGTGTCGCAATGCGCCTTCTGCGACGCCGGCTTCTTCAGGGACGCCGATGTGGCGGTGGTGGGCGGCGGCGACGCGGCCCTGCAGGAAGCCCTGCACCTAGCCGGCTATGCGCGCTCGATTTCCATGATCGTGCGCGGCGGGCGGCTCTCGGCGCGTCCGGGTTACGGGGCGCGGGCGGCGGCCGACCCGAAGTTCAGCTTTCACTGGAACAGCGAGGTTGCTTCCATCGACGGCGAGGACGGCGTCGAGGGCGTCACGCTCGCAGACGGGCGGCGGCTGGAGGTCTCGGGCGTTTTCGTCTTCATCGGCCTCGAGCCCGTAACGGCGCTGGCGGGTGAAGGCGTGTTCGCCGCCGGCGCCGCCCGCCGCGCCGGTTCGCTCGCGGAGGCCGTGGCGGACGGCCAGCGCGCTGCGCGGGAGGCCGCCGCCGCGCTCAGGCGATCAAGGTTTGAGGTTTTCGATTGCCGCGCATGGCTCTACGGAGCATGATGAGCGCGCGTTTGGAGGGAGGCTATGGACCCCGCGCTTATGACCGCTTGGGCGACCGTCGCCATCGCCGGAATCACCGGCGTCGTGGGGGCTGTGACATGCCTGCTCATCTGGCGGGGCATCATGTCAATGGATCGCTCCACTGCAGAACGCACGGCCGCCCGCAAGGCCGCCACAGAGGCGGACGAGCGCCGCCATGCCGAGGCGATGACGGCGCTCAATGCCCAGAGTCAGGCCATGCAGGAACAGGGCGCCGCCCTGAGAGAACAGACCGGTATAGCGAAGGAACAAGCCGGCCTGTTGAGGGAAGCAACACGTTCTCTGGCCGCGCAGACACGCTCTCTGGAGACGCTCCTCCAGCGCACGGCGCCCGCCGAGTAGCCTGCCTGACGCGGCGCGGGAGGCCGCCGCCGCGCTCAGGCGATGAGCGGGCGCACTTCCTCGGCGAAGCGGTGCAGGCCTTCGATGCGCATGGGCTGGTCGCCGATGAAGTCGAGGTTGAAGTGGCGCACGCCCGCCTTGTGGAAGTCGCCGATCTTCTCGGCGATGTCGGCGGGCGTGCCGAGCGCCGCATAGCGCTGGGCCGGCCGGCGGAAGTCCATCGCGTAGCGCTTCGAGAGCAGCTCCGCCGCCCGGTCGAGGGCCTTTTCGTAGGTCTCGTCGATGCAGCAGAACAGCAGGTGGGAGGTGCCGAAGGCCTCGATCTCCCGGTCCGCCTCCTCGGCGGCCGCGGCTATCGTGCCGAGCGCTTCCGAGAACATCTCCGGCGTGATGACATAGGACATGTAGCCGTCCGCCATGCGGCCCGCGCGCCGGAGCGCCGCCGGCTGGCGCCCTCCGCACCAGATCGGCGGGCCGCCCGGCGTGAAGGATGCCGGCTGCATATGCACTTCGGAAAAGGGGAAGAACCGGCCGTCGTGGGACACCGGCTCGCCGGTCCAGAGTTTCCGCAGCACCTCGATGGACTCGGTCATGCGCGCGCCGCGCTCGCCGTGGGGCACGCCGGCAAGCTCCCATTCGGGCGGGAATTCGCCGCCGACGCCGATGCCGAAGACGAAGCGGCCCTCCGCCAGATGGTCGAGCGAGGCCGCCTGTTTCGCCACCCCCGCCGGATGGCGCATGGGCAGCAGATAGACGGCGCTTCCGACGGTGAGGCGCGGCGACAGGGCGGCCGCATAGGAGAGCTGCACGAACGGGTCCAGGATCGGCGAGGTGAAGGCCAGATGGTCGCCGACCCAGATCGAGTCGAACTCCAGCCGGTCCAGCAGCCCGACCGTCTTGCGGGCAAGCTCCGGCGTCGGCAGGCGCGTCATCAGCCCGAAGCGCGTCCGGTCGTCCAGCGGCAGGCTCATCGTCGTCATTCCCTCCTCGTCCGCGTCATTCGCGTGACGCCCGACGCCATGATAAACCCTGTCCGCGACGCGGCGTAGTGGCCGGCCGCTGTGTCCGCGCTTCTTCCTGCCCCGTTTCAGGCCAAGCAGACCCCTTCATGATCTACCTTCAACTGCTCGGCGGTTTCGTGCTTCTCCTCGGCGGGGCGGAATTCCTGGTGCGGGGCGCGGTGCAGCTTGCGGCGCGGCTCGGCGTCTCGCCGCTGATCGTCGGGCTTACCGTGGTCGCCTATTGCACGACCATGCCGGAGCTGTTCGTCAGCCTTGAAGCCGCATTCCGGGGTGCGCCCGGTATCGCCATCGGCAATATCGTCGGCAGCAATATCTGCAATCTGCTCCTGATCCTGGGTGCGGCGGCCTGCGTCTGGCCGCTGGCGGTCGAGCCGCGCGAAGTCCGCTTCGAGGGCTGCGCGGTCATGGGCGTGACGCTCCTGTTCCTCGGGCTCGCCCTCACGGGAAGCCTGAGCCTGTTCGACGGCGTGCTGCTGCTGGTCTGCCTTGCGGCCTTCACCGTGATCTCCTACCGGCGCGCCCGGAGCGGCCACGGCGCGCCCGAAGTCGAGGAAGAGACGGCGACGGACAAGCCGCTCTGGATGGTGCTTGGCACGCTCGCCATCGGCCTCGGCTGCGTCATCGGCGGCTCGAACCTGCTGGTCGAGGGCGCCATCGGACTCGCCCGCACGATCGGCGTTTCGGAAGCCGTGATCGGCGTCACGGTGGTCGCTGTCGGCACCTCGCTGCCGGAGCTCGCCACGGCGGTCGTCTCCGCCTATCGCCGCCATCCCGAAGTGGCTGTCGGCAATGTGCTGGGCGCCAATATCTTCAACCTGCTGGCCATCGGCGGCGTCGTGGCGACCGTCCACCCGCTCGACGTTCCGGGGCGCCTGCTCGACCTCGCCGTATGGGTGATGCTGGCCGCGACGGTTGCGCTCGTCTCCTGGCTGATGTTCCGGGGCCGGTTCGGGCGTCCGGCGGGCCTGCTGTTCCTGGCGGTCTATGCCGCCTATGTTGTCGTCGAGTATGGACCGTCGGCCGGCGCGGGATAGGCGCATGGCGGAAGAGCAGAGCGAACCGGAGGCTCCGCAGCGGCTGGCCGGAGGCGTAGAGGCCATTCGCCGGCATCTGCGCGCCATGCCGCTCACGCCGGGCGTCTATCGCATGATCGACCGGCGCGGGCAGGTGCTCTATGTCGGCAAGGCGCGGTCGCTGCGCCGGCGCGTCACGGCCTATGTCCGGCCTGACAACCAGCCCTACCGCATCCGCCGCATGATCTCCGAGACCGCGTCCATGGAGGTGGTGACCACGCACACGGAGGTCGAGGCGCTGCTCCTCGAGATCAATCTCATCAAGGAGTTGCGCCCCCGCTACAACGTGCTGCTGCGGGACGACAAGAGCTTCCCGCATATCCTGATCGCGCGCGACCACGAATGGCCGCGCATCCTCAAGCATCGCGGCGCGCGCTCGCGGCCGGGGGAGTATTTCGGCCCGTTCGCCTCGGCGGGCGCGGTGAACCGGACCCTGACCGCCCTCCAGCGCGCCTTCCTGCTCAGATCCTGCTCCGATGCCGTGTTCCGCAGCCGCACCCGGCCCTGCCTGCTCTACCAGATCAAGCGTTGCTCGGCGCCTTGCGTCGGCCGGGTCTCTGAGGAGGATTACGAGGCGGCCATCGCCGAGGCGCGCGCCTTCCTCTCCGGCCAGAGCCAGTCCGTCCAGCAGGCGTTCTCGGAGCGCATGCAGGCGGCGAGCGACGCGCTGGAGTTCGAGACCGCGGCGCTCTACCGCGACCGCATCCGGGCGCTGACCCGCGTGCAGGCGCACCAGGACATCAATGTCGAGGGGGTCGGCGACGCGGACGTGATCGCGGCCCATTTCGACGGCGGGCAGGCCTGCATCCAGGTGTTCTTCTTCCGCGCCGGGCAGAATTTCGGCAACCGCGCCTATTTCCCGACCGGCAGCCGGTACCACGATCCGGCGCAGTTCCTCGCGGCCTTCGTCGGGCAGTTCTACTCCAACAAGCCGCCGCCGCGCCGCATCCTGCTGAGCGCGCGTCCGGCTGAAGACGCGCTGCTCGCCGAGGCGCTGAGCCTCAAGGCGGGCCGCCGCATAGACCTGCGCTGGCCGATGCGCGGGGCCAAGCGCAAGCTGGTCGACCACGCGCTCGCCAACGCCCGCGACGCGCTGACGCGCCGGTCCGCCGAGAACGCCACCCAACGCGACCTGCTCGGGCGCGTGGCCGAACTCTTCGACCTCGAAGGCCCGCCGGAGCGGATCGAGGTCTATGACAACAGCCACATCCAGGGCCGGAACGCGGTCGGCGGCATGATCGTCGCCGGGCCGGAAGGCCTGGTCCGCAACGCCTACCGCAAGTTCAACATCAAGGGCGACGCCGCCCCCGGCGACGATTTCGCGATGATGCGCGAGGTGCTGCGCCGGCGGTTCTCGCGCGCGCTGAAGGAGGACCCGGAGCGCGCCGGCGGCTCATGGCCGGACCTCGTGCTCATCGACGGCGGCGCGGGCCAGTTGTCTTCGGCGCAGGGCATCCTGGCAGAACTTGGCATCGAGGACCTGCCGCTCGCCGCCATCGCCAAGGGGCCGGACCGCAATGCCGGGCGGGAGCGTTTCTTCACCGCGGAGAAGCCGCCCTTCTCGCTGCCGGAGCACGACCCCGCCCTGCATTTCCTCCAGCGCCTGCGCGACGAGGCGCACCGCTTCGCCATCGGCACCCACCGGGCGCGGCGGGCAAAGGCCGTCCGGCAATCGCCGCTCGACGAGGTGGCCGGCATCGGCGCGGCCCGCAAGCGCGCGCTGTTGCACCATTTCGGCTCCGCGCGCGGCGTCGAGGGCGCGGGTTTCGAAGACCTGCTGGCCGTGCCCGGCATCTCGAAAACGGTCGCAAAGCGTCTCTACGACCACTTCCACCCGGAGGGGTAGGGTGGCCGCGAGGCCGGACGGCAAACCGGCGAAGGCGTCGGCGGCGGAACACAGGCAACGAAATCGGCCGCAGCGCTTGCTTCGACAGCGGCATTGCCGCATATTGAGGGGCAATGCAGGTCTTCTCCACCCGCACTTACGAACGGGCGATTCGCAAGCTGCTTGGGGAAGAGGCCCGCAAGGAGATGGAGGAGAGTATCGTCGCCGCCCCCGATGCGGCGCCCGTCATTCGGGGTACCGGCGGTATCCGCAAGCTGCGATGGGCAGGGTCGGGACGCGGAAAGCGGGGCGGCATCCGCACCGTCTATTTCTACCATGCCGGCCCGGGTGCCATTTACCTGCTGACGGCCTATGCGAAGGCGGACCGCGAAGACCTCACGCCGGCGGACACGAGAGCGTTGTCGCGCATGGTCGCCGCGATCAAGAAGGAGGCAACGGGACGATGACGGCCGAACGCACTGGACTCGGGCTTGAGATCGAAACGGCTCTGGGCGAGGTTCTCGGCCATGTTCGCGGCGAGACGGCTCTGCCCTGCCGGATTGTCGACGACCCCGCCGCCGGTCGGATTGCGGCGCTACGCAAGCGGTTCCGGCTGAGCCGGCGGCAGTTCGCCGAGCGTTTCGGCCTCGATGCGCGCGCCCTCCAGGAGTGGGAACAGGGCCGGCGCGTTCCCGACAGGGCGGCGCGGGTGTTGCTCACGGTCATCGACCGGGACCCCGAAGCCGTGGTCAGGGCGCTCGGCGAAAACGGCATTGAAGGACGGACGGGGCGTTCCCCGGCGTCGTGAGCCGCTGCGCTGGAGGCCCCGGCTCGGAGGCTGGGGTGACAGTTGGGGCCATCTCCTATGCGTCGCATTCCGGCACCGTTGGTATGACGCGTTGCGGCGGCCGGTTTCAGCTTCGGATTCGGTGTTTGGGGTAGCCGATACAATCCCACATTTCGAAGCCGCGCTTGTAGAGGTAGATGAGAGGGGCGGCCCGCCTCACCAGAGCGCCCGCGTAAGCTCGCTCAGTGACACCTTCTGCCGCCCCTCCGCGTCGAAATTCTCCGGCGCGAACCATTGGGCGTGGGCGTTGCGGACGGCGGGCCATTCCTCGGCGGTCAGCGAGAACCAGGCCGTGTCGCGGCTGCGGCCCTTGACGATCATGTGGTTGAGGAAGAGGCCTTCGTAGCGGAAGCCGAGGCGGAGCGCCGCCGAGCGCGAGCCGGCGTTCAGCGCGTTGCACTTCCATTCCAGCCGCCGGTAGCCGCGCGTCTCCAGCACATGGTGCATCATCAGCGAGAGCACCTCGGTCGCGCGGATATCGCGCTGCCAGGCGCGGCCGAACCAGATATTGCCGATCTCGCCGACGCCGGCCGCCTGCCTGATCTCCATGAAGCTGCCCATGCCGCCGGGCTGGCCCGTGGCCCGGTCGCGATAGACCATGAAGAGCGGGTCCTTCGACGCGGCGCAGCCGGTGAGCCATTCATGCACGGCCTCCACGCCGGAGAAGGGACCGTAGCCGAGATAGTCCCAGATGCGGTCCGGCTCCTCGCCCTCGATCCCGGCGGCGTAAAGGCCGGCGGCATCCCGGTCCGGGTCCACCGGCTCGACGACCGTTCGGGGGCCTGTGAGGGTGCTGCCCTCGAAGCCTTCCCAATGGCGCGGCACCACTTCCGCGTTGCCGATGGGCCGCCGCCCCGCCGCGCTTGCCCGTTCCCGTTCGCTGGCCATGTCGCTGTCCTCTGTGCCGACGGCCAAGGATAGCGGGGAACACGGTTTGCCGCTAAGGTCTGCCGCGACGATTTCGGGGGAGAAACGCGATGCGGCTCGGCATCACGCTCGGCTACAGCGGCGGCGACATGGCGGACAAGGTGGCGCTCGTGCAGGAGGCCGAGCGCCTCGGCTACGAGATGTGCTGGACCTCGGAAGCCTGGGGCACGGACGCGATCACGCCCGCCGCCTGGCTGCTGGCGCAGACCTCGCGCATCAAGGTCGGCACGGCGATCATCCAGATGCAGTCGCGCTCGCCCGCGCTGGCCGCCATGACCTCCATGACCCTGCAGGAGATGTCCGGCGGTCGCTTCGTGCTCGGCATCGGCCCGTCGGGCCCGCAGGTGATCGAGGGCTGGCACGGCGTGCCGTTCGGCAAGCCGCTGGCGCGCACCCGCGAGTATATCTCGATCATCCGCCAGATCATGAAGCGCGAGGGCGTGCTTGAGCATCACGGCGAGCATTACGACATCCCCTATCACGGGCCGGGCGCGACCGGCCTCGGCAAGCCGCTCAAGACCATCCTGCATCCCGACCCGGACCTCACGATCTACACCGCCGCCATCACGCCGGCCGGCGTGCGCACCGCGGCCGAGGTGGCCGACGGGGTGATCCCGGTCTTCATGGACCCGGAGAGCGATGTCTTCGCGGAGCCGATCGCGGACGGCCTCGCCAGGGCCGGCAACGGCAAGACGGCCGATGATTTCGAGGTCGTGCCCTTCGTGCCGGTCCGCGTCGGCGACGACCTGGAGGCCTGCCGGGCCCCGGTGCGCGACCATCTCGCCTTCTATGTCGGCGGCATGGGCGCGCGCGACAAGAACTTCTACAACGACTATGTCGCCCGCATGGGCTATGAGGACGAGGCGCGAAAGGTGCAGGACCTGTTCCTGTCCGGCCAGCGCAAGGAGGCGAGCGCCGCGCTGCCGGACGAGCTGGTGGACAGCGTGGCGCTGCTCGGCGACAAGGCCCGCATCCGCGACCGGCTGGGCGCGTGGAAGGACGCCATCGCCGCCGGCCGCGTCGCCGGCATCGCGCTGACCGGCGCGACGCCCGAGGCGGTCCGCACGGTGGCCGAGGCGGCGGCCTGAGCGGGCAGGGCGGCTGGCGCCGTTTGTAAGGAGGCTTCGATGCCGGACGGTTCGCTGACATCCTTCATGGCCGCGCGGGCGGAGGAGATCGTCTCGGCCTGCACAGGCTGCGGCGCCTGCGTCGAAGCCTGCCCCGTCGTGCCCCATGCAGGGATTTCGGACGCGGAGCCGGGGGCGGTTGCGGGCGGCGTGTTGCAGGTCCTGCGGGACGGCGGGCGGCTGGACGGGCCGGCGGCCGCCTGGGCGCATCAGTGCAATGGCTGCGGCGCGTGCATTCCGGCCTGTCCGGAGGGCGTCAATCCGCGCAATATGGTGGTGCTCGCCGCGAGCAAATCCGCCGAAACGCATTCCGACACGCCGCAGCTGTTCCGCAAGATGGCCCGCGCCATCCGGCTGATGGCGGCGATGCAGCTTGCTCCGGCGGACCTGGCGCGGCTGCTGCAGCCGCCGAAGCCGCGATCCGTCCCGGTGGTCTTCTATGTCGGCTGCAATGCCGTGCGCACGCCCCACCTGCTGTTCAACGCCATGTATGTGCTCGACGCCATAGAGGTCGATTACGAGGTCCTCGGCGGTCCTGCCGCCTGCTGCGGCATCATCCACACCAAATGGGAAGGCGAGACGGAGGCGGGCGGGCGCGTGACCGACGGGACGCTGAAACGGTTCGGGGACTTCCAGCCCGAGCGCGTGCTGAGCTGGTGCCCCTCCTGCCAGCTGCATATCGGGGAGACGGTGGAGGGCTACGGGGAAGCGGCCTTCGCCTTCGAGCATGTGACCGGCTACCTGGTCGAGCACGAGGAGCGGCTGCGCGGCCTCTATACGACGGAAGTGCCGATGCGGGTGCTGCTTCACGCGCATGAGGGCATGGCGGACCTCGGAGAGAATGTCGCCCGGCTGCTGGGCGATGTGCCGGGTCTGGAAATCGCCGGCATCGCGTGGGAGTCAGGATATACCTGCGGCGGCTCCGGCCAGGACCGCTCTCCCGGCCTGAAGGCGGAGCGGCGCAAGGCGACCTATGCGATGGCTGAGGAAAAGGGCGCCGACGCACTGGTCTCGCTCTATCACGGCTGCCATGCGCAACTCTCCGCCGGGGCCGAGACGCAGGGGCCGCCGGTCGTCAATTTCACCGACTTCCTCGTGCGCGCCCTCGGAGGCGAGCCGCGCGAGGACCTGCTGTCGGGCTGGCGGATGGCCGGCGACTGGCAGGCGCTGGCGGACAGGTCCATGCCCTCGCTGGAGCGCAACGGCGTGTCGGTCGATCCGGACTGGTTCGCCTCGCTGCTCCCGGACATGCTGGCGAGCAGGGAATTCACCGGCGGCCTCGACGAGCTCGCCCGGCCGCGGTGAACGGCCGTCGCGTCGTTCTCAGCGTCAATGGCTCGGTCCGGGAAGTCGAGACGGACCCGGCGACGCCGCTGATCTACGTGCTCCGCAACGAACTCGGCCTCATGGGCGCGAAGCTTGGTTGCGGGCTGGAGCAGTGCGGGGCCTGCGCCGTGATCGCGGACGGCGAGAAGGTGTTGAGCTGCGTGCGGGCCGTCTCCGAATTCGAGGAGCGCCGGATCACGACGGTGGAGGGTCTTGCGGAAGGCGGGGAACTCAACCCGGTGCAGCGCGCCTTCCTCGAAGCCGGCGCGGCGCAATGCGGCTACTGCACGAGCGGGCTGGTCGTCGCGCTGACCGCCTATCTTGAGGCGGCGGAGGGCCCGGACCGGCGGGGCGCGGTCGAGGCGCTCAAGGGCCATCTCTGCCGCTGCGGCGCTCATGCCGATGTGCTGCGGGCGGTGGACCGGCTCGTGGCCGGGGCGGCCGATGGCGGCTAATCCGAGCCTTCTCGCCAACCCCTCGCTCGACGACTGGCTGGCCTTCGACGCCGGGGGGACCGTCACCGTCCGGAGCGGCAAGGTCGATATCGGCCAGCGCATCTCCACGGCGGTCGGTCTGCTGGTTGCGGACGAGCTCGGCATCGACCCGGACCGGGTCAGGGTCGCGCCGGTGGAGACGGGCCTCTCGCCGGACGAGGGCTTTACTTCCGGCAGCCAGTCGATGACCCAGACCGGCAATGCGGTCCGGCTGGCGGCGGCGACGGCGCGGCGGCACCTGCTGGAGCGCGCCGCCCGTGCGCTGGACGTCGATCCGGCCGAACTGGAGGTCGATAACGGCACGATCCACGCGCGCACGACCAACCGGAAAACCGACTATTGGGAGCTGGCCGCCGGCGCGCCGTTCGGCATCGACGTCGATCCGGCTGCGCCGCTCAGGCCGCGCGCGGCCCTCGGCCATGTCGGCGGCGCGGCAGGGGCGCGGGGGCTGGAGGATATCGTTCGCGGGCGGTCCTATTTCCTGCACGATATGAGCCCGCCCGGCATGCTGCATGCGCGCACGGTGCGCCCGCCGCACTACCATGCGCGGCTCGCGGCTCTGGACGAAGCCGTGGTCGGGCACCTCGCGGCGGAAGGCGTCGAGATCGTGCGGGACGGCAGTTTCCTCGCGGTCGCGGCGGCGGACGAACATGCGGCGGTCAGGGCGGCCGAACGCCTTGCCGCCGCCGCTTCGTGGGATTCGGGCGGCGGGCTTCCTTCCGGCGATATCTACGACTCCCTCCGCAGCAACGAACGGGTGAGCCTCCCTGTCGTGGACGGCGTGCCGGTCGAAGCGCCGGTGCCGCCGGCCCGTGCTGTCGCCACGCTCGAAGCGCGCTACGAACGGCCCTACCAGATGCACGCCTCGCTCGGCCCTTCAGCGGCGATGGCGGCGTTCGCCGACGGCCTGCTGACCGTCCATACCCACAGCCAGGGCGTCTATTTCCTGCGCGCCGCGCTGGCGGAGGCGTTCGGCATGGAGCCCGGAGCGGTCCGCGTTGCTCACGCGCCGGGGGCCGGCTGCTACGGCCATAACGGCGCGGACGACGCCGCCTTCGACGCCGCACTCATCGCCCGCGCGCTCCCCGGCAGGCCGGTGATGCTCAAATGGACGCGCGGGGAGGAGCACGCCTGGGAGCCTTACGGGTCCTGCGCCTCGATGGACCTGCGCGCGAGCCTTGACGGCGATGGCAGGATCGCCGCCTGGTCGCATGAGACATACAGCGACACCTATTCCATGCGGCCCCGTCCCGGCCCCGGCAGGATGGGCGCGGCGCGGCTGCTCTCCGCCCGCTTCCTCGCCGAGCCGCTGGAGCCGCCCGTCATGGGCCCGGCGATGGGGCGCCATATGGGCATCCACCGCAATCTCGACCCGCTCTACGACCTGCCGGAGACGCGCCTTGTGAAGCATCTGGTGCGGGACATGCCGCTCAGAGTCTCGGCGCTGCGCTCGCTCGGCGCCTACGCCAATGTCTTCGCCATCGAGTCCTTCATGGACGAGCTGGCGGGGGAAGCGGGCTGCGATCCGGTATCCTTCCGGCTCCGCCACCTTTCGGACCCGCGCGGACGCGCCGTCATCGAGGCGGCGGCGGCGCGCCTCGACCCCTCGGGCGCGGACTGCCCGGAAGGCCGGGGGCGCGGGCTCGGATTCGCGCAATACAAGAATAGCGCCGCCTATGCCGCTGTCATCATGGAAATTTCTGTGAACGACACTGCCGGCATCCGGCTCGAACGCTGCGTCATTGCGGCCGATGCGGGCGAAATCGTGGACCGCGCCGGCCTCGCCGCGCAACTCGAAGGGGGCGTGGTCCAGGCGGCAAGCTGGACGCTGCACGAAGCCGTGGCGTTCGACCGGGACGGCATTGCCAGCCGGGACTGGGAGACCTACCCGATCCTTGGCTTCGACAATGCGCCCGCATTCGAAACCGTGCTGATCGACCCCGGCCGGCAGCCCTTCCTCGGCGCGGGGGAAGCCGCGGCCGGCCCCACGGCTGCGGCAATCGCCAATGCCGTTCACGCCGCGACGGGCCTCAGGCTGCGGCGGATTCCTTTCTCGCCGGAGCAGGTGCGCGCCGCCGCCCTCGCATAGCAATCTTGCGCTGGCGCGCGAGCAGTTCGGGACAGAGCCGCCTGCCGGGCGCCACTGCCAGCCCCTGAAATCTCATCCCGTTTTCCTGGGAGGTGAGTTCATCGAGAGCCCGGGCACTCGACGTCCTGCTTCATTGCGTCTGCATCGGCACACTCACTCATGTGGAGGTGAGCGCACGCTGTTTGCATTCACGGAAGACTATGTGGAGGACGAACACCGGGCCGTTCTCGGGCTCGCTTTCAAGGATCGGTTCGGCGAGCTTGTCACCGAGTTCAAAATACCGCGCATAAAACTGCTGCCGTACTTCTCGAATCTCCTGCCAGAAGGGCACCTGCAGCGCTATCTTGCCGAGCGCGCCGGTGTGAATGGGGCATGTGAGTTCTTCCTCCTGGCGGTGCTGGGGGCCGATCTGGCAGGGGCCATCATCGTTGTACCGTTGGCGTGCGGCGTCCGGTCGGCGCTCCACACGGCATCTCTACGGTGCGAGCAGTTGAGAAGCCTCGCTGAGCGGGGCAGTCCGATAGGATTCGAGCAGATTGTCCGGGTCAGCCGTTCTTGGTCCTCGAAACGGTCAGGCCTTCCCTGTTGTCAACTTGCGAGGCAATTCCCGCCCGTCTGTGGGGAAGGGTCTGTCCGCGGCATGGCGGGCGCCGCCTATGTCAACCGTCCCGCGAGAGATATACTCACCGTTGCAAACGGGCCCGCGCAACGGTTGCCCGCGGTCGAATCGCAAAGGGAGGAACAGCCATGAACCAGATGCAATGGACGCGACGCGCATTCATGTATGCGACGTCGAGCATAGGCGCGGCTGCGATGTTGGGACGGATCCCGGGCGCCTCGGCCGCGGATGGCCAGGCGCTCAAGATCTGGGCCAATCCGGGCGTGCACAAGGTCGGCGCCAAGGACTGGAGCGCCATGGAGGCCCAAGGGGGCATTTCCATCGCCGCGACGGCGAAGAGCGCGCGGGCCGACGAGGCGATCCAGAAGATGGTCGTGGGCGACGGCAACAAGCTCTTCGATGCGGTCACCGACAACGGGGGCGGCATGGAAGACGCGCTTGCCTCCCAGGGCGCCATCGTGCCGCTCGACACGAGCCGGATTCCCAACTGGAAGAACATCCTGCCCGTCTACAACGAAGGCGGTCTCGCCGCCCACACGATCCGCTATGAGGGCCAGGTCTATTCGACGCCGATGATCTCGAACGCCGATTCGATGGCTTACGACTACAAGGCGCTCGGCTTCCATCCGGACAGCTGGGGCATCATGTTCGATTCCCAGTTCAAGGGCCGCGTCGCGCTGCAGAACGATTTCGGGCCGACGCTCACCAACATGGCCATCTACCTGAAGGAAAGCGGCAAGATCGAGATCGAGAATCCCTCCGACATGAAGCCCAAGGAGGTGCAGGCGGTCTGCGAATTCCTGATCGACTGGAAGAAGAAGGGCCAGTTCCGCACCTTCTGGGACGGGTTCCAGAACGGCGTCGGCATCCTGGCCAGCGGCGAAGTGCTGATGTCGTCCTGCTGGGAGCCGATCCAGATCATCGCGAACCGCAAGACCGGCGACAAGGCCGACATCCGCTACGGCACCATGAAGGAAGGCCACCAGACCTGGAACAACATGATCATGTTGACCAAAGGCGGGCGCGAGCGCGGCGCGGACGAGCTCTATTACAAGCTCGCCAATGTCTATCTCTCGCCGTGGTTCGGCGCGCGAACCCTGTCGGGACTGGGATTTGCGCCGCAGATGGTGGGCGTGGACGAGTACATCAAGGCGCACCCGGAAGATTTCGCGCCCGATGTGCAGGAGGTCGTGCTCGACATCCTCACGCGCAAGAACGCCCGCTTCGCTGTCAAGGGCAATGCCTGGCAGAACGTCTTCCCGACCCACATCCGGGCCTATCAGGACTGGTGGGCGCGCCTCCAGGCCGCCTGACGGGTCGTGACCTCCGCGGCGGACAACAGCCCGCCGCCGGCGCGGAGGAGCCGGGAGCTTCCGGCCCCTCCCGCGCGATGGCGGCGCTATCTCGGCGAGAACGGCATCCAGAGATGGGTGTTCTATATCCCCGTCGTTTTCTTCGTCCTGTTCTTTGCGGCGCCGATGGCGCTCACCGTGGTGTGGAGCGTGTTCGAGCGCACGCAGTTCTGGATGGAGCCGGGGTTTACCCTGTTCGCCTACGATAATTTCTTCACATCCGCGCGGGCCGAAAACTACCTGTACTCCATGCTGCATGCGGCAGCAGCGGTCCTGATCTCGTTCGTCATCGGCTTTCCCATCGCCGTGTTCATACGCCGGCGGGTGACCAGGGCGGCGCAGCACCGGGTCATTCTGCTGTTCATCCTGCCGTTCATGATTTCGGAGTTGGTGCGGGTTTTCGCCATGCGCCCGGTTCTGGGGCGCCACGGCGTCGTCAACTCCGTCCTCATGGACCTCGGCATCCTGTCGGAGCCGATCACCGCCATCCTCTATTCGCCGCTGGGCGTCATCATCGGCGACGTCATGTCGTTCCTGCCCTTCATGATCTTCGCAGGCTTCCTCGCGCTGGAGGCGGTGCAGAACTACATCTTCGAAGTCTGCGACGACCTCGGCGCCGGGCGGGTGCGCCTGTTTGCCGACATCGTCCTGCCTCTGGCTGCGCCCGGCATCTTCGCCGGCAGCGTGTTCATCTTCGTCAATTCGATGGGCGTCGCCCTGGTGCCGACGCTGCTCGGCGGGCCGGGCGCCGTCAATGCGGGGCTGATCGCCAATCAGGCCATCGTCGCCCTCGATTTCCCGCTGGCGATGGCGATCAGCACCATCATGATCTTCACCCTCGTGCTGCTGCTCTATATCGGCCACCGGCTGTTCGACCTGACCAAGATCCTCGAACCGATCAGCTGAACCGGCCATGTATGACGATTTCGCCAGTCCCTGGAACATCCGGCTCAAATGGGTCTATCTGCTGGCTGTCGTGTTCGCCCTGCTGATGCCGGTCTTCTACACGATCGGCATATCCTTCAATCAGCACGGATTCGGCGCCCGGATCTACGAATTCACCTTCGACTGGTACCGCGTCGTCCTCGGCGACACGCTGCTGGTGGTATCGCTCAAGTGGACGCTGTACCTGGCTGTGGCCACGATAGCGGCGACCATTCCGATGGCGCTCCTGTCGGCCAAGTTCTACAAGCGAACCCGCCGCAAGGTCGCCTTCGTCGCGCTCATGCTCTCGCCGCTCTTCGTGCCGGCCGACATCATGGGCTCGAGCCTGCTGGTCTTTTTCAAGAACCTCGCAAAGGGGTTCGCCTGGCTCGGCGGCGCGCTGGACGTCGGCTGGTTCGACGGCTGGTTCGACCTCGGTTTCCTCACCGCGGTCATCGGCCAGGTCATTTACACCCATCCCTATGCGTTCATCGTCATCCTGATAACGATGTCGCGCTACCGCGTGCAGCAGACCGAGGCCGCCCGGGCCTGCGGCGCCACCGCCTGGCAGGCATTCTGGCATGTCGAGTTTCCGCAGATCCGCGTCGGCGTCTTCAGCTCCTGCGCGTTCGTCACGATCCTCTCCTTCAACGAAGCCGTCCGCACGGCGCTGCTGAAGGGCGGGTTCGACACCTTCTCCAACATGCTGGTCGCCCAGATGCTCAATATCGGCATGTCCGGCGAATCGTACGCCATGGCCGGGATCATGAGCATCGTGTCGATGCTGGTGATCGGGTCGGTGATCGTTTACACCCTGGTGCGCGCCGAGCGGCTGGAGCGCAGGGCGCGCGCCATGGCCGAACCGGTGATGTCCAGTTGACCGACAAACGAAGCCAGCGACGCCGGAAGCCATGACCGAATCCGCCGACATAGCCGTGGAAGTCGTCGGGCTGGGCAAGAATTACGGCGCCGTCACGGCGCTGAAATCGGTCAGCTTTTCCATCGAGAGCGGCAAGTATTATGCGCTGCTCGGGCCGAGCGGCGGCGGAAAGACGACGCTGCTGCGGCTGATCGGCGGCTTCCTGCGGCCGAGCGCCGGGCGCGTGTATCTGCACGGGGCCGAGGTGAGCCACCTGCCGCCCAACCGGCGGCCGACCTCGATGGTGTTCCAGAACTACGCGCTGTTCCCGCACATGACGGTCGAGCGCAATGTCGCCTACGGGCTGAAGCTGCTCAGGGTTCCGGCCGGCGACATCCGCGACCGGGTGGACCGGATGCTCGCCATGGTCGGGCTCGAAGGCTACAACAGGCGCATGCCGCACGAGCTTTCCGGCGGCCAGCAGCAGCGCGTCCAGCTTGCCCGTTCCCTGGTGCTGGAGCGCGACATCCTGCTGCTCGACGAACCCCTCGCCTCGCTCGACGCCAGGCTGCGCAAGGATATGTGCCTGGAACTGAAGCGCATCCAGGAAAAGGTCGGCATCACCTTCATCCATGTCACCCACAATCAGGAAGAAGCGCTGACCGTCGCCGACCGGATCGCCATCATCGCCGACGGCGAACTGGTCGAGGAGGGAACGGCGCGGGACGTTTACGAGACCCCGGACAAGCGCTTCACCGCCGAGTTCATCGGCGACAACAATGTGCTGGAAGGCGCCGTTGCGGCTGTCTTCGACGGCCGGGTCGCGCTCGACATCGGCTTTGCGAAGGTCGAGGTCCCCGCGCCGCCCGCCCCCGTCCCGACCGGAGCGCGCGCCGCCTTCTCGATCCGCTCCGAGCTGCTGCGCATCGCCGGCCGCGGCGAGGACATGGGAGCCTCCTGGCAGGTCGTGCCCGCCGAATATGTCGAAGACGTCTATCTGGGCCTCACCGTCTCGCATCTGGTCCGGCTGCCCGACGGGACGGAGGCCGTCGCGCGCCAGATGTCGGGCGAAAGCGACGGGAACCGCTTCGAAGCGGGTCAGGAGGTCGCCGTCGGCTGGCCTACCGACCGCGCCCGCCTGCACCTCGCCTGACGCGGCGCCGTGCCTGAAGCCTATTCGCCGGGGTCTCCGGTGAAGCCGTAGTCCGCCCTGGCGCCCTCCCCCGTGACGTAGCCGTCCTTCAGGTCCTCCGCGATATGCGCCGGGTCGCGCCCGCCGGGGTCGCCATAGCCCCCTCCGCCGGCGGACTGGAGATGCACCAGCGTGCCGGGGGCAAGGTCGATATAGGGCGTCTTGCTGGGCAACACCCGTTCCCGGCCGGAGCCGGGGTCGAGCAGGTAGCGTGCGGCCGCGCCCGGCCGTCCGCCGGAGAGGCCGGGGGGCTGCGTGTCGTGCCGGTCGGCGCACAGGCATATCCGCGCGCCGCCGGCTTCGACGCGGAAGGCGCGGACGAAGCCGTTGCCGCCGCGGAACCGGCCCGCGCCGCCCGTATCGGGGACGATTTCGTAAGCTTCGAAGAACAGCGGATTTTCCATCTCGTCCGCTTCTATCGGCACATGGCCGGCATTGCCCGGCCCGTAGCGGATGGCGTTCATCCCGTCGCGCGAGGCGCGCGCGCCGTAGGCGCCGGAGGAGAGTTCGAGCGAGGTGAAATGGCCCTCGCCGCCTTCCCGCCGCCGGCCGGCGATGACGACGGTGCCGGTCGATCCCGAGCCGCTGGCGATGGCCCGGTCGCCGACGGCGCCCGCAAGCGCCGCCATGGTCGCGTCCAGCACGCGGTAGCAGACCTCGCCGAAGCCCACCATCGAAGCCGGTTTCCGGGCATCGACCAGCGTCCCCGGCCGGGTCCTGACCGCGACCGGCCGGTAGCTGCCGGCATTGGGCGGGTTCTCGGGGTCGGAGATCGACTTTATGGCGTATTGCACGGCCGAGGCGGCGGCGGAGCGGGAGCAGTTCATGCCGCCTGCGGACTGCTCGCTGCTGCCGGTCAGGTCGGCGACGATATCGCTGCCGCGGATATCGATCCGGACCTCGACCCATGCTTTCCGGTCCGACCGGCCGTCTCCGTCGAGGCAGTCGCGGGCGCGGTAGGTCCCGTCGGGGAATTCGGCGATGCGCGCGCGCGTCAACCGTTCCGACCGGGCGATGATCTCGCCCATCGCCGCTTTCAGGGCGCCGAGGCCGTACCGCGCGGCGAGCGCGGCCAGACGGCGCCCGGCGGTTTCGCACGAGGCGTATTGCGCGCGCATGTCGCCCAGGCCGACGGACCGGTTGCGGATATTGGACATGATCATCTCGAAGACGCCGGGATTGGGGCGCCCGGCTTCGAACAGCTTCACCGGCGGAATGAAAATGCCTTCCTGGTGAATGTCCGAGGTCGCAGGCGAGTAGCTTCCCGGCCCCATGCCGCCGATGTCCGCCCAATGGCCGCGATTGCAGGCAAAGGCGCACAGCTCGTCCTCGACGAATACCGGCCGCGCGACAAGCACGTCGGGCAGATGCGTGCCGCCGATGAACGGGTCGTTGGTGGCAAGGACATCGCCCGGCCGCAGGTTGCCGCGCCCGACCGCCTCAAGCGCGCCCTGCAGCTGCAGGGGCATGGTGGTGACATGGATGGGAAACCCGTTCGGGTCCTGGGCGACAATCTCGCCGTCTTCATCCATCAGGCAGCAGGAGAGGTCCCCCTGTTCCTTCCACAGCTGGGTATAGGCCGTGCGCATGGTCATGATCTTCATGTCCCGCGCGATGGCGATCAGCGAGCCGTGGAGCACGGCAAGCGAGAAGGCGTCGACCGTCACGGGTTCCGTCCTCCGTTGTCGAGTCCGAGGACCAGGTTGCCGAAGGCGTCCGCTTCAGCCGTCATGCCCTCGAGGACCACGGTCGTCGATGAGGCCTCTTCCACAAGCGCGGGGCCGGCGATGGCGATGCCGGGCGCCAGGCCCTCGCGCCGGTAAACCGGGACGGGCCGCGAGGTCCCGCCGCCGGGCAGCCACACCGCCCGCTCGCCGACCGGCTCCGCCACGGCTCCCTTCTTCGCCATTGCCGGCAGCGGCAGCGTTCCGACCCTGCCCACCGCGCGGAGGCGCAGATTGACGAGTTCGACGGGCTCCTCCGGCACGCTGTAGCTGTACAGCCGTTCGTGCAGGCGGTGGAACCGCGCTGCGACGGCCTGGAACCCTTCCAGCAGCAGTTCGGCGCCGTCCCGCACCGGCACGGCTATCTCGGTCGTCTGGCCGACATAGCGCAGGTCGAATGCGTGCGACAATTCCCGGCGGTCCGCCGGGATTCCCTCTGCATCGAGGTCGGCCCCGGCCCGCCGCACCAGCGTTTCCATGACGGCGATGACGTCGTCCGGGGGCGTATCCGCAATCGGCCTCAGGATCGACTGCATGTAATCGTGGGCGAAGTCGGCCGTTGCAATGCCGCGCGCGGAAAACAGACCCGGATGCCGCGGCACGATAATGCGTCCAATTCCGAGTTCCCGAGCGACCGCAGCCGCATGCAGGGGGCCGCCGCCGCCGAACGCCACAAGGGCGTAGTCGCGCGGGTCGCTGCCCTGCTCGGTCGTCACGGTTCCGATGGCTTCGGCGATCTGGCTGGTGGCAACCCGGAACACGCCGACTGCCGCCGCGGAGAGGTCGACCGAGAGCGGCGCGGCGACCTCGCGCTGAACAACCGCCTCGGCGCGGGAGCGGTCGAGCGGCACGTCTCCGTCTGCGAAGCCGCAGGGATCGATCAGGCCCATCAGGAGGTTGATGTCGGTCAGGGTCGCCCGGTCCCCGCCCAGGCCGTAGCAGGCGGGACCGGGCTGCGCGCCCATGCTCTCCGGCCCGATCCCGATCCGGCCGACTTCGTCGACGCGCACGACGCTGCCGCCGCCGGCGCCGATGGTATGGACGTCCAGCATCGGGATCGCGATCGGGAACATGTCGATCTCGCGCGTCGTCGCAGTCTCCGCGACCGAACCGCGAATCAGGCAGGTGTCCAGCGACGTGCCGCCGATATCCATTGTGATGAGGTCGCGGTAGCCGGCGCGGCCGCAGATTTCCGCCGCGCCGATCACGGCCCCGGCGGGACCCGACAACATGGTGAGCGCAGGATTGCGCATGACGATCTCCGGCGTGGCGACGCCGCCGCTCGACTGGAAGACATACAGGGGGCAGGCGATGCCGCGCTTCGCCAAACGGGCGAGCAGGTCGGAGATATAGGCCCGGAGGACCGGCGCGACATAGGCGGCGAACACGGTCGTGGAGGTTCGCGGAAACTCCCGGAACTCGCGCAGGACTTCGCTGGACAGCACGATGTCGAGCCGGGGCAGGGCGGCGCGGAGGCGGTCCCCCACCCGCTCCTCATGCACCGGGTTGAGGAAGGAGAACAGGAAGCACACCGCGACGCTTTCGACCCCTTCATCGGCAATCGTGGCAATCGCCGCCGCCAGATCGGAGTCGTCGAGTTCTGTGAAGACCTCGCCGCGCCGGTCGATGCGGCAGGCGACCCCGAGGCGAAGGTGACGCGGCACCAGCGGCCGAGGCTTGTCCCGGTGGATGCGGTAGATCAGTTCCGCCGGGCGCGCGAACCGGCCGATTTCAAGTATGTCCCTGAAGTTGCGGTTGGTAATCAGGGCGGTCTTCGCGCCCTTGCGCTCGAGCACCGCATTGGTGGCAATCGTCGTGCCGTGGCTGATCCAGCCCAGTTCGCCGGGCGTTACGTTCATCCGGTCCAGCAGGCCGGAAACGGCGTCTGCAACGGTTTCGGCCCGGTCGTCTTGCCGGTTCAGCACCTTGGAGACCGAAACCTCCCCGGTGGCATTGTCGATCAGCACGACATCCGTGAAGGTGCCGCCCAGGTCGATGCCCATCCTGAAGCGCGCGAGCGGATCACTCACAACCCGGCGCTCCCGCCATGTCTGCCGGTGCGTTCCCGCATCCGCTCATTCGCCATGCCCCGGTCTGCTGCGGGAAGGATTGTCGCAAGCCGCGTGGAAAGATGTAATACCCGCGGTCGTTGACCGGAACCCACGACGGATTCGACGCCCGCCGCCCGATCGCCCTCCTTCGACAGGCTCTTCCGTCATGCCCGGACTGGTTCCGGGCATGACGATATGAGGACGGGCATGACGAGAGGAGGGCCGGGGCGACGGTCGGGGAGCGTGCGCGGCGGACCCCTGCGGACGTGTCATGGAGTGTCATGTTTTGTCATGAGGCGCGCTCGGCCTCCCTCGCGATGTGTCATGTTTTGTCATGTTCCGCATGCGTATGGCGCATATTCCGCAGCCGGTTCGGGCATATGGCGGTTCGCTCCTTGACCGCCTCCCCCGCCTGCCCGCGGGCTTCGCAGGCGGGGTCCCCCGGCGGCGGCGCTGCGTTCATGTCCTGCGCACAGGCTTCGGCAGGGGCCGCGGCGGCGGGCGCGAGCCTTGCGGCCGGTTTCGCCGCCGGGGCGGGGCGGGGATCGGTTGCAGTCATGCGTGCCTCCTTCGGGGCAAAGGGCGGGACGGGGCGTCCCTGTTTTGCGCGCGTTTCGCGTGGGCGCGCGGGCGGGTGTCGGCGCCGGCGCGGTTCGCGCACCTGATTGCGCGCGCGAGACGCAGGACGCACCTCGCCCGTCCGTTCCCGCCGGGGCTTTTTCGCGGCCCCCAACCGGTCGCTTTCTGCAGAAACGCCGAAAGGCGGCCCCGGAAGCCGCCTCTCTCTACTTTCATTCTACACCATACCGCCAAATGTCAAGCCCGTCCGGGAACAAAAAATGAATATATCGGGCTATTTTCTCACAACCCGTTGAATCCGGGAAGAAACCGCAATTGCCCGGGATACAGGCGCGGCAGGGCGTTGACGCCGGGGGCCCGGATTCTGTAAGTCACGCCGTCTGTCGGGACAGGTGGGTGAGTGGCTTAAACCAGCGGATTGCTAATCCGTCGTACGTCAACAGGCGTACCGAGGGTTCGAATCCCTCCCTGTCCGCCAGCTTTCCCCGCTTGCCCGGCTCCCGGCAAAGAGCGTTTCCGCCTTGCCTTCCGCCCGGCGCCGCAGGCGTCCGGCTCTTCTGGAGGTTCGCATGATCCGCAAGTTCACCACCGTTTATCCGGGCCATATCGACCTGCCCGACCGGGGCCAGGATGCGACCCCCGCCGATGAGCGGCGCTACTCCAACGAGGACCTCGCCTCCGTATTCGCCAAGACCGATGCGGTGGGGAAGAAGCTGGACGAGATCGGTTTCGACACGCTCTGGCTGGCCGAACACCACTTCCAGCACGAAGGCTATGAGTGCATCCCGAACATCCTCATGTGCGCGGTGCATCTGGCCCATATCACGCGCTCGCTCAAGATCGGCTGCGGCTTCAACATCGCGCCGATGTGGCATCCGCTGCGCCTCGCCGAAGACTTCGCCACAGCCGACATCCTGACAGAGGGGCGCACCGTGTTCGGCGTCGGGCGCGGCTACCACACCCGCGAGGTCGAGACTTTCGGCGCGCCGATGCAGGACCAGACCGCCAACCGGGACCTGTTCGAGGAGCAGGTCGAGATCATGTTCAAGGCGTTCAACGAGGAGAGCTTCCGCCACGAGGGCAGGCAC
>JAJDVH010000141.1 GCA_022826185.1 Alphaproteobacteria bacterium
CCCCGGCGGGAACGGACGGGCGAGGTGCGCCCTGCGTCTCGCGCGCGCAATCAGGTGCGCGAACCGCGCCGGCGCCGACACCCGCCCGCGCCCGCCCGCGATACGCGCGAAACAGGGACACCCCTGTCCCGCCCTTTGCCCGAAAGGAGGCACCGATGACTGTGAACGATCCCCGCCCCGCCCTGGCGGCGAAACCGGCCGCAAGGCTCGCGCTCGCCGCCGAAGCCTATGCGCAGGACATGGGCGCAGCGCCGCCGCCGGAGGAGCGCCGCGCGTGCGAACGCCGGGGACAGGCGGGGGCCGGGGCGACGGTTGGGGGGCATGCGTTGCGGAGCCGCCGAAGACAGATGCGTGAAGCCGGCGGGCAAGCGGGGGAGGCGGTCAAGGAGTGAACCGCCATATGCCCGAACCGGCCACGCAATATGCTCCATGCGTATGCGGAACATGACAAAACATGACACATCGCGAGGGAGGCCGAGCGCGCCTCATGACAAAACATGACACTCCATGACACGTCCCGCAGGGGCCCGCCGCGCACGCTCCCCGACCGTCGCCCCGGTCCTCCTCTCGTCATGCCCGGACTTGTTCCGGGCCTCCCTTTCCGCCGCCACAATGGCCCCGATGGAGATGCCCGGAACAAGTCCGGGCATGACGGAAGAGCCTGTCGAAGGAGGGCTATCGGGCGGCGGGTGTCGAATCCGTCATGGGTTCCGGGCAACGACCGCGGGCATTACGGATTTCCTCCGTGCTCTCTATGTCACGATTGGGGACGCCGGCCCGATCCCGTGCCTTTTCGGGCGGGGGCTCGTAGCTCGGCCGGTTGTGTCTGCCGCTCACGATCTTCAGCAGCTTGTAGAACATGACGGTTGCGCACGAGTCTTACCGACACGGCAGTGATGTCATATTTTGCTGGCAGGCGCCGGCACCGCAGATAGGCGTCCGCAGGACGGGGAGGCGCAGCGATGGGCTCCAGCATCACAGTTCGCGACATCGACCCCGGAGACAGGTCGTGGCTTAGGCGAGAGGCCCGGAGGGTTGGTGTTTCGATGGAAGAACTCGTGCGCCGCCTGATTCGCGAGAAGCGCGAAAAGAACGAGCGGCGGCCGAAGCCGTCCGAGGTCTTTGCACGGCATTTCGGGCCGGAACACGGGGTCGAGTTGCCGTCGTCGGAGCGCTTTGGTTATCGGCCGGTTTCCTTTGGTTGCGGGGACGAGGCATGACGCCGCCACTCGCCTGGCTCCTTGATGCGAACGTCGTCTCCGAGATGATGAGGCCGACACCGGAACCGCGTGTTGCCGCCTTTCTTGACTCGGTCGCAGACGACGGTATTGGCCTCGCGTCGATTACCGTCTGGGAAATCCTCGACGGCATCGGCGCCGTCAATCCCTGGACAGCCGCATAGACAGGGCAGGCAACAAACCGGCCGCCGGGCGTCCCTTCAAGCCCCCGCAATCTCGTCCTGAAACCGGAGCGCCGCAGCCCGCGGGTCGGGGGCGCGGAGGATCTCCCGGGCGGCGACGAGATGGTCGGCGCCGGCGGCGATGGCGTCGCGCGGGGTGGTGACGCGCTTCTGGTCGTCTGTGGAAGAGCCGGGCAGGCGGGTGCCGGGGATGACGAGCAGCATGTCGGGCCCCAGCGCTTCGCGCAGCGCTGCGACTTCCTGCCCGGAGGCGACGACGCCGTCCATGCCGGCCTGCTTCGCATGGCGGGCGCGGGCCAGCACGAGGTCCCCGACCGTGCCGCGCCAGCCGAGTTCGCGGACGGCGGCCTGATCCATGCTTGTGAGCACGGTAATGGCAAGCAGGCGCGTCCCGGCTTCGCCACGGCCGCGCCGGGCCGCCTCCATGACGGTCCGGTCGCCATGCACCGTCATCAGGTCCGCGCCGAGCGCCGCCCCGCCGCGCACGGCGTTCTCGACCGTCTGCCCGATGTCCCAGGCCTTCGCGTCGAGGAACAGCCGGCAGCCCTCCGCGACGAGTTCGCGCGCAAGCCCGATGCCGCCGATATAGAAGAGGCCCATGCCGATCTTGTAGAAGCGGGCGGCGTCTCCGATCTGCTCGACGACCCGGCGGGCGCTGTCGCAGTCGGGTGTGTCGAGGCCGACGATCAGGCGGTCGCGCGGGTCGGTCACGAGGCCGCCTTGAAGCCGACCAGTTCGACGCCTTCCTCCACCCGGTCGCCCACTCCGAAGGGCAGGGACTCGACCGCGCCGTCGGCCGGGGCGGCAATGGTGTGCTCCATCTTCATCGCCTCCAGCACGATCAACGGTTCATCCTTTCGAACCGTCTGTCCGGCCTCCACCAGCACCCGCACGACGGTGCCGGGCATGGGCGAGGTCAGCCGGCCGCCGCCGATCTCCGCACTCATGGCCGCCGCGCCCGGCTCCTCGAGCAGGATTTCGCGACGGGCGCCGCCCAGGAAGACCGTGAGCCGGTTGCCGTCCGCAATGACGGCGCCGCTTTGGCGGCGGCCGTCTATCTCCGCCGTCAGGCCGCCGTCAGCGCCGCGCGCGACGCTTGAGACCGAAATCGAACCTTCGCCACTGTCCAGACGGTAGCCGCTGCCTGTATGGACAGCCTCATATGTCGCCTTCTCGCCATTGTCGGCGAGGTCCAGCCGGTCGTGCCCAAGGCTGTTGAGCCGCCAGGCATCGCCGCGTCCCCAGGGCGAGAAACGGTCGGGCGCCCGCTGCTGCAGCACCTTCCGGCGCCCGGCCCGGTCTTCGAGCACGGCAATGGCGGCCATGGCGCGCATGGCCTGCCCGTCGCCTTCGGGCGGTTCGACGGCGGCGATTCCGTGCGTCTCGATGAAGTGCGTGCCGAGCGCGCCCTCCGCGAAAGAAGGGTGGCGGGCCAGCGTCTCCAGGAAGAACAGGTTGGTATTCAAGCCGGCGATACGGGTGTCGGCAAGCGCGTCGGCAAGCGCAAGCCGCGCCCGTTCGCGGTCTTCGCCCCATGCGACGACCTTGGCGATCATCGGGTCGTAAAAGGGCGTGATCGCGTCGCCCGTCTCGACGCCGCTGTCGATGCGCAGGCCCGGCCGGTCCTCGGGAAAGGCCAGATGCGCCAGCCGCCCGGTCTGCGGCAGGAAACCCCGCGCCGGGTCCTCGGCATAGAGCCGCGCCTCGACGGCGTGACCGGAGGCGGCGACGTCTTCCTGCGAGAAAGCCAGCGGCTCGCCCGCCGCGATGCGGAGCTGCCATTCCACAAGGTCCAGCCCGGTCACCATTTCGGTCACCGGGTGCTCGACCTGGAGGCGGGTGTTCATCTCGATGAAGTGGAAGGCGCTGCCGCCCTCGACCAGGAACTCCACCGTGCCCGCGCCGACATAGCCGATGGCGCGCGCCAGCCTGACCGCGGCTTCGCCCATTTCGGCGCGCAGCGCGTCGGGCAGGCCGGGGGCGGGCGCCTCCTCGATCACTTTCTGGTGCCGGCGCTGTATCGAACAGTCCCGGTCGAGCAGGTGCAGCACCGCGCCGTGCATATCCGCCAGCACCTGCACCTCGACATGACGGGGCCGGGCGATGTAGCGCTCCAGCAGCAGCGCGCCGTCTCCGAAGGCCGCATTGGCCTCGCGCTCCGCCGCCGCGAGCGCGGCCGGCAGGTCCTCCGCCCGCTCGACGATACGCATGCCCCGGCCGCCGCCGCCGGCCGACGCCTTGACGAGCACCGGATAGCCGATCTCCGCCGCCGCCTCCGCCAGCCGCTCCGGCGTTGCGTCCGCGCCGTGATAGCCCGGCACGAGCGGCACACTCGCGTCGGCCGCAATCTTTTTCGCGGCGCTCTTGGAGCCCATTGCCCGGATGGCGTCCGCCGGCGGGCCGACGAAGGCGAGGCCGGCGCCGGCTGCGCGCTCGGCGAATTCGGCGTTCTCGGAAAGGAAGCCGTAGCCGGGATGCACCGCCTCCGCGCCTGTGCGGCGAGCGGCCTCGATCAGCGCGTCGATGTCGAGATAGCTTGCCTGCGCGCGCGCCGGGCCGATGCACACGCTCTCGTCAGCGGTCCGGACATGGCGCGCGCCGGCGTCGGCCTCCGAATGCACGGCGATGACGCGAAGCCCCATGCGCCTCGCGGTCCGGGCGATGCGGCAGGCGATCTCGCCGCGATTGGCGATCAGCAGCCGCCGGAACACGATCCAACCATTCCCGAAAAGGCCCCCGCTCGACGCCGCCACCATAGCCGCGCCGCCCGGCGGGCGGAAGACGGTGCTTCGGAGTAGGCAATTGCGTATTGCCGGGCGGCAGCCCATATTTGCAGTCATGAAGGAGATCGCCGTCAAGGACGCGGAAGACGGACTCCGCCCGCTCTTCGATGCGGCGCGGAAGGCGCCGGTCCGCCTCGCCGGGGACGACGGGACCGTCTGCGTCGCGATGTCCCTGGAGCAGTACGAACGCCTTCGCGGAGCCGCTTGGGACCGGCTTGCGGAGTCGGTGGAAAACCTCCGCAAGGAAGCCGCCGCCAACGGCTTGACGGAAGAGAAACTCGAAGCGCTTCTGGCTGATGACAGTTAGGCGTGTCGTCGTCGACACGAATGTTCTGATTAGCGGAGTGCTTCGACCCAAGGGACCGCCACAGGCGGTGGTCGATATCCTTGTCGCAGGAGTGGTTGTGCCGTTGTTTTCCGACACGACTTTCGAAGAATTGCGCACCCGGATCCTGCGCCGGAAGTTCGACCGCTATGTCGGACGAACAGGCCGCGAGCACTATGTGGAGCGGCTTGCGGACGTCGCCGAGTGGGTTGCAATTTCGGGTGCCCGGATGGGCTGCCGGGACCCGGATGACGACAAGTTCCTGGAGACGGCGCTTGCGGGCGGGGCGGACTGCCTGATTACCGGCGACCGGGACCTGCTGGAAATGTCGCCGTTCGCTGGCATTCCGATCCTTGCCCCCGCCGCTTTCCTTGAGATGCAGCGCGAGTCCGGCCGGCGGGATTGAGGCGGCCGGCGGGCGAAGCCTCGTGTAACATGGCGGCATGATTCGGACGTTCGGGATTCTGGCGGTTCTTGCCGTCCTCTGGGGCTGGCCGCTCACCTCGGCGGCGCAGGAAGCGCCGGCCGGGCCGGATGCGGCGGAGCTTGAGGCGCTGGCGGCGGACCTCAAGGACGAGGCGAGGCGGGCGGAGCTTGTCCGGCGCATCGAGGCGCTGGCGGCGGCGCGGAAGGGCGGCGCGCCCGCAGCGGAGGAAGCGGCGCGCGGGCCTCTGGCGTCCGTCACCGAGAGCATCGCGGCCTTCGGCGGCGATGTCGCCGGGTCGCTGTCCTTCGCCTTCGATCCCGGCGTATTCCGGCAGTGGCTGGCGCAGGGGTTCGACGATCCGGCCAGCGGCGCGCCCCTCTGGACGGTGCTCGGACAGGCGCTGCTGGTCCTGCTTGCCGGTTTCATCGTCGAAATCGCGGTGCGGCGCCTCATGGCGGGCTTGCGCCGGGCCTCGGAGCGGCCGGAGTCCGGCGGCGCCGGCGAGCGGCTGCTGGCGGCTGCGGTCGCGCTGCTGCTCGGGACCGTGCCGCTCGCCGCCTTTGCCCTCGCCAGCTTCGCCGCCGTTTCCGTGGCGGCGCTGCCGCAGACCGCGGCGGAACTGGTCCTCGCCGTCGTCTATGCGAGCAGCGGGGCGCGGCTCGCGATGCTGGCACTGCGCGCCGTGCTGGCGCCGCTCGACGATTCCGGCGCGGCGGGCCTGCTCGCCTGGTTGCGCCGGCTGGTCCTTGCGGTCGTTTACGGCTGGCTCGTCTGCGAGATCGCCCGCATCTTCGCCCTGCCTTCGGCCCCCTACCGCCTGCTGGTCGATCTCGTCGGCCTGGCCGTGCTGGCGGTGGCCGTGTCGATGGTGCTGCGCAACCGGATTGCGGTTCGCGACCGCCTGCGCGGCGGCGGGGGACGGATCAGGAGCCGGCTCGCGGATATCTGGCATGTCGTCGCCGTAGCCTATCTGGCGGCCGTCTTCCTCGTCTGGGCATCCGCGGTCGAGGGCGGCTTCGCCTATATGGGGGCCGCTTCGGCCTGGACGGTCGCCGCCGTCGCGGCCGCGCGGCTGGCGGATCTCGGGGTCCTGCGGCTCGTGGACGCCGCAACGCGCTGGGAAATCCGGGCCGACAGTCGGTTCCCCGGCGTGAAGGCCCGCGCTGACCGCTACGTGCCGGTCCTGCGCAAATCGTTGCGGACGGCCGTATGGCTCATCGCGGCGGTCGCGGCGCTGGAGGCGTGGCGCGCCCCGGTGCTGGACCTGCTGGCGGCGCCGGTGGGCGAGCGCATCATCGGCGCGCTGGTGCGCATCGCGCTGGTCCTCGGCGTCTTCCTCGTTCTCTGGGAGGCGCTTTGCCTCGCCATCGAGCGCTATCTCGACGCCCGCGACGAAGACGGCAACCCCGTGCAGCGCAGCGGCCGGGCGCGGACGCTGCTGCCGCTGCTGCGCCGCGCCAGCGCCATTCTGCTGCTGACGGTGGGCGGGCTGACGGCCGCTTCCGAGCTCGGCATTGACATCGCGCCGCTGCTGGCCGGCGTCGGCATTGCCGGCCTCGCCATCGGCTTCGGGGCGCAGACGCTGGTGAAGGACGTCATCACCGGCCTGTTCATCGTCATGGAGGACCAGGTCGCCGTCGGCGAATATGTGTCGCTCGCGGGCCATGCCGGCATCGTCGAGGGCATGTCGATCCGCACGATCCGGCTCAGGGACCTGTCGGGCACCGTCCATGTCGTGCCGTTCGGCGAGGTCGGCACGGTCGAGAACCTGACCCGCGACTACTCCTATGCGGTGATCGACGCGGGCGTCGGCTATGGCGAGGACACCGACCGCGTGAGCGACGTGCTGCGCGAGGTCGCGGCCGGCATGGAGAGCGACGGGGACTGGCGGGACCGCGTGATCCCGCCCTTCGAGGTGTTCGGCGTCCAGGAGCTGGGCGACTCGGCCGTCATCGTCCGTTGCCGCTTCAAGACGCCGCCCATGCACCAGTGGGCGGTCGCGCGCGAATTCCGCCGCCGGATGAAGAAGCGCTTCGACGAGCTCGGGATCGAAATCCCGTTCCCGCACCGGACGGTCTATTTCGGCGGCGGCAAGGCGCCGGAGTCCGCCCCGGAAAGCTGATCCCGGAGGAAGGCCACGATTTCCGGCGCATCCCACTCCGCCGGACCTTCGAGGCGGCCGGTCTCGCGGCCCGCGGCGTCGACCAGGACGGTCGTCGGCAGGACGCGAATGTTCAGCGCCCTTCCGACCGCGTTGCCGGGATCGAGATAGCGTTTCAGCCGGGCTATGCCGTGCTGTTCGAAGAACGGGTCCACCCGCTCGGCCCCGCCCCTGTCGATGGAAAGCGCCACGACTTCCAGCCGATCCCCGCCAAGTTCCCCCTGCAGCCGGTCGAGGGACGGCATTTCGCGGCGGCAGGGCGCGCACCAGGTCGCCCAGAAATTCAGGACGACCAGCTTGCCGCCAAAGCGGGCGAGCGTTATCTCGCCGCCGTCGGGACCCGTGAAGGCGGCGTCCGGCGCGGGTGCCGGCGGGTCCGTCTTCCGGTAGTTTTGCAGCCAGCCCTCCGCCGCCGCCGCCGTTCCGGCAGCGACGAGGACGACCAGAAGAAGCGAGCGCAGCATGGCACCTTCCCGCAGTTCCGATCCGCCCGCCAACGCCATGTGGGGCGGGCGCTTCGCCGGCGGGCCGTCGGAGATCATGGCGGCGATCAACGCCTCCATCGGCTTCGACCGGCGTCTCCACGCCCAGGACATTCGGGGCTCGCGCGCGCATCTGGACATGCTCGAAGCCGCAGGCATCGTGAGCGCGCAGGACGCTGCGGCGATCCGCGAAGGCCTCGACCGGGTCGAGCAGGAGATAGCGGCGAGCCGCTTCGTCTTCAAGCCGGAGCTCGAGGACATCCACATGAACATCGAGGCCCGGCTGGCGGAGCTTGTGGGGCCTGTGGCCGGCCGCCTGCACACGGCTCGCTCGCGCAACGACCAGGTCGCAACGGATTTCCGGCTCTGGGTTCGGGACGAGATCGATGCGTTGGATGCGGCGCTCGCCGACGCCCAGGCCGCCTTCATCGGGAAGGCCGAGGCCTGGCCGGACCTGCCCATGCCGGGCTTCACGCATTTGCAGAACGGCCAGCCGGTCGCCTTCGGCCACCACATGCTCGCCTATGTCGAGATGCTCGGGCGCGACCGGGGACGCTTCGCCGACGCAAGGCGCCGCCTGAACGAATCGCCGCTGGGCGCGGCGGCGCTGGCCGGCACGCCGTTTCCCATCGACAGGGAGATGACCGCCGCCGCGCTCGGCTTCGACCGGCCGGCGGCTAATTCGATGGATGCTGTTTCCGACCGCGATTTCGCGCTGGAGTTCCTGGCGGCGGGCGCGATGACGGCGCTGCACCTTTCCCGCTTCGCCGAAGAGGTTGTGCTCTGGACCAGCGCGCAGTTCCGGTTCGTGCGGCTCACCGACGCCTTCACGACGGGCAGCTCGATCATGCCGCAGAAGCGCAATCCGGACGCGGCGGAGCTGGTGCGCGCCAAGCCAGGCCGGCTGCTCGGCGCCTTCACCGCGCTTGCGACCGTGCTCAAGGGGCTGCCGCTGACCTATGGAAAGGACATGCAGGAAGACAAGGAACCGACCTTCGAGGCGGCCGACTCCCTGATGCTGGCAATTGCCGCGACGGCCGGGATGGTGCGCGACATGGAGCCGGACCCGGAGCGGTTGCGGGAAGCGGCGGAAGCCGGCCATCCGACCGCAACGGACCTCGCCGACTGGCTGGTGCGCCGCCTGGGCATGCCGTTCCGCGAGGCGCACCGGGTCGTGGGCGCGCTTGTCGCGGAGGCCGACCGGCGCGGGGTATCGCTGCCGCAATTGCCGCTCGACGCCATGCAGGCGGTCGAAGCCGGGATCGACAAAAGCGTGTACGATGTGCTGTCCGTAGAGCGATCGATTGCGGCGCGGACCAGCTATGGCGGCACTGCGCCGGAGAATGTGCGCCGCGCCGCAGCGGCCGCGCGGGAGCGTTTCCTGTGAAGACCGTGAGATGGATCCTGTTGTTCGCCGCGCTTGCCGCCGGCCTCGCCGCTTGCGGGCGCAAGGACGACCTCGAACACGCGCCGGAGTCGAAGTCGGAGACGTCCTATCCGAGGACCTATCCGACCAGATGAGGCCGTTCGACTATATCGACGGCAGCCTGGCGGCGGGGCCCGTCCGGCTGGCGGATATCGCGGCGGCCGTCGGCACGCCCGCCTATGTGTATTCCGCCGACGCCGTCGAGGCGGCCTATCGCGAGTTCGAAACGGCGCTGGCCCCGGCGCGCATCTGCTATGCGATGAAGGCGAACGGCAACCTGGCGGTCCTGCGCCTTCTGGCCGGGCTGGGCGCGGGAGCGGACGTCGTTTCGGAAGGCGAGTTCCGGCGCGCGCTCGCTGCCGGCATCGCGCCGGAGAGGATCGTCTTCTCCGGCGTCGGCAAGACCGAGGCGGAGATGGAAGCCGCGCTTGCGAGCGGCATACTCCAGATCAATGCGGAGAGCGCGCCGGAGGTCCGAAGCCTGTCGCGCATCGCGGCCCGCATCGGCCGGACCGCATCCGTTGCGCTCAGGATCAATCCCGATGTCGATGCCGGCACGCTCGACCAGATCAGCACCGGCCGCAAGACCGACAAGTTCGGCGTCGCCTGGACCGAGGCGCCGGCGCTCTTCCGCGAGGCTGCAGGACTGCCGGGCCTGTCGATGGAGGGCATCGCGGTGCATATCGGCTCGCAACTCGGCGATCTGGATCCCTACCGGCGCGCCTTTCGCCGCGTCGCCGAGCTGGTGCGGACCCTGCGGGCCGAGGGCGCCCGGATCCGCCGGCTGGACCTGGGCGGCGGGTTCGGCATCCGCTATCGCGACGAGACGCCGTTGCCGCTTGCCGGCTATGCCGCACTGGTCCGTGAAGAGGTCGCCGGCCTCGGCTGCGAGCTGGTGGTCGAGCCGGGCCGCAGGCTGGTCGGCCCGGCAGGCGTGCTGCTGGCGCGGGTCGTCGCGGTCAAGGAGACACCGGCGCGCCGGTTCGTTATTGTCGATGCTGGCATGAACGATCTGGTTCGTCCGATGATCTACGGGGCCTGGCACGACATCCTGCCTCTCGACGCGCCGCCGGCGGGTGCCCACTACCGGCCCGCCGATGTCGTGGGGCCGGTCTGCGAAACCACGGACAAGTTCGCGGAACAGCGGCCGTTGCCGCCGCTGGCGGCGGGTGACCTCGTCGCCTTCTGCGAGGCCGGCGCCTACGGCGCGGTCATGGCTTCCACCTATAACGGGCGGCCGCTCGTGCCGGAAGTGCTGGTGCGGGGCGGCCGGTTCGACGTGGTGCGGGCGCGGCCGACTTTCGAGGAAAGCCTGGCGCTGGAGCGCGTGCCTGACTGGCTCGCGGCATCGGGCGGAGACGGATGAACGTCCGCCGGCGCATCGCCCGGGTGCGCCGGCAGGCGCGGCTGGCCCTGCTCGGCCAGGCGCTCTGGTCGGCCTTCTGGCCGGGACAGATCATCCTGGGCGTCTTCCTGCTGCTGGCGCTCTCCGACGCTCTGCCCCGGCTGGACGGCTGGACCCATTCAGCCGTGCTCGCGGCGATGGCGGCCGCCCTCGGCTGGACGGTCTGGCGGGCCTGGAGGCGGTTCCGGCTGCCGTCGCCGGACGCCGCGGACCGCCAGGTCGAGCGCGCGAGCGGCCTGAGCCACCGCCCTCTGGCAAGCCTCGAAGACCGTCCGGCAACGGCCGAACCGGCGGCGCAGTTGCTCTGGGGTGAGCATCTGGCCCGGATCGCCGGCCGGATTCGCCGCCTGAGAGCCGGCTGGCCGGCGGGTGCGATGCCGGCGCGGGACCCCTGGGCCTTGCGGGTCCTTACGCTGGTCTGTCTGGCCGTGGCGCTCGGCCTTGCGGGCGGGGAAGCGGGCGAGCGGCTGGGACGGGCGCTGGCGCCTTCCTTCGCCGTTGCGCGGACAGTGCCGGTTGCCGTGGACATGTGGATCGAGCCGCCCTCCTATACCGGACTGCCGACCATGTTTGCCGGAGCCGCAGACGCGGGCTTCGAGCTGCCCGAGGGGAGCATGGTTCACGCGCGCGTCTCCGGTGTGGGCGGCGGCGCGGTGCTTGCCGCCGGGCCGGACCGCACGGATATGGAACGCTCGGGCGCGGTGGCGGAAGGCAGCCTGCCGATCCGGATGGGCGGACGCATCGCGGTGACCGTGCAGGACCGCGAGCTGGCGGGCTGGCCGGTCACGGTGCTGCCTGACTTTCCGCCGGTGGCCCGGTTCGCCATGCCGCCGCGCGCCACCAGCCGCCATGCCTTCCGCATCGACTATGGCGGAAGCGACGATTACGGCGTTGCGGCGATGCGGGCCGAGGCGGCGCCGACGGATGAACCCGCCGCCGGGCCTCTGGTTCTGCCCCTGCCGGTGCTGGGCGACCCGGTAGCGCCGCAGGGCAACGCCTATTTCGACCTGACCGCGCATATCTGGGCCGGCCGGGAGGTTGTCCTGCAGCTGTTCGCCGTGGACGGCGCCGGGCAGGAGGGCGAGGGGCCTCCGCTCCGCTTCGTGCTGCCGGAACGGCCCTTCGACCACCCGGTGGCGCGCGCCCTCGTGGAGGAACGCAAGATATTGCGCTGGGAGGGCAGGGACGCCGCCGCCGAAAGGCTGGACGGGATTGCCGCCGGCACGGACCTTTACGACGGAGACCCGGCCGTGACCCTGGCGCTGGCCGTGGCGGCCGCGCGGCTTCGCGGGGCGGAGCAGGCGGAACCCGCGCTGGCGAGCGTGCGGAGCCTGCTCTGGAAGACGGCGCTTCGGCTGGAGGAGGGCGGCCTCGCGCTTGCCGACCGCGAGCTTCGCGCATCCCAGGACGCCATCATGCGCGCGTTTGAGAGAGGAGCGGCGGCAGAGGAGCTCGACCGGCTTTTCGACGAGTTGCGGCGGTCGATCGACCGCCTGTTGCAGGAACTCGCGGCGAGAGCCGGGGAAGCTGGCGACGGGGCCGAACCCGCTCCGGGCGAGGCCGCGCAGGACCGGATGTTCGACCGGGAAGGGTTGCAACAGATGGTCGAGCGAATCCGCAGGCTGTGGGACGCGGGCGCGCGCGGCGACGCCAGGGAATTGCTGGCGCAACTGCAGAACATATTGGAGAACATCCGCCTCGCGCGCATGGGAGAGGGCCAGGGAGAACGCCAGGCCGACATGATGCAGAAGCTCAGGGAACTCAGGGAACTGAGCCGCAACCAGCAACGCCTGCTCGACCGCACCTTCCGGCAGGGGCGTCCGCCGCCGGAGGGGCCGGGGCAGAGCGCGGAGAGCGGTTATCCGGACCTGCAGCAGGCGCAGGAAGCGCTGCGCCGGCGGCTCGGAGACTATATGCGCCGGCTGGGGGCAAACGTGCGGCGAGTGCCGCAGGAACTGGGCCGGGCCGACCGGTCGATGCGCGACGCCTCCGGTTCGTTGCGCACGGGCAAGCATGGCGAGGCGCTCGAAGCCCAGGGAAAGGCCTTGCGGGACCTCCAGAAGGCCGGCGATGCGTTGCTTCGGCATTTGGCCAGGGAAGGCGCCGGGCCGGGCGGCATGACCGACGACCAGTCCGGCTTCGACCCGCTGGGCCGGCGCGACGGCGGCTTCATGCCCGACGGCAGCGATGTCGTCCTGCCGGAGGAAGGCAGCTTCCAGCGCGCCCGGGACATCCGCGACGAATTGCGCCGGCGCGTCGGGGAGGAAACCCGCCCGGCGCCGGAGCGCGACTATATCGAAAGGCTGCTTCGCCGGTTTTAGCGGCGCGCCGGACGGGGTATGACTGCCCGGTCTCAATACGAAGCACGAAAGGTCTGGGACACATGTCCGACGGAGTGTTGGAAGGCAAGGTCGTTCTGGTGACGGGGGCGGGCCGGGGCATCGGTCGCGAGGTCGCGGTGCTGGCGGCCAAAGAGGGGGCGCAGGTGGTCGTGAACGACCTCGGCGGCGATGTCGGCGGTGCGGGGGCGGATGCGACGCCGGCCCAGGAGACCGCCGCCATGATCGAGGCGGCGGGCGGCGAGGCGGTCGTCAACGGCGACAGCGTGGCGGACTACGAGGCGGCGGGCCGGATGGTCGGCCAGGCGGTGGAGACCTTCGGGCGCATCGACGGGGTGGTCAATGTGGCCGGCATCCTGCGCGACGTGATCTTCCACAAGATGAACGAGGCGGACTGGGATGCGGTGATCTCGGTGCATCTCAAGGGCTCGTTCAATGTGGCGCGCAATGCGGCGGACCATTTCCGGGCGCAGGAATCGGGGGCGATGGTGCATTTCACCTCGACCTCGGGGCTGATCGGCAATTTCGGCCAGGCGAACTATGCGGCGGCGAAGATGGGG
>JAJDVH010000223.1 GCA_022826185.1 Alphaproteobacteria bacterium
CCCCGGCGGGAACGGACGGGCGAGGTGCGCCCTGCGTCTCGCGCGCGCAATCAGGTGCGCGAACCGCGCCGGCGCCGACACCCGCCCGCGCCCGCCCGCGATACGCGCGAAACAGGGACACCCCTGTCCCGCCCTTTGCCCCGAAGGAGGCACGCATGACCGTGAACGACCCCGCACCGCACCGGCGGCGGAACATGACATTTCACGACAGTTCCGCAGGGGCGCCCCTCGACAAGCGGGGACAGGCCCCCGATACGCGGCCGGCGCCGTTACCCGGCATGAGGGGTCCGTCGTCTGGCGCGCGGTGCGGGACGGGTTGTGCGCATGCGGCGGGGCCCGGAGGCCGGGCGACGGTTGGGGCCATGCAGCACGAAATCGGCAATCGCAATTATCTGAATCCGGGAGGCTGTTATGCGGGAACGGAATATTGGCGGTGCGTAATGCGCATGGGAAACATGACGGAACATGACATTCCGTGACAGGTCCGTGGAGTGTGGGGGCCTCGCCGTGTTATCGGGTTTCTGTATGATTGGGACGAGCTTGAGGGACCTTTCAGGGGAAGGATGGAAACATGCTGACAAGAAAATTTGCCGCCGCGGTCCGACGGTCGGCGCTGGCGGTGCTGGCGGGAGCGACGGCCTTTGCGGGCGCGGCGGTTGCAGCGGACGACAAGATCAAGGTGGGGGCGCTGCGCTTCACCTCCCACTCCGCGAGTTTCATCGCCTTCGAGAAGGGCTACTTCAAGGAAGCCGGGCTCGATGTCGAGTTCGTGTATTTCCAGGCCGCCGCGCCCATGGCCGTCGCCATCGCCTCCGGCGACATCGACTATGGCGTGACCGCGATTACCGGCGGGCTCATCAACCTCGCCGACAAGGACGCCATCAGGATCGTCGGCGGCGCGCTGCACGAGGAGGAGGGGATCGACGGGTCCGCGATCCTCGTTTCCGATGCGGCGTTCAAGGACGGCGTGACATCGCCGGACAAGCTCGCCGGGCGCAGCTTCGGCATCACCCAGACCGGGTCCTCCTTCCACTACATGGCGTCGCGCATCGCCGAGAAGGAAGGCATCCCGATGTCCGAGATCAAGCTCAGGCCGCTGCAGAAGGTGGGCGCGATCATCGGCGCGCTCAAGTCCGGCCAGATCGACGCCTGGGCGATCGTTCCCCATATCGCCAAGGCGCTCGCCAAAGGCGGCGCGGTCCACATCATCGGCTGGGTCAACGACTATGCGCCGGACTACCAGGTGACGACCGTGTTCACCTCGGCGGAGAATGCGGCGAACAGGCGGGACCTGACGGAGCGCTTCCTTGCGGCCTTCTCGCGCGGGGCGGCGGATTTCAACGCCGCGCTGGTGGACAAGACCGCAGGCGAGGACGTCGCGGAAGCGACGGTCAGGCTCATCCACAAATATGTCTATACCAGCCGGCCCTACGAAAAGGCCGCGCCGTCGATCCGCAACGGCGCCATGCGGCTCAACGAGGGCGCCAGGCTGAACCTGTCGAGCGTCCAGGCGCAGCTCGACTGGTTCAAGGCCGAAGGGCTGGTCAAGGGCGGGATCGGCATCGACAAGCTGGTGGACGGGAGCTACGTCGAAACCTACTGACCCGCCGGGCGGGGGCGGCGCGATGGAACTCCGCCTTGCCGGCCTTCATCACGGCTATGGGGATATCGAGGTCCTGCGGGGCATCGACCTCGAAATCCCGGCGGGGCGGATCGTGTGCATCGTCGGGCCGTCCGGCTGCGGCAAGTCCACCCTGCTGCGCCTGATCGGCGGGCTGGAGCGGCCCGAGCGGGGAGAGGTCGTCCAGACCGGCGAGCCGCCTCCGGGCTGCCTCAATCCGCTGACCTACATCTTCCAGGACTTCGCGCTGCTGCCCTGGCGCACGGTCGAGGGCAATGTGCGGCTGGTGCTGGAGGACCACGGCTTCGGGCGCGCGGAGACCGCGGGAATCGTGGACGGCGTGCTGGCGCGCACCCGCCTCTCGGAGTTCCGCGCGGCTTTCCCCCGGCAGCTTTCCGGGGGCATGAAGCAGCGCGTGGCGATCGCCCGCGCGCTCGCCGTGTCGCCGGCCTTCCTGCTGATGGACGAGCCGCTGTCCGCCCTCGACGCGCAGACCCGCGAACTGTTGCTCGACGACCTCGTGGACCTCTGGGCGCGGGAGCGGTTCTCCGGCGTCTATGTCACGCACAACCTCCGGGAAGCGGTCCGGCTGGGGCACCGGGTCGTCCTGCTGTCGCGGCGGCCGGGGACGGTGCGCGAAATCCTGGAGATCGACCTGCCCCTCGACGCGCGCGCCGGGCATGCCCCGGAACTCGAAGCGCATCGCAGCCGGCTCTGGCAGCTGCTTCGGGACGAAGCGCACGCCGCCGATGTGGAGCTGGTCGATGGCTGAGCGCGGCGGCCGGCCGGTGGCCTTCCGGGGCGGCGGCTTCTCGCCAAGGCCGCTCGGTATTGTCGGGCCGCTGGTGTTCATTGCCGTCATTGCATTGTGGGAGGCGGGGTGCCGCACGGGCCTGATCCCGCCATTGGTGCTGCCGGCGCCGTCCGAAGCGCTGGCCGCGCTTGCGCATCTGGTGGAGACCGGCCTGCTCTGGAAGCATCTCGGCGCCTCGCTGCAGCGCCTGCTGGTCGGCTGGACGCTCGGCACGCTGCTCGGCATCGCCGTCGGCTTCTCCATCGGGCTGTTCTCGCTCGCCCGGGCCGGGCTGGCGCCGGTGGTCGCGGCCATCTTCCCGATCCCGAAGATCGCGCTGCTGCCGCTTTTCGTGGTCTGGTTCGGCATCGGCGAGGGGTCGAAGGTGGCGACCATCCTCTTCGGCACCTTCTTCCCGACCGTGGTTGCGACCTACGGGGGCGTGGACAATGTGGACCGGAACCTGATCCGCATGGGCCAGTCCTTCGGGCTCTCCTGGCTCTCCATCGTGCGCAAGATCATCCTGCCGGGCGCGCTCCCGGCGATCCTGCCGGGCTTCCGCATTTCGGCCGCCATCGCCATCGTGCTGCTTGTCGCGGCGGAGATGATCGGCGCCGAATTCGGGGTCGGCGCCTACATCCTGCTCGCCGGCAGCCTCATGGCCCTGGACGAGCTGCTGGCCGGCGTCGCGATCCTCTCCGTCATGGGATTGACCGTGAACTGGCTGATCGCGCGCCTCGAGCGCTTCCTGCTCAGATGGCGGACATGAGCCCCGGCGGTTGACGCCCGCAAGCGCCCGGCCTATTCCGACCGTCATGTCCGAGATCGCCCGGGACCTGCTGCACGAGGCCGCCTCAGAGATCATGGCGCGGGCCGCCATCGAAATCCCGCGCGACTACCGCGACGGCATACGCGGCATGCTGGGGCAGGAGCAGCACGAGCTGTCCCGCTTCGTGCTGGAGGCGATGCTGGAGAACTGGGAGGCGGCGGAGGCCGACCGCCGCGCCATGTGCGCCGACACGGGCGTGCCGCGCTTCTATGTGAAGGCCGGCAACGAGGCGCGGCCGGAAGGCGGGTTCGTGGCGCTGGAGGAGGCGGTCCGCGCGGCCACCGCCGAGGCGACGCGCAGCGTGCCGCTCCGTCCGAACCGGGTGCATCCGCTCTGGCGCACCGACCACGACAACAATGTCGGCATCAACGCGCCGGAGATCGAATACAGCTTCGAGCCGGACGCGGACTGGATCGAGCTCACCACCGTCCACAAGGGCGGGCTGTTCGGCACCGACTACCGGATGCTCTTTCCCGCCGACGGCATGGACGGCATCAAGCGCTTCTTCCTGGACACGCTGGTGCAGTTCGGGCGGCGGGGGCTCGCCTGCCAGCCGGCCATCGTCGGCATCGGGCTCGGCGGCTCCAAGGACACCTCCATGACGCTCGGCAAGCAGGCGGCCTGCCTGCGGCCCGTAGGCGAGCCCAACCCCGATCCCGGCATCGCGAAGCTGGAGGCGGAGCTGAAGGAGCTCGGCAACAATATCGGCATGGGGCCGATGGGCTTCGTCGGTTCCTCCATGGTGATCGACTGCCATGTGGAGGTCGGCTACACGCATACCGGCGGCATGCCGATGAGCGTGCATTGCTTCTGCCTGTCCTCGCGCCGGGCGACGGCGCGGGTCCATGCCGGCGGCGAGGTCGAATATCGCAGCGACCCGCGCTGGTTCACGCCCTATATGCGCCGGGAGACGGTCGGGTGGCCCACGCGCCTCGCACGCACCGCCTGAGCACGCCGGTCTCGCCCGGGGCGCTCGCGGAGCTCGCCATCGGCGACATCGTCTATCTGGACGGCGTGATCTACACCGGCCGCGAGGGCCTCTACCGCCGGATGGTGGACGAAGGCATGGTCCCGCCGGTCGATCTCAGGGCGCTCAGCAACGTCAACTTCCACTGCTCGCCCGCGGCCAGCGTGGCCGAGGACGGCAGCCTGAACCTCGGCGCGGTGACGGCGACGGCGAGCTTCCGCTTCTCGCGCTTCATGGAGCGCTTCTTCGAGCTTTCCGGCGCCAAGGTCATCGTCGGCAAGGGCGGCATGTCGGAAGCCGACTACCGCGACCTCTTCGTGCCGAACGGGGCGGTCTATCTCACCACGGTCGGCTACGGCACGGGCGCGCTGCTCGGGCGCGGCGTCACGCGGGTGCAGGCGGCGCACTGGCTGGAGGACCTCGGCATCGCCCAGGCGGTCTGGGTGCTGGAGGTCAGCCGTTTCGGCCCGCTGCTGGTGGAGAGCGACCTCGCCGGCAACAGCCTGTTCGAGCGCGAGAACCGCGCCACGGCCGAAGCCGTCGAGCGCGCCTATGCCGGCCTCAAGCCGCCCTCCCTCTCCCGCTACGGCGAAACCGTCTCGCGCGGCGACGAGGTGCTTTAGGGTGGGGTCTTCGCGCACCTTGACACGGCGATATTCTCTACCTATACAAGGACTTGCTTTCCCTTCAATCGTGCCTCTTCGTGCGGGGAAAGCCGAATCGTCCGGCGCGGACTCCTCGATAGCACCTACTTGCCGGGTTCTATCGGAGCGGTTCGCATCAAGGCCCAGCGGTTCTTTCGCGGCAAGGAGATATTCTGGCAAACGGGTGCAGAGAGCAACATTTTGCTCGCCCCGTTTGCACGCCTTCAGATTGAGTAATGCGGCATGACCGATTGGAAGACGCTTGCCGTTCGGGCGCTCAGAGACCTTGATGGCGCCTCGAAAATGGTGCCCGGCGCCAAATTGCGGCAGCAGATGGCCCTTCTCGGCGAAGAGTCCGGTTTCGATGTCGCCGGGCACGTCAAGCGTTCGGGCAAGCAATTTTCAGAGTTGGTAGCCCAGGTCGAAGGAATAAGCATCAGAAAACGCACCGGCAGTGACATGCTCGTGGGTCTATCCGGAGCGAAGACTCCTGAGGAACCGCCGCGTCCAGAGGAACGCCATGAACCTGCCGAGGGGTTGCGCAGCGATGTCTTTCAGGCATTTACGCGCATCACGCCGGTTCCCTTCTCGTATTTGCCGGGCTCGGACAGATTTGTTCCTCAAGACCAGGCCAAGGGTCAATCTATCGAGGTCCCGCCCTCGACATTGGGCGAGGCGATCGAGGACCGTCGCAGATTCGTGGACACGCTGGATACAGATCGTCGGAAGCCGTTCCTCGATGCGCTGCAGGCTTCGACATCGCCACTGGCGGAGTTTCGTAAAGTCGTTGCGGAGCAAGGAAGCGGCCATCAATGGGCGCGCGCCTTGACGGAAGCGGTAGGAACGCGCGTCAGGAGTTGGGCAACCCGGAACGGGGTGATTCCTCGCGATGACTGGTTCAGGCGCGAGCGAAGCAGTGCTTCTTTGTCCGCCCACGCCGCTCTCGCACGGCTGGCGCCCTATCTCACGGCCGATGAAATTCGAGGGCTTCATGTTCCATTTCGGGCGGTCGAGGCCCTGCTGAAAGACTCGAAAAGATAATGGCCGACCCGGCGGCGATCGTTGCCGGTATCGCTGCCGGAAGGTATCGGCGTGCCGGGAAGCCGCCCCCTTACGAGGGTTGGATCATCAAGGTGTTGCCAGGCAGCAACCCCAAACACGATGATCTTGCAGGTATATGGAAACGAACTTTGAGCGAGGCTGACCGGACGGGTGAAGCCGGGGTTCACCTCCTTCTCGCTCATCACCGCGGCAGCGACCGCCCGCGCTTCAACGAATACATGCGTGACAGGTGCTATCGTGCCGTCTGGCTGTCGCCGGAGATTTCCAGACAATACGGGACAGAATCATTCTGGGAGGAATTGGGTAGCCTGCTGAAATTCGAGGATGCGTGGCGTAAGGAAATCAGGCCGAATGCGGATTCGCCCCTGAACCTACCGGCAATTTCGTTTTCGGCGCATCCTTCTGTCAAGGACTTGTGGCGAAGGGCAGGCTCTATAGACCGGAGGCGCGACAGCCTGGAAGCCGTCCGCCATACGATCGGTCGTTTCCGGCAACAGCATCGCGGGGCAGACGGCTGGCGCGACGCCGAACAGCTTATTTTCGATCGCGGCGCCGCTCATGGAGACCATGGTCTCGAGCCGTGGCGTCGCAATAAGTTCACCTTCCGACTACCGGACGGTTTCCACTTCGATGTCAGGCATATGCGAAATCGCAGTTTCAATGTACCCGGCCGTGACGGAATCCGCAGTTTCAGAACCTATACAAACATCGATCCGCACGGGTTCGTTCGCGGCGGGCATTGAGAATGGCTCAGCCAGCGGTCGCCGCGGTCGGCCTGCGGACGAAGAGAAGCAGGGGAATGCAGACGAAGGCGGTGGCCGCGAAGAAGTAGAAGGCGTTGACGTAGCCGATCATCTGCGCCTGGCGGCCGATCTCGCGCACCAGCGCCGCCATGCCGGCCCCGCCCTCCAGGCTCCACGGTCCTTCCGACGCCACCCGGTCGAGCGCGGCATTGTACGGGGTCGCGAAGCTGGAAAGCTCCGAGTAGCTCATCTTGGCGGTGTGGATCACCAGCGCCACCGACAGCGAGATGTGGATCGACGAGCCGATATTGCGCATCAGGTGGAAGAGCGCGGTGCCTTCGGTCATGTCCCGCGGCGCGAGCGTCCAGAACGTCGCGATCGAAAGCGGCACCCAGATCAGCCCGACGCCGAAGCCCTGCAGCATCGAGGTCCAGGCGACCCCGAATGTGGTGAGGTTGATGTCGAACTGCGCCATCGCCAGCCCCGAAACGCCCTGGGTGAGGAAGCCGGCGAGCAGCAGCAGGCGCGGGTCGATGCGCTGGCCGTAGAACATGATGAACAGGAAGCCGCAGAGGGTGCCGAGGCCGCGCACGGCAAGCAAATAGCCGATGATGCCGTCGGGATAGCCGCGCAGGCCCTGGAGGAGCGACGGGAACAGCACCATGGGCGTGAAATTGAGCAGGCCGAACACGAAGGTGAGCGCCAGGCCGATGACGAAATTGCGGTTGGTGAGGATGCGCGGCTGCAGGAAGGGCCGGTCGGTCGTGAAGATGTGCGCGACGAAGACGTAGAAGGCGAGGCAGGCGACGAACGCCTCCAGGATGATCTCGTTGGAGTTGAACCAGCCGAGCCGCTCGCCCCGGTCGAGCATCAGCTGCAGCGCGGCGATGGCGAGCGAGAGCGCGATGAAGCCCGTCCAGTCGAGCGTGGTCGGATGGCGCTGCGCCCGGCGGCGCACGAAGGCCGCGGCGCAGAGGAACGCCACGATGCCCACCGGCACCAGCAGGAAGAAGATCCAGCGCCAGTTGTAGAGTTCGGTGACATAGCCGCCGAGCGTCGGCGCGATGATCGGCCCGATGGTGACGCCGATGCCCCAGACCGCAAGCGCGGTGCCGTGGCGCTCGCGCGGGAAGATCGTCATCACGATGGCCTGGCTCACGGGCACCAGCGGCGCGCCGGCGAGGCCCTGCAGGATGCGGAAGAAGACCAGCTGCTCCAGGCTCTCGGCGAGGCCGCAGCCGGCGGAGACCAGGGTGAAGACCGCGATGCCCCAGACCATGACATTGCGCCGCCCGACCTTCTCCGCCAGCCAGCCGGTGGCCGGCGTCATCACGGCCGTGGCGATGATGTTGAAGGTGACGACCCAGGCGATCTCGTCCTGCGTCGCGCCGAAGGTGCCCTGCATCTTGGGCAGCGCGACATTGGCGATCGTCACCGTCATCGCGTAGAGCGTGGTGGCGAGCGTGACCGTTATCAGCGTCAGCCAGCGCTGCAGCTCGGTGTATTCGGGCTGCGCGGCGGCGGGCGCGGCGGGGGCGGAACTATCGGACATGGGCGCGGGCGGCTTATACGCCTCGCGCCCGGCGCGCGCTATGCTGGCGGGAGGGAGGAGCCTGCATGACCCCGGACTACGAGATTTACGGCCTGCGCTACGGACGGGAGGGTTTCCGCCCGGAGAGCGAGATGTATCTGGACGGCGACCCGGCGAAGCAGGCGCCCGGCCTCGACTTCTACTTCTGGGTCATACGCGGCGGCGGGCGGGTCTGGGTGGTCGATTGCGGCTATGCGGTGCGCGTCGGCGACCGGCTCGGCCACGACACGCTCTACGACCCGGCCGACGGCCTGCGCCGGCTCGGCATCGACCCCGCGACCGTCTCCGACGTCATCGTCACCCATTGCCATTACGACCATGTCGGCAATCTCGAAGCGTTCCCGCAGGCGATGTTCCATATCCAGGACCGCGAGATGCTGACCGTGACCGGCCGGGACGTGACCCATCCGGCGCTCAAGATGTACGGCAAGCGCAACACGCTCACCCTGGTCGGGCTGAACTATGACGGGCGCTGCCGGTTTTACGACGGCGACGGCGCGCTCGCGCCCGGCCTTTCGCAGATCCTGGTCGGCGGCCATTCGCGCGGCCAGATCGCGCTGGAGGTGGCGACCCGGCGGGGACCCGTGATCGTCGCCTCCGATGCCGTGCATCTCTACGAGGAGATGGAGCAGGTGCGGCCCTTCCGCGTCTTCTACGACCTGCGCGAAATGCTGGAGGGCTACCGGACGCTCGGCGCGCGCATGCTCTCCCGCGACCACCTGATCCCCGGCCACGACCCGGAGCTTGCGCGGCGCTTCCCGGCGGCCGGGCCGGAGTTCGAGGGCGAGATCCTGCGCTTCGACCTGGAGCCGGCGCGGGCATGATCGTCGAGCGCCGCGAAAGCTGGGAGGCGGTGCGCGCGGCGTTCCGCTGGCGGGTGCCGGCCCGCTACAACATCGCGGAGCACGCCTGCGAGCGGCATGTCGGGAGCGACCGCCCGGCGATGATCTGCCCGGACCCGGCGGGCGGCGAACCGCGCCTCTGGTCGTTCCGGGAGCTCTCGCGGCTTTCCAACCGGCTTGCCAACGCGCTCGCCGCCGCGGGCGTCGGCCGCGGCGACCGGGTCGCGGTGCTGCTGGGGCAGGGCGTCGAGACCGGGCTTGCCCATCTCGCCGCCTACAAGCTCGGCGCGGTCGCGCTGCCGCTGTTCACGCTCTTTGGCGAGGAAGCGCTGGCCTACAGGCTCGGCCATTCCGGCGCGAAGGCGCTCATCACCGACGCGGAAGGCCGCGGGAAAGTGGCCGCGCTCGACCTGCCGGCGCTCTCGACCGTGATCGCGGAGGACTTCTGGGACGTGGTCGAGCGGGCCTCCGACCGCTTCGAGACGGTCGATACGGGGCCCGACGACCCGGCCCTGCTCATCTACACCTCCGGCACCACCGGCCCGCCCAAGGGCGCGTTGCACGGCCACCGGGTGCTGCCGGGGCACTTGCCGGGCGTGGCGCTGCCGCAGGAGTTCTTCCCTCAGCCGGGGGACCTGTTCTGGACGCCGGCGGACTGGGCCTGGGCCGGCGGGCTGCTGGACGTGCTGCTGCCGGCCTGGGCGGCGGGCGTGCCGGTGCTGGCCTCGCGCGCGGGCAAGTTCGACCCGGAGCAGGCGTTCGCTCTGATTGCGCGTTACGAGGTCCGCAATGCGTTCCTGCCGCCGACGGCGCTCAAGATGATGCGCCAGGCGTCAGAGGCCGCGCAGCGCACGCCCGGGCTCGCCATGCGCAGCATAGGCAGCGGCGGCGAGAGCCTGGGCGAGGAGTTGCTCGGCTGGGGTCGCGACGTGTTCGGCCTCACCATCAACGAGTTCTACGGGCAGACGGAATGCAATCTCGTGGTCGGCAATTGCGCGAGCCTGTTCCCGGTCCGGCCGGGCTGGCTCGGGCGCGCGATTCCGGGCCATGAGGTCGCGGTGCTGGACGGCGCCGGCAATCCGCTGCCGCCCGGCGAGTCGGGCGAGATCGCCGTCCGCCGTCCTGACCCGGTCATGTTCCTCGGCTACTGGCGGGACGAGGAGGCGACGGCGGCCAAGTTCAACGGCGATTGGCTGCTGACCGGCGATCTCGGCGTCATGGACGAGGACGGCGCGTTGCGCTTCGTCGGGCGCGAGGACGATGTGATTTCCTCCGCCGGCTACCGCATCGGCCCCGGCGAGATCGAGGAATGCCTGATGGGCCATCCGGCGGTCGCCATGGCCGCGGCCGTCGGCGCGCCGGACCCGGTGCGCGGCGACATCGTCAAGGCGTTCGTGGTGCTGCGCGGGGGCGAAGAGCCGGCGGAAGCGCTGGAAGCCGCGCTCCGTGCCCATGTCCGCGAGCGCCTGTCCGCCCACGAATATCCCCGCGCGGTCGAGTTCGTGGACGAGCTGCCGATGACCGCCACCGGCAAGATCCGCCGCTGCGACCTGCGCCAGCGGGAACGCGAGAAGGCGGGCCTCGCGTGAGGGCGGTCATCCGCCATTCGGCCGGCGTCTAGCGGGCCTGCCCGATGAACACGACGGCCCTCATCGTCACCGTCTGCTTCGCCCAGTTCATCGGGCAGATGGGCTCCACCACGTTCAACGGCCTGCTCCCGGTTCTCAGGGACGAGTGGGGGATGAGCAACACCCAGGGCGGTCTGATGTCGGGCATCATCTTCGGCGTCTATGCGCTCTCGGTGCTGGTGCTGGTGACGGCGACCGACCGCTACCAGGCCCGCCGGATCTACATGATCGGCGTCCTGGCCAGCACGGTCAGCCATCTGGGCATGGCCTATGTGGCCCACGATTTCGTCACGGGCATGATTTTCCGCGCGATTGCCGGTTTCGGCTGGGCCGGGACCTACATGGTCGGGCTCCGGGTGCTGAGCGATGAGCTGGAAGGGCGGGTCCGGTCGCGCGGCGTCGCCTTTCACGCCGCCGCGATGGGCACGGGCGGCTCGCTCTCCTTCTTCCTTGCGGGCGAGATCGACCGGTGGCTCGGCTGGGAGGCGGCCTTCCTTGTCAGCGCCGCCGGCACGGCAGGCGCCTTCCTTGTCGCGCTGCTGCTCTTCCCGCGCCGCGAGCCGACGCCCTCCGGCACCAATCCGCTCGCCGATTTCGGGCATGTGTTCCGCAACCGCTCCGCCATGGCCTATATCGCCTGCTACGGCGTGCATACCTGGGAGATGTTCGCGGTGCGCTCCTGGGCGGTCGCGTTCCTGACCTTCGCGGCGATGCGCGCCGGCTACGGGCCCGAATACTGGTTTGCGCCAACCGTAGTCGCCATGCTGATGGAGCTTCTCGGGACCGCGAGCAGCATCGCCGGCAACGAGCTCGCGATCCGCCTCGGGCGCCAGCGCTGGGTATTGCTTGCGATGAGCGTGTGCATGGTGCTCGCCTGCGCCACGGGCTTCATCTCCGGTTGGGGCTACTGGGCGGCGGCGGTGCTCTGCATCCTTTACAATATGGCGATCTACGCGGATTCGGCGTCGCTCACGGCCGGCACGGTCGGCGCCTCGGAGCCCGAACGGCGCGGCGCCACCCTCGCCGTCCACTCGCTCTGCGGCTACGGAATGGGCTTCGTCGGGGCGGTGGTGCTGGGCGGCATCCTCGACCTCATGGGCGGCGAGAGCGTGCTGGCCTGGGGCGTGGCTTTCGCGCATATAGCACTGGTGATGGCGCTCGGGCCGCTGGCGCTGTTCTTCCTGAAGCCGGCGGACCTTGCGGGCGACCGGGCGATCCGTCCCGGACCGGGAGGGACATGACGGCCATGCGCGAAGACGAGGCGCTTGCCGCGAACGAGGCCTTCTACCGCGCCTTCGACGACGGCGACCGCGAGGCGATGCGCCGGCTCTGGGCCGAGCGCGCGCCCGTCGTCTGCGTCCATCCGGGCGGCGCGGCGATCATCGGGCGCGAAGCCGTGCTCGCAAGCTGGGACGCGATCCTGGGCGCGCCGACCCGGCCGGCCATCGTCTGCCTCTCGCCGAACGCGCTGTGCTATGACGGTTTCGCTCTGGTAAGCTGCGTGGAGCGGCTGTCCGGCGGCGTTCTGGTCGCAACCAACGGGTTCGTGCTGGAAGACGGCGTCTGGCGGATGGCGCTCCACCAGGCCGGCCCGGCGCCCGGAGGCCGCTGACACGGCCGCCCCGTTTCCGCGTGGAGGAGAACGCGCACCATGCCGACCGCCCATGTCAACGGCACCGATATTTTCTATTCCCTCGAGGGGCCGCAAACCCGCCCGGTGGTGACGCTCTCGCACTCGCTGATGGCGAACCACCGCATGTGGGACGCGCAGATGCCCGCGCTCCGGGACTATTGCGTGCTGCGCTACGACACGCGCGGCCACGGCGCCTCGGCGGCCCCGGAAGGCCCCTACACGCTGGAGATGCTGGCCGACGACGCCATCGCGCTGCTGGAAGAGCTGGGCATCGAAAAGACGGTGTTCTGCGGGCTCTCGATGGGCGGCATGACCGCGCAGACGCTCGCGCTCAAGCGCCCGGACCTGTTGCGCGGGCTGATCCTTTGCGACACCTCCAGCCGCTACGACGCCGAGGCGCGCGAGCAATGGCGGGAGCGCATTGCGGCGGCGGAGGAGAACGGCATCGAATCCCTGGTGGAGGCCACCATCGACCGCTGGTTCTCGCCGGAGTTCTGCGAGCATCACGGGCAGGAGGTGGATGCGGTGCGCGCCATGATTCGCTCGACGCCGCTTGCCGGCTACAAGGGCTGCGCGGCGGCGATCTCGCAGCTGGACCTGACCGACCGGCTGCACGCGATCCACGTGGCGACCCTCGCCATCGTGGGCGAGAACGACCCCGGCACGCCGGTTTCCGCGCATGAGGTGATCGCGGCCAGGATCCCCTCGGCGGACCTGCTGGTGCTGCCGCGCGCGCGCCATCTCTCGAACATCGAGGACTCGCTCGGCTTCAACACCGCGCTCCGCGCCTTCCTGATGGAGCACTCCGGCGCCCGCAGCAAGGCGGGGGAGATGTACGGGTTCTAGGCGGCTCTCGTCCTAAGCCGCGACCAGGGATTGTATGGAATCGGTGCTGACCGAATTCCGCGCGCAATCGAGATCGTAGGCAGCCTGTAGATTCAGCCAGAATTCGGGTGTCGTGCCGAGGGCTTTTCCTATGCGCAGGGCCGTGTCGGCCGTTACCGACCTGCGCCCGAGCACGATCTCGTTTATCCGCCGCGGCGCGACGCCGATCGTCTTGGCCAGGCGGTATTGGCTGATATCGAGTTCGTCCAGGAACTCCGCAAGGTGTTCGCCGGGGTGACTTGCAGCTATCACGCATGCCTCCTTGGCACGGAAGAACAGTTTGGCGGACAATCAACTCCGGCGAAAAGATAGCCCCAAGACCGAAACCAGTCTTGGGGCTAACCAACTTTCACGGTCGTGCAATGCCCTCGTCTTTCATTCAGGTGCCGGGAAAACCGTACGGGTCTCCACGGCCCTTAATTTGCCTCAGCCGGCTGCGGCCAGCGCCTGGTCGAGGTCGGCGAGGATGTCGTCGATATGCTCCAGGCCGATGGAGAGGCGCACATAGCCGGGCGTGACGCCGGTGGCCGCCTGCTCTTCCTCCGAGAGCTGCGAATGGGTGGTCGTCGCCGGGTGGATGGCGAGGCTGCGCGCATCGCCGATATTGGCGACGTGGAAGAGCAGCTCCAGCGCGTCGATGAACGCCCGCCCGGCCTCGCGCCCGCCCGCGAGCTCGAAGCCCACCAGCGCGCCGTAGCCGCCGTCCAGATAGGCGTCGGCGCGGCGCCGCGCCTCGCCGTCCATCAGGCCCGGATAGATCGTCTTCGCGACCCTGGCGTGGCCGTTCAGGAAGTCGGCGACGGCCGCGGCATTGGCGTTGTGCCGCTCCATGCGCAGCGGCAGCGTCTCCAGCCCCTGCAGGAACAGGAAGGCGTTCATCGGCGTGGTCGCCGCGCCGAGGTCGCGCAGGAGCGTCGTCCGCGCCTTGATGATGTAGGCGATGGGCCCGAGCGGCTTCACCGCCTCGGTCCAGACCGCGCCGTGATAGCTCGGGTCGGGTTGGTTCAGATAGGGCTGGCGCTCCGGGAAGGCCTCCCAGTCGAAATTGCCGCCGTCGATCAGCAGGCCGCCGATGGAGGTGCCGTGCCCGCCGATATATTTCGTCGTTGAATACATGACGACCGCCGCCCCGTGGTCGAAGGGCCGGCAGATCAGCGGCGCGGCGGTGTTGTCCATGATGAGCGGGATGCCGTATTCGCGCCCGATATCGGCGACTTCCCTGATCGGAAACACTTCGAGCTTCGGGTTCGGCAGCGTCTCCGCGTAGAAGGCGCGCGTCCGGTCGTCGATGGCGCGGCGGAAGTTCTCCGGGTCGGCCGGATCGACGAACCGCACCTCGATGCCCTGGTCCTTCAGCGTGTTGGCGAACAGGTTCCAGGTGCCGCCATAGAGGTCGGTGGAGCTCACCACATTGTCGCCGGCATGGGCGACATTCTGGAGCGAGAACGCCGTCGCCGCCTGGCCCGAAGCCAGCGCCAGCGCCGCGACCCCGCTCTCCAGCGCCGCCATTCGATCCTCGAACACGGCCTGGGTCGGATTCATGATCCGGGTGTAGATATTGCCGAGTTCCGAGAGCGCGAACAGGTTCGCGGCGTGTTCGGTGTCCCGGAACTGGTAGGACGTGGTCTGGTGGATCGGAACGGCGACCGAACCGGTATTGGGGTCGCCCCGGTGGCCTGCATGGAGCACGATGGTCTCCGGATGCAGGCTGCGGTTGCTTGACACTGGCAGGGAACTCCTCTCTTGCCTGAGCGGGCGCGCGAACATAGGCGAGCGGCCAACGAAATCAAATCGGACGGGAGGCGAATTCCAGATGCAGGTGCTGATTCTGCCGGGCGACGGCATCGGTCCCGAGATCGCGGCGGCGGCGCGGCGCGCGCTGGAGGCGCTGGACGCCCGCTTCGGGCTCGGATTGCAACTCTCGGAAGGCCGCGTCGGCCTCGATGCGCTGGAGCGGGACGGGACGACGTGGCCGGATGCCGCAGAGGCGGCGGTGCGCGCCGCGGACCTCACCATTCTGGGGCCGGTCGATACGGCTGCTTATCCGCCGCCGGAGGAGGGCGGCGTCAATCCGAGCGCCGCCGTCCGAACGCGGCTGGAACTCTACGCCAATATGAGGCCGAGCCGGGCGCTCAAGGGCGTGCCGGCGCTGGCGCCCGGCATGGACCTGCTGGTGGCGCGCGAGAACACCGAGGGCTTCTACGCCGACCGCAACATGTTTGCGGGGACGGGCGAGTTCATGGCGACGGAGGATGTCGGCCTCGCGGTCCGCAAGATCACCCGCAAGGGCTCGGAGCGCATTGCGCGCGCGGCCTTCGCCGCGGCGCGCGACCGGCGGCGCAAGGTGACGATCGTCCACAAGTCCAACGTGCTGAAACACACGGACGGCCTCTTCGAGCGCACCGCCTATGAGATCGCCGCCGAATGGCCCGATGTCGAGACGGACGATGTGCATGTCGATGCGGCCGCCGCGCTGCTCGTGCGCGAGCCCGAGCGGTTCGACGTGCTGCTCTGCACCAACATGTTCGGCGATATCCTGTCCAACCTCGCCGCGGAGCTTTCGGGCGGCCTCGGGCTCGGCGGCTCGATCAATGCGGGCGACCGGGTGGCGGTGGCGCAGGCCGCGCATGGCAGCGCGCCGGACATCGCCGGCAGGGACGAGGCCAATCCGAGCGCGCTGCTGTTCTCGACGGCCCAGCTGCTGGCATGGAAGGGCGTCCGGGAGCAGAACAACACGCTGATGGAAGCGTCGCGGGTGCTGGAAGGCGCCGTCGAAACGCTGCTCGCCTCGCCCGAAACGCGCACGCCCGACCTCGGCGGCCCGCTCGGCACACGCGCCTTCGCCGACAGGGTGGTTGCCGGCGTTTCCGGGGGATAGGATGCTGTTGTGATGGAGTCTGCGACGAGATGTTCGCCGACCGCATTTGTGAACAGACCGAAGTATCGGTTAACGCTTGGGGCGAAGGATGAAACGGGTAGGCTTTGTTGTAGCGGCGTGGCATAACGGTCGGCCAAGAAAGACAGGAGCAGGCTATGGGCTGAAGGTGTCAGCCACGGATCTGGACTGGTTCTTCGATAAGAGTTGGGAGTCCGTCAAATTAAGACTTACAGCGGCAGACAGCGGCGGGATGGTAGCGGTCAATGTCGCCAAACGCTCATTCCGTGACGGCACATGTCGGGAATTAATTGGCAAGGAGATTGGGCAGTGGTTTCTTTACAATAAATTCGCGCCATGGCAGAAGGGCCGTCCACCACGATTTCAGATTATTCCAATCCGAAATCAGGAATTCGAGATAAAGCCACTCATCTAGGGAGTTCATCATGTTGAAATTTGTCATCCACGCAGCACTTTTTGGTATCTTGTTTGGTGTCTTTAATCCCCTTTATGCTCAGGAGAAATCCAATACGTTGTCTATCGAAAAAGAGCGTCAAAAGGCCTTGAAAGAGTTCGATATGACCGAAGTTCCAGATTTGGACGCAATTCGGTCATTTGCTTCTGAGTTACTCTCTAAGCCGATAGAACAACAAGAAAAAACACAATTGAGCAAATTAGCCATGGAAGCTAATCGAGCCGCGAATTTGGTAAATTATATTTATGGAGAATATGATAATTACTATCGAGATAATTACAAGTATGACTTTGTTCAAGAAAAAGTCATTGGCTCTGCTAAGGAATATGGTAGGATTTTCAATGAATTTGTTAAAATCAGGAATGAAGCATACTTCAATCTTGGGATAATTTCTAGGAACAATGGAGAAACAATGGAAGCTTTTCTGTACTTTAGAGACGCATTCAGGCTTAGCGGATTCGATTGTGGCCCTGGGAACAATCCCGAATCTTGTCTACGCTGGCGAGCTGAGCAAGAGTTACAGAGTCTCTTGGGATTGTCCCACATAAAGGCTTATGTCAGTTGGAAATAGGATATTTTCTTTTAAATAAAATCTAGAAAGGATACACTGATATAGGAGGTACAATTCCGTTCAACGATCCTCGGCGAAGCCGGAATGCACCCAGGTGATGAAGCTGTAGATGTCGTGGACCGGAAGACCCGTCTCGCGGCGCACTGCGGCGGCGTAGGGAGCCATGTTGGCGCATTCCAGCACGATGGCGCCGACCTCCGGGCAACGCGCCGCGAGGCGGCGGGCGGCGGCCGTGACATCGGCTTCGGCGGCGCCCATGTCGAGCCAGGGCTGGTTGCCGATCAGCACGCGGGTGAGTTCGCGCCCTCCCTCGGTGCCTTCGACCGGCGTGTCGGTGGGCGCGCCGACGGCGGTGAAGTGGTCGTCCCAAAGGCTCTCGCGGCTGACCGTGATCACACCCGTCCGCTTTCCGGGCGGGAGCATGCGGTCCAGCGCCGCCACCTGCATCAGGGTCGATGAGGCGACCGGCACGCCGGCATGGGCGGCGAGCTCCGGCTGGAAGAGCGACAGGAAGCCGCAAACGGTGGTGACGGCCGCGGCGCCGCGGTCCACCAGCCGCCGGGCGGCGTCGAGGAAGTCGCCGTCCAGCCCTTCGGCGCGGCGGCGCACGACCCGCTCCGGCGTGGCGCCGCGCACGATCTCGTAGAGCACCGGGAAGGGCCAGGTGTCGCCATTGCCCATGTCGCCCGGCACGCGCGGGAAGCGGGCGTCCAGCATGAGGATGCCGAGCGCCGCCCCGCCGACGGGCGCGCCTCCGACCGCAACCGTCATCGCGGAAAGACCCTCGGCGCGAGGCTCGCATGGAACCAGGCGAGGAAGCGGGTCCGGTCATAGACGGGCCGGGCGGTGGCGGCGCGGACATCGGAGGCGAAGGGGCCCATCTCCGGCTCTTCCAGCAGCCAGGCGGCGATGGCGGGCCGGTTGGATGCCGCCTGCGTCGCCGCATCCAGGAGGCTGTCCCGCGCGCGCTCGATGTCGAGCCTGTCCTCGTCCGCCGCCACGGCGTCGGCCAGATAGCCGGGCGCCGCGATCCTGTCATTGTCCCCGGAGAAGGCCAGCACGCCGACCTCGGCATCGGGCGGGAGCATGGCTTCGACGAGGCTGCGCTGCGCGGCAAGTCCGCCGGCGAAAGGCGCATCGAGGGCGTCCGCCAGGTCGAATTCGGCGTTGAAGGCGAGGCCGATGCCTTCCGCGCCTTCATCCAGCAGGCGTTCGGCGGCTTCCAGCGCCACCGTCCGGTCCGTCTGCTCCAGCACCGCATGGCGCACGCTGAAAGGGAAGCTGCGGGCATTGGCCGGGTCGCCGGGAAGCCGGGGAAAGCGCGTCGGGCGCACCAGCAGCCCGAGCCGGGCGCCGTAGAAGCTCTTTCCGCCGGATGCGACTGCGCTCACGGTTTCGTTGCCTTCCATTCCTGCCTCGCAACGGCCCGCCAGCTTACGGGGCGCCGCCGGCTCATGCTATAGCGGCTCAGGCGGGTCTGCGGGATCGGAAAGAAGGGCGGATGGCGGACGGCATACCGGGGCGGTCGTCGCGGTTCGAGGGCCGGCGGGGCCCGCTGGCGGGGCTGCTGCTGCGCAACCTGCTGTTCTCCATCCTGACGCTCGGCATCTACCGCTTCTGGGGGCGCACGCATGTCCGCCGCTTCGTCTGGCGTCATACCGTGCTGCTGGACGACGCGCTGGAATATCTGGGCACCGGCGGGGAGCTGTTCATCGGCTTCCTGATCGCCGTCGCGGTCCTCCTGCCCGTGTTCGCCGCCTACTCGCTGCTGCAATTCCTGTTCGCGGACGGGCCCGGCTATGCGCTGCTCGCGCTCGAAATCCTCTACTACCTGGTGCTGTTTTTCCTGATCCAGATTGCCATCCACCGCATGCGCCGCTACCGGCTGACGCGCACGGCCTGGCGCGGCGTCCGTTTCGGGCTCGGCGGCTCGTCGCTCGCTTATGCGCGCATCGCCTTCGGCTACGGCCTGCTGACGGCGGCGACGCTCGGGCTTGCCTATCCGTGGATGCGGAGCGCGACTCTCCGTTACTTCGCGCAACATGCCTATTTCGGCACGGCGGGTCTCGGTCTTGCACCGAATCCCGTCTGGCTGTTGCGGCGCTGGGCAGCCGTCCCCGGGTCGTTTGCCGGGGCGTTGGGGCTTTTTGCGATCCTGAATTTCGAAAGCCTCGAAACGATTGCGTTCTTCATCGATCAGGAACTTTATGAGACAACGGATATTGTCCTCGCTTCCATGACATACTGGCCGCTGTTTCTGTTGTTGACGAGCTTTTTCCTCTGGATTTGGTACCGAGCGGTCGAATTCCGGCATATGGTAGGGTGCTTGACTGTCGGCGATACAAACTTGTCGTCTGCGGTCCGGAGCCAATTCGTTTTTGGCCGCTTCTTTGTCTTTTCCCTTGTCATGTTTGCGTTGGGTGCGTTACTCGGTACCGTTGCATTTTTGATCGCGTTTGTCTCTGTAAGTACCGGGGAGATAGAAGGCGTAATTGCCGTTATGATTGTCTTTGTCCCAGCTCTGTTAGTGCTGCTGTTCTCCGGAATAGTCCGAATCCTGTTCCTGGACATCCCTCTGTTGAAGCATGCATGCGAGACGCTGGACATCTTGAACGCCGGGGCGCTGGAAGAGGTCGTGCAGTCCTCCGCCGCCGTGCCGAGCTACGGCGAGGGGACGGCGGAGGCCCTCGATGTCGGCGGGTTCTAGCGTGGTTTCCGACACAGGAGCGGCCGTGGCGCCGGAGCGGCCCGCGATGGCTGACGGCACACCGGCGACGGCATTGCAGGACGCGCGCCAGCCCGCGGCGCGGTTCGAGGGCAAGCTCGGCGATCTGGGCTGGCTGCTGCTGTGCAACTGGCTGTATTCGGTCCTGACGCTCGGCATCTACCGCTTCTGGGGCCGGACGCATGCGCGGCGGTTCGTCTGGCGCCACACCGTGCTTCTGGGCGATACGCTGGAATATCTCGGCACGGGCAGGGAGTTGTTCGTCGGATTCCTGATCGCCGTCGCGGTGCTGCTGCCGGTATTCGCCGTCTATACGCTCCTGCAGTTCGTTCTGGAGGACGCGCCCCGATCCGCTTTCTGGCTGCTCGAAGCACTGTATTTCCTCGTGCTGCTGTTCCTCATCCAGATCGCGATCCATCGCATGCGGCGCTACCGCCTCACGCGCACTGCCTGGCGGGGCGTGCGCTTCGGGCTTGGAGGCTCGTCGCTGCGCTATGCCTGCATCTCGTTCGCCTATGGCCTGCTGACGGTGGCGACGTTCGGTCTTGCCTATCCCTGGATGCGGGCCGCGACGCTCGGATATTTCGCCCGGTGCGCAAATTTCGGCGCTGCGGAAATCGCGCTGGCGCCGAACGCCGGATGGCTCTTTCGACGCTGGCTGGCGGTGATCGCATCGCTGATTGCGGGGGTGGGAGTCTTTACAGCGTTCAATACGACGTTCAATCCTGAAGAACTGTGGTCTATCCTGTCCTTCATCGCGCAGGCAAACACCGTAAATTTGGTCCTTGCGTTCGACCGCTTGGCGCTGTCGCCTCTTGCGGCGTTGGCGCCGGTTCCCCTTGCCTGGGTCTGGTACAGAACGGTGGAATTCCGCCATCTGATCGCCTGCTTGAGAATCGGGGATACGGAATTCCGATCGTCGTTCCGGGTCCGATTCGCTTTTTCGCAGGTCGCTATCTTCCTGGTTTTGCTTGTCATGGGAATCGGTCTTCTAATTTTGGTGTTTTTGCTTTTCATGATGTTTATCGGGGTTGCATTTGGGACAAATTCGATATTCTTGAACGTGGTGATTATTCTAATTCCTGTCCTTATGCTTTTGTTTTTGCCCGGCATTGTAAAGACGCTGTATCTGGATATCCCGATGCTTGAACATGCCTGCGAGACGCTGGAAATCTCGAATGCCAGAGCGCTCGAAGAGGTCGTGCAGTCCTCCGCCGCCGTGCCGAGCTATGGCGAGGGGACGGCGGAGGCGCTGGATGTCGGCGGGTTCTGAGGCATGGCCCGCTACCCCGCGCGCTACTATGACGGGCTGACGGCGCGGTCCCGGCCGGTCGAGGTCGAGATTGCGGCGACCGGGCTGGCGATCTTCGACGAAGCCGGCCCCGTGGTCGGGTCCTGGCCGGGCGACGGCGTCCGGCTGGTGGAACGGCCGCGCCCGGGCGAGCCGGTGCGGCTCGGGCTGGCCGGCACGACGGCGCGGCTCATCGTGGACGATCCGGGCGTGGTGGACGCGCTCCGGCCGGTGGCGCCGCATTTGAATCGTCGCACGCGGACCTCCGGAAGGGCGGTCGCGCGGATTGCGATCTGGGCCGTGCTGGCCGCCGGGTCGGTTGCCGGGATTGTGCTGGTGCTTATTCCGCTGCTGTCGGCGCAGCTTGCGGCCGTTACCCCGGACTCCGCGAAGTTCCGGCTGGGGCGGGAAGTTCTCGTGCAGGTCGTCGAGTTGCTGCCGGGGCCGGCGGGGCCGGCAAGCCGCCAGCGCTACTGCTCCTGGGAAGACGGGCGTGCCGCGCTGCAGCGTCTTGCGGACCGTCTCGCCGCTGACTTGCCGGACCCGCCGACGGTGCGGGTGGTGGTGGTGAATACCCTCCTGGTCAACGCCTTCGCGCTGCCGGGCGGAATCATGGTCTTCACCCGGGGACTGCTGGTCCAGGCCGACAGCGCGGAGGAAATCGCGGGCATTGCCGCGCACGAGCTCGGCCATATCGCGCACGACCATTCGACCCGCGCCCTCTACCGGTCCTTCGCCGTTGCGCTTCTGGTCGGCGTGCTGTTCGGCGACCTGACGGGCGGCACGCTGGCGGGCGGACTGGCGGAGTGGCTGGTCAACACCGGCTACTCCCGCGATGCCGAGCGCGATGCGGACGCCTTTGCGCTGGCGCGCCTTGAGGCTGCGGGATTCGGCACGCAGGGGCTCGCGGATTTCTTCGCCCGTTTGAGGGAACGGGAAAAGGACGGGGACGGGCCGCTGGCCCGCATGCTCTCCACCCACCCGGCCACCGATGAGCGCCTGGCGCATATCCGGCGCGCTGAACGCCGGAGCTTTCGACCTGCCATGAGCGAGGAAGACTGGACAGACGCCCGGAAGGCATGTCTCACGCTTCAAATGAAACCGCCGCTGCCGTAGTAATCGGGCTCTGAAAAGACCGCCGCCAGCGGGAGAACGGTCGATGACGGAGCCGGGACTGACGTTCACGTTCGGCATTGAGGAAGAGTTCTTCCTGGTCGATCCGGAAACGCGCGACCTCATCGCCGACCCCGACCCGGGGATCATGGAGCGTTGCGAACGGGAAAGCGGTGCGCATACGGTGGTGCCGGAGCTGCTGCGCTCCCAGGTGGAGACCAACACGCGGGTCTGCTCCTCGATAGCGGACCTGCGCACGGCGCTTGCCGAGACGCGCCGCCTGGTCGTCGAGTCGGCGGAGGCCCACGGCGCGCGGGCGATGGCGGCCTCGACGCACCCTTTCGCAGCCTGGCGGGAGCAGCGGGTGACGCCGAAGGCGCGTTACCGCGACTTCGAGATCGCGATGCAGGAGGCCGTGCGCCGCTTCCTGGTGGCCGGCATGCACATCCATGCCGGCTTCGGCGACCCGGATTCTCGCATCCGCGTGATGACGGCGATCCGGCGCCATCTGCCGGCGTTCATCGCGCTCTCGGCGTCCTCGCCCTTCAATGCCGGCGGCTTTACCGGCTACAAGTCCTACCGCCCCGTCATCATCGGGGCGCTGCCGCGCACCGGGCTTCCCCGCCCGTTTCGTTCGCGGGCCGAGTTCGACGGCCTGGTGGAGGACTACCGGCGCATCGACGCGATCCGGGACAGCAGCGAGATGCGCCCGGATATCCGTCCCTCCCACGCCTATCCGACGATCGAGCTCAGGAGTTGCGACATCTGCCCGCGCATGGACGAGTCGATCGCGCTCGCCGCCCTCTATGCCGCGCTGCTGCGCAGGCTGTTGCGGCAGGACGAGGAGGAAGGGCTGCCGCCCGAGCCGCCGACCGAGATCATCGCCGAGAACTGCTGGCTGGCCCAACGCTATGGAACGCTTGCATTCATCGGCGATGCGGAGCGGGGCGGGCGGGTCGATATCGCGGACTGCGTCGAGGCGCTGGTGGAGGATGTGGCGGAAGATGCCCGTGCGCTCGGCTGCGAGGAGGACCTCCGCCGGATTTCGGCGATCCTCTATGACGGACCATCGGCCGACCGGCAGATCGAGCGCTACGAGCTTTGCCGGATCGAGGGCGCGGACCACCGCGAGGCGCTGTGCGCCGTGGTGGACCAGGTGCTGGAGGAGACGCGGACCGGAGCGGTCGGACGCGATTGATTGACTGGCCTGCCGGGGCCGCGCGGCGTTGCGGGCCTCAGCCGATCCCGGTGGCCCGCTCGTACAGCGCGCACGCCTTCCTGTGGGCCGCAATCGCCTCGGCGCTCTCCGACTCGTTCAGCCGCCGCTCGGGGTGGAAGTGGCCGAACCGGTCCTCGCCGCGCACCAGAAGCGCGCTCGAACAGGGCGTCGTCTGCGGCCTGACATGCGCGGGAATGTAGCTGACGCCGACGCCGATGCGCCGATCGGTGCTGCGGTTCGGGCCGGAGCAATGCGGCGTGTGGGTATGGTGCAGGGACATGGAGCCCGCGGGGACGGGCACCGGCACGCCGTCATCGGGACCGAACCGGCCGTGGATTCCCTTGCCGAGCCTGATGAGATGCTCGGGCCGGGGGTCCTCGACATGCGCGATCAGGCCTTCCTTGTAAGCGCCGGGCACCATGCGCATGCAGCCGGACTCGCCGTCCGCTTCGGACAGCGCGACCCAGGCCGTCACATGCTCCGCCGGCGTGAGATGGAAATAGTCGTCGTCCTGGTGCCAGACGACGTGATGGTCCGTCTGCGGCTCCTTGATATGCATGGTGAGGTGGTAAACGAGGATGTCGGGGCCGATCAGGTCTTCGACCGCGTCCAGCACCTCCGGGTGATGAACGATGGAATCGGCCCAGTCGAACAACAGGTAAGTCTTCGACCGCTCCGGGAAATCCATCTTCGCGCCTTTGCGCCGTTCGAAGGCCTCCAGACCGGCCCGGAATGTCCGGACTTCCGTCCCGGTCAGCACGGGCACGGGACTGACGAAGCCGTCGCCGCGATAACGCCCGATCTCTTCCGGGGTCAGTTTCTTCGGCATCGTTTGCGAAAACTCCGCCTGTTGGGGCAATGCGGAAGCCCGCGCTTGCGCAGATTGCGGTTGTAGGTCCTGGCGAGAGGCCGCGCAAGCGACCGCGGGCAGACAGGAGCATGGCGGCCGTCAGGCGCTTGACGCCGGAACAAAAAGGCGCAGCCTTCCGGAAACCCCCTCAATCGTGGATCGGCCTTGCATGACAGGTCTGGCGGGAGAATGGATCGGCGGCGGCGGAGGCCTGCCGGTCGTTGCCGATGCCGAGGCGGCGGAGACCTGCTGGCAGCGCTGGCGCGAGGCGGCAGACGAGGCCGAAGACGACGGGCTCCGCGCCTTCATGCTGGAGGCGGAGGAGGATGCGGCGGTCGGGCGGCTTCTCTCCTCGGTGTTTGCGAACAGCCCCTATCTCAGCCACGGGCTGATCTCCGATCCCGGTTTCGCGCGGCTGCTGCTCGAGGCCGGCCCGGACGCGGCCTACCGGGCGGCCTATGAAGCGGCCGCGGACCGGACAGGTTTCGCGGAGGAATCCCTCGCCGATATCATGCTCCGCCTGCGCCGGGCGAAGCGCCGCGCCGCGCTCGCCATTGCGCTGGCCGACATCGCGTCCGTCTGGCCGCTGGAACAGGTGACCGGCGCGCTCTCCGGGTTCGCGGAGGCGGCGCTGGGCTCGGCATTCCGGCATTTGCTGCGGGGCCTGCACGAGGCGCGCGAACTGGAACTGCCGGACCCTGGCGACCCCGAGCGCGGGTCGGGGCTGTTCGCGCTTGGCATGGGGAAGCTCGGCGCCTCGGAACTCAACTATTCGAGCGATATCGACCTGATCCTCTTCTACGACCAGGACCGGTCGCCCTATGTAGGAAGACGCGGCGTGCAGCGGGTCTTCGCGCGGCTCGCGCAGGAGCTGGTGCGCATCATGGGCCAGCAGACCGCGCAGGGCTATGTGTTCCGCACCGACCTCAGGCTGCGCCCCGACCCGGGCTCGACACCGCCCGCCGTCGCGGTCCGCTCCGCGGAGCATTACTACCGGACCGCCGGGCGCAACTGGGAGCGGGCGGCCATGATAAAGGCGCGCCCGGTCGCAGGCGACATTGCGGCGGGCGAGGCGTTTCTGGAGACCCTGCAGCCCTTCATATGGCGCCGCCATCTGGATTTCGCCGCGGCGCAGGACATAAGGGCGATCAAGGAGCAGATCGACGCCTCGCGCGGGGCGGGCGGGGACGGGCTGGAGGGGCACAATGTCAAGCTCGGCCGGGGCGGCATCCGCGAGATCGAGTTCTTCGTCCAGGCGCAGCAGCTCGTCTGGGGCGGACGCGATCCGGGCCTTCGCGGATGCGGCACGCTGGAGGCGCTGGAGGCGCTTGTGTCGAAAGGTCACGTCCATCCGGATGCGGCGGTAGAGCTCCGGGCGGCATACGGCTTCCAGCGCGGCGTGGAGCACCGGCTGCAAATGGTGGAAGACCGGCAGACGCACAGCCTGCCCGACAGCGAAGCCGGCATGGCGGGTATCGCCGCGTTTCTGGCCTTCGCGTCCGCCGGGGCATTCGAGGACCGGCTCAACGGCCATATCGCGGCGGTGGAACGCCATTACGGGGCGCTGTTCGAGGACCCGCTGGATGCGCCGGGCGCCGAGGGCGTGGATTTCTCGCAGGAGGGCGAAGGCGAGGCGGCGCTCGCGGCCATGGGCTATGTCGATGCCGGGCGGGGCGCGGCGACGGTTCGGGCCTGGCTGGCGGGCGGCGCGCCCGTCCTGCGAAGCGCCGGGGCGCGCGAGCTTCTGGCGCGGCTGCTGCCGAAGATTCTGGCGGCGCTAGCAGCGGCGCCCGACCCCGACGCGGCCCTGTCGCGCTTCGACCGCTTGCTTGCCGGGCTGCCGGCCGACAGGCGGTTGCTGTCCCTGCTGGCGGCCCGGCCCGAACTGCTGGAGATCGTGACGGACATAGCCGGTTCCGCGCCTCTGCTCGCCGCCCGGCTGACCCGCCGCCCGCTCCTGCTGGAAAGCGCGCTCAGCCGCGACTTCACGGATCTCGACCTGCCGGATGAGGAAGGCCTGGAGCCGGAAATCGCGGAGGCGGCCCGCCGGGGCCTGGTGCGGCTCTTCTATGCGCGGGAGTTCGGCCGCGCGGAAATGCAGGCGGAGCTGGAAGAGGCGGCGGGCCGCGCGGGCGATCTTCTGGACCTGCTGGAGGCCGTGCGGCGCTGGGCCAACGACCGGTCGTTCCAGATCGGGACCCATATGCTGCGCGGGCGGCTTTCGCCTGTAGAGGCTGCGCCGCCGCTTGCCGACATCGCCGATGCGTGCATCGGCGCGCTCGCGCCGGCCGTGCAGGAGGCGTTTGCGGCCGCGCACGGGCGCGTGCCGGGCGGCCGGGCCGCGGTACTGGCCTTCGGCGATCTCGGCAGCCGCGAGATGACGGTGAACTCCGAACTCGACCTCATGCTCCTCTACGATCACGAAGGCGCGGACTCCGACGGCCCCCGGCCGCTGGACCCCGACACCTACTATGCGCGCCTCTGCCGGCGCCTGACGGCTGCGCTGACCGCCGAGACGGCCGAAGGCGGCCTCTACCGCATCGACATGCGGCCGCGCGAGACGGGAAGCAGCGGCCCGCTGGCCTGTTCGCTCCGGGCCTTCCTGGACTACCCGCACCATGACGCCGGCGCGCCGGAGCTGGCGGCGTTGCGGCGTGCGCGGGCCGTGTGGTCCGAAGGGGGACTGGGTGACCGCTTCGAGGAAGCGAGGCGGGCCGTGCTCGCCGCGCCCCGGCAGACGGGCCCGGTGGCTGCCGGGCTCGCCGGCATGCGCGGCAGGCGGGACGGCGCCGGCCCGGACCTCTGGGCCATAGAGCACATGGCCGGCGGCCTGCGCGATGTGGCCGCCGCCGCCGACTTCCTGCGATTGGTCCATGCAGCGGACCGCCCGGACATCCTCGACGGAGATGCGCCCGCCGCTTTCGAAGCCGCGCAGGCGCTCGGGGCCATAAGCGCCGGGGCGGCGGAGGAACTCGGCGAGGCTGCGCGGCTCTGGCGCAACCTCTGGGGCCTCATGCAACTGGCCGCGGACGGGGACCCGGTGGAGGAGGGGGCCGGGCCGGCTCTCGCCGGCGTGATCGGCCGGACGGGAGGCGGGCTTGTCCTCGAAGCGCTGAGCGAATCGGTGCGCGACGTCGCTGCCCGCGCTGCAGGACATGTCGACGCAATTCTGGGTGCGGACGCGCCGTGACGGCGGAGCCGGGTCCTCGATTCGGTGCGCCCCCAGGCTATGTTGCGGGCCATGATGCTTCCGGGAGGGGTGCGACGATGCCGCGCCGCATCGGCCTCGCAATAGCGCTCTGGGCATTGCCCTTGCCGGCCGTGTCGGCCGACACGGCGACGAGCGCCGGCGACACGGCATGGGTTCTGGCGGCGAGCGCGCTGGTGCTGCTGATGACCCTGCCGGGGCTGGCCATGTTCTATGCGGGCCTGGTGCGGGCGCAGGCCGTTCTGTCGGTCGTGATGCAATGCTTCGCCATTGCCTGCCTCTCCAGCGTTCTCTGGCTCGCCGCGGGCTACAGCCTGGCGTTCGGGGACAGCGCGGGCGGACTCATCGGGGGCTTCGGCAAGGCCTTCTTCGCCGGCGTGGGACCGGACCCGGTCAGGGGCGCAATCCCGGAGATCGTCTTCGCCGTCTTCCAGATGGCGTTCGCGGTCATCGCGCCCGCGCTCCTGGTCGGCGCCTGGGTCGAGCGCATCCGCTTTCCCGCCGTGCTGATCGTGAGCGGGGCCTGGCTGTTGCTGGTCTATGCCCCGGTCTGCCACTGGGTGCGGGGCGGCGGGTGGCTGGCGGAGCTCGGCGTCATGGACTTCGCCGGCGGCCTCGTCGTCCACGTCTCCGCCGGCGTGTCGGCCCTCGCCATTGCAAAGGTTCTGGGAGGCCGGCGGGGCTTCCCCGGCAGCGTTCATCCCCCGCACAGTCCCGGCATGACGGCCGTCGGCGCCGCGCTGCTCTGGGTCGGCTGGTTCGGGTTCAACGGCGGCAGCGCGCTGGCGGCCGACGCCGCGGCCGGCATGGCGGTCGCCGCGACGCATATCGCAGCGGCAGCGGCCGCCATGACATGGGCCGCAATCGAATGGATCAGACACGGCAAGGCGTCGCTTGTCGGCGCGGTGACGGGCGCGATTTCGGGCCTTGCCGCCGCGGCGTCGGCATCGGGCTTCGTCGGGCCCGCGGGCGCTCTGCTGCTGGGCGCCGTCGCGGGCGCGGTGTGTTGCGCCGCCACCGATGCGGTCAAGAAAGCGTGGAAAATCGACGATTCGCTGGATGTGTTCGCCGTGCATGGCATCGGCGGCGCGGCAGGCGCGTTGCTGGTCGCGGTGCTGGCGTCGAACACGGTCGGCGGGCCGGGTTCGGGGGAAGGCGTAACGGCGGGCGGTCGAATCGGGGTGCAGGCGCTCGGCGTTGCAGCGGTCGCGGCATGGTCCCTGATTGCCACCTTCCTGATCGTCAAGGCCACCGATGCGCTGATCGGCGGCCTCAGGGTCGATGAGGAGGACGAACTGGTGGGCCTCGACCTTGCGGCCCATGGCGAGCGGGGCTACGACCTTTAGAAGCAGCCGTTTGCAATCATCAATGGCTGTATGGGGCGGCAGGATCGTGTAAGAATGCAGCAGACAGCGATGCCGGTTGCGGAAACCGGCGCTCGGGCCGCGCCGGTCGCCGGCGGACAAGGACAGGAGGCATAAGGATGGAAGTAAGGATGGAGCGGCGCGACGGTGCCCTGCTTGCAGTGCCGGAAGGCCGCATCGACAGTGCAACGGCCCGCGATTTCGAGAGCAAGATGAAGGCGGCGATTCAGGACGACGACCGGGCCGTTGTCGTCAATCTGTCCCAGCTGTCCTACATCAGCAGCGCCGGGCTTCGCGCAGTCCTGGTGATCGCCAAGGGTCTTTGGAGGCGCGACGCGAGCTTCGCGCTGTGTGCGCTTCCCGACACCGTCCGGGAAATCGTCCAGCTGTCCGGTTTCGACAAGATCATCCAGATTCACGGCACCGAAGGCGAGGCGCTCGACGCGGTCGGGAGCTGACGGACCGGCCGGCGGCCGTCCTGTCCGGGCGGCCCGGGATCGTTTCGAGGTTGTGGACATGACGCCTGAAAGGGCGCGGTAAACCTGTATTGAGAGTGCGGCGGGGGCTCTCCGCCGCCTTCATTTTGTCTTTCGTTCGCATCGCGCATGGTTCCGGCTTGGCAGAGCGGAACGGGACCGACATAATCCCTGCGGCGTCATGCTAACCGGGAGGGATACAAGCATGGGTTATCTGACACGCGCCGCGGCGCTCGGCCTCGGCGTGGCAATGCTCGCGGGCTATGCCGGGACGGCGCTCGCGCAGAAGGACGGCGGCGTCCTGAAATTCTACCATCGCGGCACCCCGCCGAGCGGGTCGATCCACGAAGAGGCGACCAACTCGACGCTCTCGCCTTACATGGGCGTCTTCAACAATCTCATCATGTACCGGCACGATGTAGCCCGGAACAGCCTCGACACCATCATTCCGGACCTTGCCGAGAGCTGGAGCTGGAGCGAAGACGGCACCGAGCTCACCTTCAAGCTGCGCCAGGGCGTCCAGTGGCACGACGGCAAGCCGTTCACCTCGGCGGACGTGAAATGCACCTGGGACCTGGTGCTCGGCAAGCGCAAGGCCAAGCTGCGCAAGAACCCGCGCAAGGCCTGGTACAAGAACCTCGAGGAAATCACCACGAACGGCGACCATGAGGCGACCTTCCACCTGAAGCGCCGCCAGCCGGCCTTCATCGCGCTGCTGGCCTCGGGCTACTCGCCGGTCTATCCCTGCCATGTGCCGCCGAAGAAGATGCGGACGAACCCGATCGGCACCGGCCCGTTCAAGTTCGTCAGCCTCAAGCAGAACGAGCATGTGAAGTTCACGAAGAACGACAACTACTGGAAGGAAGGCAAGCCGCATCTCGACGGGCATGAGTGGACCATCATCAAGAGCCGCTCGACCCGCGTGCTGGCCTTCATCGCCGGCGAGTTCGACATGACCTTCAACGTCGATGTCAGCATTCCGCTGCTCAAGGATGTCAAGGCTCAGGCGCCGGATGCCGTGTGCGAACTCGTCACGACCAATGTCAGCACCAACCTGATCGTCAACCAGGACAATCCGCCCTTCGACAATGCGGATGTCCGCAAGGCCATGGTGCTGACCATCGACCGCCAGGCCTACATCGATATCCTGGGCCATGGCGAGACGGTGCAGGGCGGCGCGATGATGCCGCCGCCGTCGGGCGTCTGGGGCATGCCTCCGGAATTCCTGAAGACCGTTGCGGGCTACAATCCCGATGTCGAGGCGAACCGGGCCGAGGCGCGCAAGATCATGGAGGGCCTCGGCTACGGGCCGGACAACCGGCTCAAGGTCAAGGTCTCGACCCGGAACATCGCCACCTATCGCGACCCGGCGGTCATCCTGATCGACCATCTGAAGCACATCTACATCGACGGCGAGCTCGACACGGTCGAGACCAGCAACTGGCACGCCAAGGTCGCCCGCAAGGACTACATGGTCGGCCTGAACCTGACCGGCATCGGCGTGGACGATCCGGACGCCAACCTCTACGAGAACTACTCCTGCGGCTCGCAGCGCAACTATACGGGCTACTGCAAGGAGGAGATGGAGGCGCTGTTCAAGAAGCAGTCGATGATGACCGACCAGGAAGAGCGCAAGAAGCTCGTCTGGGAGATCGACAAGAAGCTCCAGGAGGACGCGGCCCGGCCGATCATCTTCCACGGCAAGTCGGCGCAGTGCTGGCAGCCCTATGTCAAGGGCTTCGTCACGCATGTGAACAGCCTCTACAACAACTGGCGCCTGGAAGACGTCTGGCTCGACAAGTAGCCGGACCCTTGCACCATGCGATGAGCCGGGGCGTCCTCCGAGGCGCCCCGGTTTTCCTGCCGTAGATTTGCAGCCGGAAGCACGGGAAAGAGGAGGCAAGCCTTGAGCGCGTATATCGTCAAGCGCTTCCTGCTGATGATCCTGACCCTGGTCGGGATGTCGATCATCATCTTCGTGCTGCTGCGGCTGATGCCCGGCAACATCGCCGACATCATGTTCGACTCCGCCGGGTTCGTGGACCCGGAGGAGAAGGCCAATATCGAGCGCGAACTCGGCCTCGACCAACCGATTCCGGTCCAGTATTTCGAATGGATTCGGGGCCTGATCGTCTGGGACCTCGGCTTCTCCTATGTGTCGGAGATGCCGGTGGTGGACGAGCTGCAGCCGCGTATCCCGATCACCGCCAAGCTCGCCGCGCTCTCGCTGTTCTTCTCGGTGCTGTTCGGGCTGCCGCTCGGGGTCATCAGCGCCGTGCGCCAGAACTCGGCGATGGACTACATCCTGCGCTGCATATCGCTGAGCGGCCTTTCGCTGCCGTCCTTCTGGCTCGCCCTGCTGATCCTGATGGCCTTTGTACAATATACAGGCACGATCCCGATCTACATGGATCCGCCGGACAATCTCTGGGACGAACTGGTGCTTTACAGCATCCCGGCGGCCGCCGTCGGTTTCCGCTCTTCTGCGCTTATCATGCGGCTCACCCGCTCTTCCATGCTGGAGGTGATGCGCCAGGACTATATCCGCACGGCGCGCTCCAAGGGGGCGACCGACAACTCCGTCAACTACCACCACGCGCTCAAGAACGCGGTGCTGCCGGTAACGACCATCATCGGCATCGAGGCCGCCTTCCTGATCGGCGGGCTCATCATCACCGAGACGGTCTTCAACATACCCGGCGTCGCCCACTTCCTGGTCGAGGCGATCCTGATGCGCGATTA